>CBIGXQ010000069.1:0-11608 GCA_966193865.1 uncultured Sphingosinicella sp. | reverse complement strand
AGCCGCTCGAGCAGAGGATGGGCGCCGTTGCAGGCTTCGTCGAGCACCCTCTGGTTGAAGGCCAGCCAGGAGAGCTCGCGGTTGAAGAACAAATCGGCGGAGGCGGCCGGCGCAGCCGCCTCCATCGTCTCGGGATCATTGGCTGCGTCCACGTCGTCTCGCCCGTCCGCTCGTCTCAATGGCTTTTCAGGATCGGTAGCTGGCGCCCATTTTGTGACGTTCATATGACAGGCGCTCGCTGGCGGAGGAAATGACCTTGGTCAACGCGCGGAGGCGTCGGAAGGTCATCCGCGCCGATTGGCGGGCTCTCGCGCCGTCCGGCGCGGCGATCGGCGGCGGGCGGGGGCCGGCGCTTTCGGCGGCTCCTGCGATGGCTCTTCCGACCGCTCTTGCGACGGGGCGGCCTTCTTCCCTTCCTCGAAGCCCTGAAGGAATCGTCTCGCGCCCTCCGCCACCGCAGCGCTGAGGACCGCGCCGAGATCGGCGGCATCGCCCTCGCCGGTGCGACGCCTGGCGACAGCCTCACGGGCGAGCGTCTTGACCGCGCCTTTGGCCTTGCTGTCGGACGCCTTCGCAACGAGCGACGTGGCCGCGAGGGTCAGCCCCGCAGCCGCAAGCTCCCGGCCGGCCGGGCTGTCGATGATCTCGAGCAGGGTCTTGGCCTGCTTGCGAAGACCCTTCGGCACCTTCACGCCCGCCACCTCCTTGGGCAGCTTGAGCTTCGACTTGGACTTGGACTTCGCCTTCTTGGCCATCGTCGTCTCCGCGATCCTGTCGCTCTACCCGGCCCGTCTATACGCGGTCCGTCCAAACGGCCAGAGACGACGGACTCGCGTTTCGAGACTTCACCTGCGGTTCAGCCTCCCGGTGGGACCAAGCTGCCGGTCCGGCCGATCGACGGCCGGTCTTCATCACATAAGGATCATCATGAACAAGTTCGCCATTCTCGCCGCGTCGGCGATCGCGCTCGCGGCCGTGCCGGCCTCGGCGGCGGAGACCGCCGGCGCCCGAGTCGAGGCCCTGATCGGCCTCGACCGCGCCCATCTCGACAGCTTCGGCAACCAGGACGACCCGAAGGAAAGCGGACTCCTCTACGGCCTGGGCGTCGGCTACGACTTCCCGGTCGGAAGCAGCCTCTCGATCGGAGTCGATCTCGAGGCGACCGATTCCAACACCGAATTCCGCTTCGTCTCCGGAGTCGACGACAATAGCTACCGGCTTGGCCGCGATCTCTATGCCGGGGCTCGGGTCACGGCGTCGGTGTCGGACGCCGTCAATCTCTACTTCAAGGCGGGCTATACCAACCTGAGCATCCGCAGGGACCTGATCAATCCGACCTTCCCGGAGATCATCGAATCGAACGACGGCGGCCTTCGCGGCGGTGCCGGGGTCCAGATCGCGGTCGGCCGCAACCTTTTCGTCGGGACGGAATATCGCTTCTCGACCTATGACGAGCTGGATCGCCACCAGGGCGTCGCCGCTCTGGGGATGCGTTTCTAGCGGTTCAAAATTTTGCGGCGCGGGCCCGTCGACCGCAATGAAAAGGCCCCGCGAGCGATCGCGGGGCCTTTTCTATTCGGCTCTGACCGAAGCCGGAGCTCAGTCGTCGTCGCGGGTGAGGAAGGCCGGAGCGAATTCGGGCTCGGGACCTTCATCGCCACCGCCGCGACGCGGACCGCGGTCGCCGCGAGGAGGACGATCGCCGCCGCCCTCGCCGCCACCCTCGCCGCCGCGCGGACGGTCATCGCGCTCGCCGCGCTCGCCGCCGCCTTCGCGGCGCGGGCCACGGTCGCGGCCGCCGTCACGGCGGGGCCCGCGGCCACGGTCGCCACGGCCTTCGCCGTCACGACGCGGGCCACGATCGCTGCGCTCGCCGCGCGGCTCGCGCGGAGGACGGCTATCTTCCAGCTCGGCGCCCGTCTCCTGGTCGACGACCCGCATCGACAGGCGGACCTTGCCGCGCGGATCGACCTCGAGCACCTTGACCTTGACTTCCTGGCCTTCCGACAAGGCATCGCGCACATTCTCGACCCGCTCGTTGCGGATTTCCGAGACGTGGACGAGGCCGTCGCGGCCGCCCATGAAGTTCACGAAGGCGCCGAAATCGACGATGTTGACGACCTTGCCTTCATAGACCTTGCCGACTTCCGGCTCCTCGACGATCCCGGCGATCCACTTGCGGGCCGCTTCGATCTGGCCGAGGTCGGAAGAGCTGATCTTGATCACCCCTTCGTCGTCGATGTCGACCTTGGCGCCGGTGGTGGCGACGATCTCGCGAATGATCTTGCCGCCGGTGCCGATCACGTCGCGGATCTTCTCCTTCGGGATCTGCATCGTCTCGATCCTCGGCGCGTGAGCGCTAAGCTCCTCGCGGGTATGATCGAGCGCCTTGGCCATCTCGCCGAGAATGTGGGCGCGGCCGGCCTTCGCCTGGTCGAGCGCGACCTTCATGATCTCCTCGGTGATTCCGGCGATCTTGATGTCCATCTGGAGCGAGGTGATGCCCTCGGTGGTTCCGGCGACCTTGAAGTCCATGTCGCCGAGATGGTCCTCGTCACCGAGGATGTCGCTGATCACCGCGAAATCGCGATTGCCCTTGTCGTCGACTTCCAGGATCAGGCCCATGGCGATGCCCGCCACCGGCCGCTTCAGCGGCACGCCGGCATCCATCAGCGACAGCGAAGCGCCGCAGACGGTGGCCATGGACGAGGAGCCGTTGCTCTCGGTGATGTCGGAGAGGACCCGGATCGTATAGGGGAATTCCTCGTGGGTCGGGAGCATCGGGTGGATCGACCGCCACGCCAGCTTGCCGTGCCCGACTTCGCGCCGCCCGGGCGCACCGAAGCGGCCCACTTCACCGACCGAATAAGGCGGGAAGTTGTAGTGGAGCATGAAGCGCTCGTAGCTGAGGCCGGTCAGGCCATCGATCATCTGCTCGCTGTCCTTGGTGCCCAGGGTCGTGGTGACGATCGCCTGGGTCTCGCCGCGGGTGAACAGAGCCGAGCCGTGGGTGCGCGGAAGGAAGCCGACCATCGCCTCGATCGGACGGACCGTCTTGGTGTCGCGGCCGTCGATCCGGCGCCCTTCCTTGAGGATGGCGGTACGGACGATCTCGGCCTCGAGCTTCTTGCCGAGCTTTGACGCCTTCAGCTTGGTGCCGGGATCGGCGCCTTCATAGGCTTCCTTGAGCGGAGTCTTGGCGGCCGCGATGGCGGCGACCCGCTCGGCCTTCTTCGTCAGCTTGTAGGCCTGTTCGAGACCGGTGCCGGCGAGCTCGCGAAGCTTGCCGAGGATCTCGCCGCCGGTCGTGTCCTCGGGAAGCTCCCAGGGCTCCTTGGCGGCCTGCTCGGCGAGCCTGATGATCGCGTCGATCACCTTCTGGCTCTCGCGGTGAGCAAACATGACAGCGTTCAGCATGACCTCTTCGGAAAGCTCCTTGGCTTCCGATTCGACCATCAGGACGGCGTCACGGGTGCCGGCGACGACGAGGTCGAGCTCGCCTTCCTTCACCTGGTCGAGCGACGGATTGAGGATATATTCGCCGTCAATGTAGCCGACCCGGGCAGCGCCGACCGGCCCCATGAAGGGAACGCCGGAGAGGGTGAGCGCGGCCGAAGCGGCGATCATCGCCAGCATGTCCGGCTCGTTCTCGCCGTCATAGGACATGACATGGGCGATCACGAGGACCTCGTTGTAGAAGCCTTCAGGGAAGAGCGGGCGGATCGGCCGGTCGATCAGTCGGCTCGTGAGAGTCTCCTTCTCGGTGGCGCCGCGCTCGCGCTTGAAGAAGCCGCCCGGGATTCGCCCGGCCGACGAGAATTTTTCCTGATAGTGGACGGTCAGCGGGAAGAAGTCCTGCCCTTCCTTGACCGACTTTGCGGCGGTGACCGCGCACAGGACGACGGTTTCGCCGAGGGTCGCGAGAACCGCGCCGTCGGCCTGGCGGGCGATCCGGCCCGTTTCGAGGGTCAGCGTCTTGCCGCCCCACTCGATCTGTACTTTCTTCGTGTCGAACATTGGTTTTCCTTCAACGCCCGCAGCCGGATGCCGCGGGGGCCTCTTCAGGCTTGTCGCCTGCGTCGGGTCCGAATGACCCTACCCACCGCCCGCCGAATTGCAGGCGCCAGATATGCGAAACGGCCCCGACGGGGCCGTTTCATTCACTTGCGAAGGCCGAGCTTCGCGATCAGTGCGTTGTAGCGCTCCTGGTCCTTGCCCTTGAGATAATCGAGCAGCGACCGGCGCTTGTTGACGAGCATCAGGAGTCCGCGCCGGCTATGATTGTCCTTGGCGTGGGTCTTGAAATGCTCGGTGAGATTGGTGATCCGCTCGGTCAGGATCGCGACCTGCACTTCGGGCGAACCGGTGTCGCCCGAACCACGGGCATTTTCGTCGATCAGTTTCTGCTTGCGCTCGGCGGTAACCGACATCGTCAATTCCTTTCAATCACTAGAAGTTGAAGCCGCGCACCACCCGAAGTTCACCTTCGGAAAGCTCCACGAGCGCAACCGGAACAGACAATTCGGTCGCAAGGTGAAGCCCTGGCTTTGCGGCGATCCCGGCCAATCTGCGCCCCTGTCGGAGCGCCCTTGCCTGGTCGGGGGTGACGGAAAGAGCCGGGATGTCGTCCAGCCCCGCCGTCATCGGCAAGAGTGCCTGTTCAAGCTGGCGGGCCTTAGCGAGTTCGCCCAATTTGTCCAGCGAAATCGCCTGATCGAGGGTGAACGGACCCGCCTTGGTCCGACGCAACATGGTGACGTGGCCGACGCTGCCCAGAGCCCGGGCGATGTCGCGGGCGAGGGAGCGGATATAGGTGCCCTTGGAGACGTGGGCGGTGAGGGTCACTTCGTCTGCTTCTTCACCCCCGCCTTCGCCGGGGTGACGAAGGGAAAGGCGATGAACCGAAATTCTCCGACTCTCCAGTTGGACCTCATCGCCCGAACGGGCGAGGTCGTAAGCGCGCTTCCCTCCGACCTTCAACGCGGAATAAGCGGGAGGCACCTGATCGATCGTTCCGGTAAAGCGAGGCAGCACCTCCTCCACCTCCGCGGCGCTCGGCCGATTGTCCGAAGTGGCGACGACCTCGCCCTCGGCATCGAGCGTGTCGGTTTCCTCGCCAAGGCGGATCGTGAAGTCGTAGATCTTGTCGGCATCGAGCATCCGCCCGCTCAGCTTCGTCGCCTCGCCGAGCGCCACCGGCAGGACTCCGCTCGCGAGCGGATCGAGCGTGCCGCCATGGCCGACTTTCACCTTGGGATAGCCGCCCTCGCGGAGCGCGCGCTTGACGGCGCCGACGATCTGGGTCGAGCCGATCCCGATCGGCTTGTCGATGATCAGCCAGCCATGCACCGGCCGCCTTTAGCTTCGGTCGTTCTTCCTGTCAGCCTTGGCCGGCCGGCTCTCCGGAGCGAGCGCAGGCTGCTGCGGCGCCGGCGGCACCTGCGCCTGTCCGGCGGCGATGAGCGCGAGCGCGGTGAACAAAGTGCTGACCATGATAAGCTCCCCCGATGATCAGCAGGATATGGGGGTCGGCTTTTCCGGTTCAACGCGCCGCTCGGCGCGGGCGATCGAGAATCGCAATTGCTCGCCGTCCGCATCCGCAAGCCGGGCCATGAAGTGGCGCCGGCACAGCGAGATGTAGCGGTCATTGCCGCCAATCTCGATCGACGCGCCCTTCGCCACCGCCCGTCCTTCGGAATCGACCCGAAGGTTCATCGTCGCCTTGCGGCCGCAGTCGCAGACGGCCTTGAGCTCGACCAATGTGTCGGCGAGGGCCAGAAGATGCGCGCTGCCTTCGAACAGATTGGCCTGGAAGTCGGTCCTCAGGCCATAAGCCAGGACCGGAATATCGAGATCGTCGCAGATCGAGGCGAGCTGGACGACCTGGGCCCGGCTCAGGAACTGCGCCTCGTCGATCAGGATGCAGTGAAGCTTGCGCTTCTTCAGTTCCTCCTCGACCTCCGATCGGATGTCGGTGTCGCGATCGAACAGCTGTCCGCCGATCTGGAGACCGATCCGCGACGCGATCACGCCCTTCCCGGCGCGATCGTCGAGCGCCGCGGTATAGAGCAACGTCTCCATGCCCCGCTCGCGATAGTTGAAGTCCGCCTGGAGAAGGGTCGTCGATTTGCCGGCATTCATCGACGCATAATAGAAATAGAGCTTGGCCATCGGCGCAGCCTAGCGGCGCAATTCCATCATTGCGAGCGTCGGCGCGGCCACTCCTCCGCCAGGATCGAGAACAGGACCGTGTCGCGGACATGGCCGGTCCAGGTGACCCGGTCGGAGCGGATGATTCCCTCCCGGACCGCTCCCAATTTGGCCATCGCGGCCTGGCTTCGGCCGTTGCGACTGTCGACCTTGAACTCGATCCTCCGGAAGCCGCAGTCGATCGCTCGCCCGATCATCAGATCCTTGACGATTCGATTGAGCCCGGTGCCGCGCCGGTCGGGCACATAATAAGTGCTTCCGATCTCGAGCGCTCCGCGCTTCGGATCCACGCCGATGAAGGAGCTCATGCCGACCAGCCGATCGCCGACGAAGATGGCGAAGGATCGCCAGGTCTCAAGCGACAGGATTCGATCGAAGCTTTCGTCGAAATGATCGGGATCCCACGAGGTCGCGTAGATCGACCAGATCTCGCCATCCTCGGCACAGGCCGACTTGAGCCTCACGCGATGAGCCTCGGCGAGCGGCTCCAGGCGCACTTCGCCGTCGGCCATCTTTTCCCCGACCGAATCCATGTCGAGCCTTGCCGCTTCCGGCGCTCCGCCCAGACGAGCTTCCTCGACACCGGAGAACAACAGTCCCGTAAAATCCCGCATCGGGAGATTACCGGTCGAGGGCGCAGGAAGGTCGCTGCCCAGGGTCCGGTCTGCTCCGTCGATCAGCACCCGTACGCGTGTTTGCCCAGGCACGTAGACAGCGAGGTGGGTGGGTGTGACATCCACCGGAATGTCGCCGGCGGCGCCCTTTCCGGAAACGACCAGGTCGATGCGGCTGCCTGGCCGCACTTCGAACTCCTCCGCCCACGGTTCCAGCCAGACAAGCAAATCGCGCGATGTTTGATTGGACCAGGTGAAAGTCCGGGATCGCGCCTTCCCGAACAGCCTCACCCATCCTCCTCCGCCGTGCCCAAATCCTGTGCGACCTTCGGATCGCGCAGGATCCGGTCGATCCGGCCGCCTTCGTCGAAGCTCTCGTCCGGCAGGAACTTGAGGTTGGCGGCATATTTGGTGTTCACCCGCCGAGCCACCTCGCCCTTGAGATAACGGACGTGGCGCTTGAGCGCAGCAAGCACTTCGGTCTCGTCGGCGCCGAGCAGCGGCTTCACGAACACGGTCGCGTGGCGAAGGTCCGGAGACATCCGCACCTCGGTGATCGAGACGCTGTGGCTGGCGAGGGTCTCGTCATGGACGTCCCCGCGCATCAGCACTTCGGACAAGGCATGACGGACCTGCTCGCCGACCCGGAGCAGTCGGACCGAGCGGCCTTCGGGGGTTTCGTTCTGACGTGCCATCGTTCAGCGCTCCCCTCCCCGCGGGCGGGGAGGGACTCCCATCAAAGGGTCCGCTCGCGCTCCTCGACCTCGAACACTTCGAGATGGTCGCCCGGCTTGATGTCGTTCGTGTCGGCCAGAAGGACTCCGCATTCGAGACCGGCGCGGACCTCGGAGACGTCGTCCTTGAACCGGCGAAGCGAGGCGATCGTCGTCTTCGAGACGATGACGTCGTCGCGGGTGAGGCGGGCGTGAAGACCCTTGCGGATGACCCCTTCGAGGACGAGCAGACCGGCCGCCTTGTCCTTCTTGCCGGCGGGGAAGACCTCCTTGATCTCGGCCCGGCCGAGCACCGTCTCGACGATCTCCGGCCCGAGCTCGCCGGCCATCGCCTGCTTGATCCAGTCGGTGAGGTGATAGATCACGTCATAGTAACGGAATTCGACGCCGTTGCGCTCGGCGATCTCGCGGGCCTTGGCGTTCGGACGAACGTTGAAGCCGATGATCGGCGCCTTGGAGGCGCTGGCGAGCACGACGTCGCTCTCGGTGATCCCGCCGACCGCGGCGTGGAGGACCCGGGCGCGAATATCCTCGGTCGAGATCCTCGCCAGAGCGCCGACGATCGCTTCGACCGAGCCCTGGACGTCCGCCTTGACGACGAGCGGGAATTCCATGGTCGTGCTGGCCTTCGACGCAAACATGTTCTCGAGGTTGACCGGAGCCGTGGTCGTGCGCTTGCGGTCGAGCAGGCTCTGACGATAAGCGGCGACCTCGCGGGCCCGCGACTCGTTCTCGACGACGGTGAGCGTGTCGCCGGCCGACGGGACTCCGGACAGGCCGAGGACCTCGACCGGGAAGCTCGGGGCCGCTTCCTTCACCTGGCGGCCCTTGTCGTCGATCATCGCCCTGACCTTGCCGGCGATCGGCCCGGCGACGAAGACATCGCCAACCCGGAGCGTTCCGCGCTGGACGAGGACGGTGGCCAGTGGACCGCGGCCCTTGTCGAGCTTGGCCTCGACCACCGCGCCTTCGGCCGGACGGTCGGGATTGGCCTTCAGCTCGAGGATTTCGGCCTGGAGGTTGATCGCCTCGAGCAGCTTGTCGAGATTGGTCTTCTTCAGAGCCGAGACCTCGACGTCCTGGACGTCGCCGCCCATGTCCTCGACGACGATCTCGTGCTGGAGAAGCTCCTCGCGCACCTTCTGCGGATTGGCGCCCGGCTTGTCGATCTTGTTGATCGCGACGATCATCGGCACGCCGGCCGCCTTGGTATGGTTGATCGCCTCGATCGTCTGCGGCTTGAGGCCGTCATCGGCCGCCACCACCAGGATGACGATGTCGGTGACGTTGGCGCCTCGGGCACGCATTTCGGTGAACGCCTCGTGGCCCGGCGTGTCGAGGAAGGTGACCTTCGACTTGTCGGGAAGGCTGACCTGATAGGCGCCGATATGCTGGGTGATCCCGCCAGCCTCGCCGGAGACGACGTCGGCACCACGGATCGCGTCGAGAAGGCTCGTCTTGCCGTGGTCGACATGGCCCATGATCGTGACGACCGCCGGCCTCGGCCGAAGAGTCTCGGCCGCGTCGACGTCGCTTTCCGCCTGGATGTCGATGTCGGATTCGGAGACCCGGACGATCCGGTGGCCGAATTCCTCGATGAGAAGCTCGGCCGTGTCCTGGTCGATCGTCTCTGTGATGGTGACGGGCGTGCCCATCTTGAACAGCGCCTTCACGAGGTCGGCGCCGCGCTCGGCCATTCGGTTGGCGAGCTCCTGGACGGTGATCGCTTCAGGAACGACGACGTCGCGAACCTGCTTGGCGGCAGGACCGGACTGCATGTGGGCGCGCCGCTCCTTCTCGCGGGCGCGGCGAAGCGCGGCGAGGCTGCGGGCACGGGCATCGCCCTCGTCGTCGAGGGCGCGGGTGACGGTGAGCTTGCCGCGCTCGCGGCGATGGTCGTCGCGGCCACGGGCCGGACGAGCCGGTTCGGGCCGCTTCGCGCCGGGATGCTTGGGGCGGGCATGGCCGGGACGGCGATCTTCGTCTTCGTCGGCGGCCGGCGCCGGAGCCGCGGGCTGAGCCTGGGTCGGCGCAGGACGCGCTTCCTCTTCGGCCTTCTGGCGGGCCTCTTCCTCGGCCTTCTGCTTCGCTTCCTCTTCGGCGCGGCGATTGTCCTCGGCGCGCCTCTTTTCGTCCTCGGTCGCGGCCTTGGCCTGCTTGTCCTCGCGGCGACGGGCTTCCTCGAGCGCGGCGAGACGGGCTTCCTCGGCCTCTCGGAGAAGCCTTTCCTGAAGCTCGCGGCGGGCCGTCGGGTCGTCGCTCGGGCGCGGCGCCGGCTTCGGCGCCGGGGCGGCCGGCTGAGGCGCCTTGGCGACCGGGGCCGGCTCCTGAACGGGCTCCGGCTTCGGCGCCTCGGCCTCGCCGGGGCGGCCGAGGATACGGCGCTTCTTGACCTCGACGACGACGGTGTTCGAACGGCCATGGCTGAAGCTCTGCTTCACCTTGCCCGTTTCGACCGTCCGCTTCAGGCCCAGCGGCGCCCGCGTTCCCAGCTTCGGCTTGTCACTCGTCTCGCTCACTTAGATTCCTTCACTCATCCGTTCCGGGCGCAGCCGGCGCATCCGCCGAAGCGGCCCCTAGCCCAGCATCACGTCCGATAAAAGCGCGCCAACGCTCGATCGCGTGCAACACACGCGCGGCGGCAGCCCGGTCCACGATCGCCACATGTACCACATTGTCGCGGCCCAGCGCCAACGACAATATGGTTCTCCCCTCAGGAAAAACCAGCCCCCGGCCCTGTTCGCTGCCGCCGACCCGCCAGGCCTGATCGAGCTTTCGGCAGCCATCCTCGCTGGCGTCGGCGGCGTGGATCAGGAGCTGAACCTCGCCTCGCCGCGCGGCCAGGTCGATCTTCTCGCTGCCGGTGACGAGGTGACCGGCGCGCGCCTCCAGGCCGAGCCGGTCGAGCGTCGCCTGGCGAAGCGCCTGCTCGATCCGGTCGCCGAGATCGGCCGGAGCGGCGACGTCATTGGTCTTGAAGGCGCGGGCAAGGGCACCGCGCAGCTTTCCCTTCGCCTGGGCCGCCTCGAGAGTCGGCCGATCGACGCCGATCCAGGCGCCGCGGCCTGGGGCCCGGGCGCGCACGTCGGGCGCCACCTGCCCGTCCGGCCCGAGGGCCAGGCGGATCAGATCGTCCCGGGCGGCATGGGTGCCGCTCAGGATGCATTTACGCTCGGGCGTATGCGCTTCGCGCTCTAGCCGATCATTGGGGAGTTTCCGCAACCGCGTCCTCCCCGGCTTTGCCCTCGTCCTCGAACCAATGGGCTCGTGCGGCCATGATGATCTCGTTGCCCTGCTCGTCGCTGAGGCCATATTCGGCGAGGATCCCGCCCTTGTCCTCGGAGCGGTTGCTCTCGCGCTGGCGGCGCTGCTCGGGCCGCTTCTTCTGGACCAGCTCGTCGGTGGCGAGATCGGCGAGATCGTCGAGAGTCTTGATCCCGGCCTTGCCCAGGGTCACCAGCATCTGCTCGGTGAGATAGGGCATTTCCGCCAGCTCGTCGGTCACGCCGAGGGCTCGGCGTTCCTCGCGGGCGGCGGCTTCGCGCCGCTCGAGCGCCTCGGCGGCGCGGTTCTGCAGCTCGGCGGCGAGCTCGTCGTCGAAACCCTCGATCGAGGCGATCTCGTCGGACTCGACATAAGCCACTTCCTCGAGCGCTCCGAAGCCCTCGGCGACGAGCAGCTGAGCAAGCGTCTCGTCGACATCGAGCTCGTCCTGGAACATCTGCGATCGCTCCATGAACTCGCGCTGGCGCTTCTCGCTCGAATCCGCCTCGGTCATGATGTCGATCGCCGAGCCGGTCAGCTGGCTCGCCAGCCTCACGTTCTGGCCGCGGCGGCCGATCGCGAGCGAAAGCTGGTCGTCGGGAACGACCACCTCGATCCGGCTCTCCTCCTCGTCGATGACGACCCGGCTGACCGTCGCCGGCTGGAGCGCGTTGACGACGAAGGTGGCGAGATCGGGCGACCAGGGAATGATGTCGATCTTCTCGCCCTGGAGCTCCTGGACGACGGCCTGGACCCGGCTGCCCTTCATTCCGACGCAGGCGCCGA
>CBIGXQ010000068.1:0-11646 GCA_966193865.1 uncultured Sphingosinicella sp. | reverse complement strand
AGCCGAGCGGCTCGAGCTCCTCGCGGATCATCCGCCCGACCGCCTCGACCCCTTCCAGATTGAGGCTCCCGCTATTCTGGTTCACCAGCCGCTCGAGGAGCTGCACCGACCGCTCGCGCTCGGTCGCGACCGTGTCGATCATCCGCCGTTCCGGCCGAGAGAGCTCGGCGGACGCCGCGGTCGGCAGGACGAGCAGGAGCGGGAGTAGCAAGGTCATGAATCTCATCGGGATCTCCGTGGCGGCGCTGCTTGATCGGGATTTGAGGCGGAAGCGTCAAGCCGGGCGAACGGATGGCGACGTCAAGCGTTGGCCGATCGGAAGGAGCAGGTGATGACGAACAAGCACCCGAAGCCGGCGGACCAGCCGGTCGAACGGCAGGACGATCTCGATCGCAACCCGTCGATCGGTCAGTCCAAAGGTCTTTTCAGCCGCAACTCGCCCGATGACGCCGAGCTGATCGAAGGCGAGAATACCGTCGAGGGCGATGTCGAAAATGATGCCGGCCTCGGCCAAGGCGCCGATCCCAGGGTCGGCCGGACCAACGACTGACCTTCGCTCGAGCGCCGGTTCTAGAACAGGCGGCCGGCGTCGAAGCTGAAGAACAGGGCGACGCCGCCGGAATATTGGTCCCTCGAGCCGAAGGTCCGGACGATCGGGGAATCGGCGGCGTCGCCGATCAGCCGGTCATAGCCGGCATGGGCATAGATTCCGAAATTGCGGCCGAGCATGTGGGTGATCCCCGCCACCACGCCGACCGAATGAAAGCCGCCGCCCGGATCGAAAGGCGCAAGTCCGGTCGCGGCGGACACGGCCGGGGTCACGCCGAAATAGGCGTCGTGATAATCGTCGTCCGCCCAGCGGGCGCGGGGGCCGAGCGAGAGGACGTACGTGTCGCGGTCCCGAACGACGAAGTCCGCCGAAAGATCGCCGGTCCAGCCTTCATGGCCGCCGAGCCCCTTGCGGGCCTCCCCGCGGATTCGGACATTCTCGGCCAGGAAGGCCTGGGCGAAGGCGCCCACCTCGACGGTGAAGCCGACATCGCCGACCGGCGCGCCGACGTCCTCCTCCTGTCGCTTCCCCTGGAATCGGACCGTGGGGCCGACCGAAAAGCCGTCATCGTCGCCGACCACGCCCATGCCGATTCCTTCGTCGGGCGCTTCGAAGGTCAGCTGAGCGCCTTCGCGGCGAATGTCGAAATAGGGCAAAGGGCCGATCCCGACCTCGTCCGAACCGGGAAATTTCGGAGTCAGGTCGATTCCACCGCCGATCGAGACGATCCGGCCGCGGCCGGAATCCTGGGCGGAAGCCGGACCGGCCGATAGGAGCGAGAAAGCGGCGATGCCGGCGGCGAACGCCAGGCGCAGACGAGATGAAGCCAGGGTCATGGCGGGCCCAACGGGCAGGCCCGAACTTCGTTGCGGCTGCAGTACAAAAAGGGGCCTCATTCATTTCGGCTTAACTTTGCGGCGACTGATCGACGCTTCGCCGGGTTCAATGGAGCCAAATGGGCAGGAACGCGCGGTGCCGTCGATCCGTTCTTCTCCCCAAAGGAGTTTACCCATGCGTAAGTTGATGCTGCTCGCCGGAGTCGCCGCCTTGTCGGTGTCGCTTCCGGTCGTTGCGAAGGAAAATCAGGGCCGCGGCAAGGGTGGCGGCCAGCCGGCCGCCGAACGGAACCATGGCGGCGGCCACGGCAAGGCCGAGCGCGGCCGCGGAGGCAATGGCGGCGAAGCGAACCCTCGGCGCGGCCGTGGCGGGGGCGACGGCCCCCGCCTTGCGAGCCGCGGCCAGGGCGGCGACGACCGCGGACGCGAGGCCCGAGGCCGCGGCCGAGGCGGCGATGATCGCGGCAATCAGGCTCGCGGTCGCGACCGCGAAGATCGTCGGGCCGACCGAGAGACTCGCGTGAGAGATCGGGCCGAGCGGCGGACGGACCGCGAAGAGCGCCGGGTCGAACGCGCCCTGCGCGACGAACGCAGGCTCGTTCGCGACGCGCGCCGGGAACGAGGCGATCGCGGCGAATTGCGCGAGGCGAGGCGTTCCGAGCGTCGCGACTGGAGCGACTGGAGCGAACGCCGCCTTATCGCGGCGGACCGATTCCGCGACGACCTTCGGCTTTTCCGGAACGGCGATCGGCGGGGTGTCGGGCCCAACGGCTGCCCGCCGGGGCTTGCCCGGCAGAATGCCTTCTGCATGCCGCCGGGGCAGCTTCGCAAGGCGCAGCTCATCGGCCAGCGCCTGCCTTTCTCGAGCCTGGCCTACAATGTCCCCGACCGCTACAGCTACCGTTTCGTCGACAATGACGACTGGCTCTATCGCTATGACGATGAGGGCTATGTCTATCGCTTCGACCGGGACAGCGGCCTGGTGAACTCGATCGTGCCCTTGTTCGGGAGCGACCTGCTGATCGGGGAACCGATGCCGCTCGGCTACGAGGTCTATAACGTCCCGCTCGCCTACCGGTCCTATTATCCGGACGGCGACGACTATCTCTATCGCTATGACGACGGCGCCATCTATCAGGTCGATAATGACAGCGGTCTGATCGAAGGGATCGTCGCGCTTCTGACCGGCGGAGTCGGCGGACTTGGCGGGCTTGGAATCGGCGACACGCTGCCGATCGGGTACGACGCCTACAACGTGCCGATGGATTATCGCGATCGCTATGTCGACAGCGACGACGCCTGGTACCGCTATGCGGACAATTCGATCTATCAGGTCGATCCGCAGACCCGGCTGATCGAGCAGGTCATCTCGATGATCATCTGAGCGAGGCGGCCGTTGCGGGCGATATGACGCAACCGCAACGGCCGCTCGCGCATTTGCACCGCATTCGAAAGAGGACGTGAACCATGTCTCGAAGGATGCTCGCACTTTGCCTCGGCCTCGCGCTCGCCGCCTGCGGCGGTGACGAGGCCAACGACCAGGCGGCCACCAATGGATCGGCCGACAAGGCGGCGGACGCACAAAATCAGTCCCGCACCGATATCGCCGAAGCGCTGACCCAGTCCGGCGATCATTCCAGCTTCATGCAGGCGCTCGAGACGGCAGGGCTGACCCAGACCTTGCGCGGAGTCGGCCCCTATACCGTCTTCGCCCCCAACAATGCCGGCTTCGCCGCGATCCCCGCCGAGACCCGCGAAGGCCTCAACAGCGCGGAGCAGCGGGAGCGGCTGATCGCCTTGCTCAGCTATCACATCGTTCCAGGGACCGTGACCGCTCAGGACCTCGGCCGAGCGATCGATTCCGGGCAGGGGGGACGAGCCGAGCTCGCCACCGTCGCCGGGGACAACCTCACCGTCAGCCGCGACGGCGACGCCCTCGTCATCAGCGATGGCTCGGGCGCCCGGGCACGGATCACCCAGGCCGACCAGCTCCATTCGAACGGGGTCGTCCACAGCATCGACACCGTTCTGATGCCAGCGGCGGAATAGTTCGGAAAAGCGGTTTTCGCCGGCTGCGACTGCGAAAGACGCGGGGCCTATTCGAACTCGAGGATCACCGCGTCGACCGCGAGGCTGTCGCCCGGCTTGGCGTCCACCTTCTTCACGATACCGGCCTTTTCGGCGCGGAGGATATTCTCCATCTTCATCGCCTCGACGACGGCGAGCGGCTGGCCGGCCTCGACCTTGTCGCCTTCCTGGACGTGGAGCGCGGTGAGCAAGCCGGGCATCGGGCAGATGAGGAATTTCGAGAGATCCGGAGGGACCTTCTCGATCATGAAGCGGGACAGTTCCGCGACATGGGCCGGAAGCACCTGGACGAGATGCGAGGCACCGCGGGTGGTGAGCCGCCAGCCGCCGGTGCGCCGAACGACCCCCATGGTCAGCGACAGATTGCCCGCCGAGGCCCGAGCGCTTCGATCTCCCGGCTCCCAGTCGAGGCGGCCCTCGACGAGCTCGCCGTCGACGAGGGCACCGCCGTCCTGGAGATGGACCAAATGCTCACGGCCGGCGATCCGAACCACCCAGTCGCACGGCACCGGGATCGGTTCGCCGAGCTGGCCGGAAATTTCGCGCGCCCGAGCCGCCTCGCTGAACGACATTCCCGCGGCCGCCGCGGCCAGGGCCTGAGTCAGACCCTCGTCCGCCGGCGCTCCGAGAAAGCCTTCGGGATATTCTTCGGCGATGAAGCCGGTGGTGAGCTCGCCGGCGCGAAAGCGCGGATGCTGCATCAGCGCCGACAGGAAATCCACATTGTGACCGATGCCCTCGATCGCGAAGCTGTCCAGCGCCTCGATCTGGCGGTCGATCGCCTGCTCGCGGCTGTCGCCCCAGGTGATCAGCTTGGCGATCATCGGATCGTAGAACATCGAGACTTCGCCGCCCTCGACCACGCCGTCGTCGACCCGGACCCCTTCCTTCTCGAGCGGCGGGCGGTAGCGGACCAGCCTTCCGGTCGAAGGCAGGAAGCCGCGATAGGGGTCCTCGGCATAGACCCGGCTCTCGACCGACCAGCCGGTCAGCTTCACCTCCTCCTGTGCCAGAGGCAGCTTCTCGCCGGCGGCGACCCGGATCATCTGCTCGACGAGATCGAGACCGGTCACCTGCTCGGTCACCGGATGCTCGACCTGAAGCCGGGTGTTCATCTCGAGGAAGTAGAAGCTTCGATCGGCGCCGGCGATGAACTCGACCGTGCCGGCCGAATGATAGCCGACGGCGCTGGCCAGAGCGACGGCCTGCTCGCCCATCGCCCTGCGCATCTCCGGCGTCACGAACGGCGAAGGGGCCTCCTCGACGACCTTCTGGTGGCGGCGCTGGACCGAACATTCGCGCTCGCCGAGATAGAGGATGTTGCCGTGGCGATCGCCGAGCACCTGGATCTCGATGTGGCGCGGATCCTCGACGAACTTCTCGATGAAGACCCGGTCGTCGCCGAAGCTGGCCTTGCCTTCCCGGCGGACGCTGTCGAACGTCTCGCGGACATCCTTCTCGCTATAAGCGAGGCGCATGCCCTTGCCGCCGCCCCCGGCGGAGGCCTTCATCATCACCGGATAGCCGATCCCGTTGGCGATCTCGACGGCATGGTCGGTGTCGGCGATCTCGCCGATGAAGCCGGGAACGACGCTGACTCCGGCGGCCTGGGCAAGCTTCTTGGACTGGATCTTGTCGCCCATCGCGGCGATCGCTTCGGGCGGCGGTCCGATGAAGGCGATTCCCGCCTCCGCCAGCGCCCGGGCGAAGCTCTCCCGCTCCGACAGGAAGCCGTAGCCCGGATGGACCGCCTCGGCGCCGGTGGCGCGGCAGGCATCGATGATCAGCTCTGCGTCGAGATAGGATTCCGACGCGGGCGGCGGACCGAGACGAACCTTTTCGTCGGCCAGCTTCACGTGCGGCGCACGGGCATCGGCGTCGGAATAGACGGCGACCGTGGCGATCCCCATCTTGCGGGCGCTTCTTATGACTCGACAGGCGATCTCGCCGCGGTTCGCGATCAATATCTTCGAAAACATCAGCGGGCCGGATTGTCAGCTAGTTGCTGAAGCGACAAGGTGAAAAGACGCGGATCATCGATCGACGGCAGGAACAGCAGCTTGCGAGTGCCTCCCTCGCCGCCGGATCCGAGGTCCCACGAAGCGCCGACAATCTCCTCGACGGGCCCGTGTCCGCCGGCCAGCTGTTCGCTGATCCGAGAGAGCAGGATTCCGACATCGCCGGTGTCGCGGAGCGCCACCCAGAAATCGCATCGGATCTGCCACCGCTGCCGGGGCGATCGCCCCTCGCGGCGATCGCGACGCTCGACGGCATTGCGGCTCGGCGCCTCGCGAAGGACGAAATGGCCGTTGGCCGAGCTCCATTCGTGAGCTCCCCTCTGGGGCTCCTCGCGCCGGACCAGCTCCAGGTCCGCGGCCGCGGCGGCGCGATCGAAGGCGGCCGGATCGGGGAAGCCGGCGACGCAGACGTCGCGGAAGGCCGCCAAAGCGCGATCCGGAGTCAAAGGCGTCAGCCTCACCGGCTGGCGGTCGGAGAAGGGCTCCTCCCCAGGCTCTGCCGGCTGGAGAAGAGCGAGAAGGGCCGCGAGGAAGATCATTCGGCCGCCACCCGCGCCGGCGCTTCCGCCGCCATCGCGACCAGGCCGAGCTTCTCGAACAAGGCGGAATCGGCGCCGGCGCCGGCATTGCCCGTGGTCAGCAACCTGTCGCCGGTGAAGATCGAATTGGCGCCGGCGATGAAGCAGAGCGCCTGGGTCGATTCGCTCATGCTCTCCCGGCCGGCGGAGAGCCGGACCATGCTTTGCGGCATCGTGATACGGGCGGCCGCGACGGTTCGGACGAACTCGATATCGTCGATCCGGGCGAGCGGCGTACCGGCGAGCATGTCGCCGAGCACGGTGCCCGCAATCGGCACCAGAGCGTTGATCGGTACGCTCTCGGGATGGGCTGGCAAGGTCGCGAGGGCATGGATGAAGCCGACCCGGTCCTCCCGGCTTTCGCCCATGCCGACGATCCCGCCGCAGCAGACGGCCATTCCCGATTCGCGCACCGCCGCCAGCGTGTCGAGCCGGTCCTGCCACGTCCGGGTGGTGATGACGGCGCCATAATGTTCGGGCGAGGTGTCGAGATTATGATTGTAATAATCCAGGCCGGCAGCGGCGAGCCGCTTGGCCTGGTCCTGGCTCAGCATGCCCAGGGTCATGCAGGTCTCGAGGCCCATCGCCTTCACCCCGGCGACCATGTCGCACAAGGCGTCCATGTCGCGGTCCTTGGGCTCGCGCCACGCCGCCCCCATGCAGAAGCGGCCGGAGCCCGCCGCCTTGGCCTCGGCCGCGGCGGCGAGGACCGCCTCGGCCTCCATCAGCTTCTCGGCCTTGAGGCCGGTCCGGGCATGAGCCGACTGGCTGCAATAGCCGCAATCCTCGGGACAGCCGCCGGTCTTGATCGACAGCAAAGTCGAAAGCTGCACTTGGTTCGGAGCGTGCCAGCGGCGGTGGACCTGCTGGGCCTCGAACAGGAGATCGAGCAGCGGCTTCTCGAACAATGAGGCGATCTCGGCACGGGTCCAGTCCATACGTGCGTTCATCGAAGCCAATTCCGCCTCATGATCGATCCTGGGCACGGCCGATTCCGGGAAAGGGGCGCCGCTCATTCCGCGGCTTCCTCGAGCGGCGGCATGTTGTGGCCGAGCAGCTTCAGAACCTCGCCCGCCGCCTCGACCAGATTGGTCCCGGGACCGAAAATGGCCTGCGCCCCCGCTTCCCTCAGCATCTCGTAATCCTGGGCCGGTATGACTCCGCCGACGACGACCTTGATGTCGGCATGGCCCATGTCGCGCAAATGGCCGATGAGCTCGGGCACGAGAGTCTTGTGGCCGGCAGCGAGGCTCGAAGCGCCGACCACGTCGACCCCTTGCTCGACGGCCAAACGGGCGCTTTCCTGCGGCGTCTGGAACAGCGGCCCGGGGACGACCTCGAAGCCGAGATCGGCGAAGGCCGAGGCGACGAGATTGGCGCCTCGGTCATGGCCGTCCTGGCCCATCTTCGCGACGAGCATTCGCGGCTTGCGGCCGAGCCGCCGCTCGACGGCGCCGACGCCCTGCTGGGCTCGGGCCCATTTCGGATCGCCGCGATAGGCGCCGCCATAGATTCCGCGAACCGGTTCGGGGGTGGTGCCGTAGCGGCCGAACACGTCCTCGAGCGCGGACGAGATTTCGCCCAAGGTGCAACGCGCCCGGGCCGCCTCGACCGACAAGGCGAGGAGATTGGTGCCGGCGGCGTCGGTTCGGGCGCCCGAGCGCAACGCGTCGAGTGCCGCCTGGGCGGCCTTTTCGTCGCGTTCCGCCTTCACCCGCTCGATCCGGGCGATCTGGTCGGCCCTGACCCTGGCATTGTCGATCTGGAGGATGTCGAGCGGCGCTTCCTCGGCCAGGCGGTAGCGATTGACCCCGACGATCACGGTCTCGCCGCGATCGACCTTCGCGGCGCGGGCCGCAGCGGCTTCCTCGATTCGCCGCTTCGGCATGCCCTCGGCAACGGCGCCGGTCATCCCGCCGAGACCCTCGACCTCCTCGATCAGCGCCCAGGCCTGATCGGCGAGCTGGGCGGTGAGCGCCTCGACATAATAAGACCCACCGAGCGGATCGGCGACGTTCGGGATGCCGCTTTCCTCGGCGAGGATGAGCTGGGTGTTGCGAGCGATCCGGGCCGAGAAATCGGTCGGCAAGGCGATCGCCTCGTCGAAGCTGTTGGTGTGGAGCGACTGGGTGCCGCCGAGCACCGCCGCCATCGCCTCGATCGTGGTCCGGACGACGTTGTTCCACGGGTCCTGCTCGGTCAGCGACACGCCCGACGTCTGGCAATGGGTCCGAAGCATCTTCGACTTGGCGTTGCGGGCGCCGAACCCTTCCATGATCCGGTGCCAGAGCAAGCGGGCGGCGCGGAGCTTGGCGACCTCCATGAAGAAGTTCATGCCGATGCCGAAGAAGAAGGACAGGCGCGGCGCGAAATGGTCGACGTCGAGCCCCTTCGCCTGGGCGGCCCTGACATATTCCATGCCGTCGGCGAGGGTGAAGGCGAGCTCCTGGACGGCCGTCGCCCCGGCCTCGTGCATGTGATAGCCGCTGATCGAGATCGAGTTGAATTTCGGCATGTTGCCGGCGCAATAAGCGATCACGTCGGCAACGATCCGCATCGAGGGCGCCGGCGGATAGATGTAGGTGTTGCGGACCGCGAACTCCTTGAGGATGTCGTTCTGGATGGTGCCGTTGAGGCGGTCCGGCGCCACCCCCTGCTCCTCGGCGCCGACGATATAGAAGGCCATGACCGGCAGGACGGCGCCGTTCATGGTCATGCTCACCGACATCTCGCCGAGCGGGATGCCGTCGAACAGGATCTTCATGTCCTCGACCGTGTCGATCGCCACGCCGGCCTTGCCGACGTCGCCGACGACCCGCGGATGATCGCTGTCATAGCCGCGGTGGGTCGCCAGATCGAAGGCCACCGACAGGCCCTTCTGCCCGGCGTCCAGATTGCGGCGATAGAAGGCGTTGGATTCCTCGGCGGTCGAGAAGCCGGCATATTGACGGATCGTCCAGGGCCGGCCGGTATACATCGAGGCATAGGGGCCTCGCGTGTAGGGGGCGAAACCGGGAAGACCGGGGTCGATACCGGCAACGTCCTCCGCCGTGTAGAGCGGGCGCACCTCGATGCCCTCCGGCGTGGGCCAGGCGAGATCCTTGCCCTTCACCTCCCTTTCGGCGGCGGCTTCCCAATCGGCTTTGGTCGTCTTGTCAGTCATTTCCGCGTGTCTTAGCCGTCATTGCGAGTGATGCGAAGCGATCCGGACCATCGGCGCCGGGCATCTGCCCGCTCATCGCAACGACCATGAGTGTCAATGCGCCGCTTTCGGTGTTTCCATCAATTCCACCAGGACTCCGCCCATATTCTTCGGGTGGACGAAGATCACCGGGGTACCGTGCGCACCGATGCGCGGCTCGCCAAGCACCCTGGCGCCCTTGGCTTCCATCTCCGCCTTGGCTTCATGGATGTCCGGCACCTCGAAGCAGACATGGTGCTGACCGCCTGCCGGATTCCTCGCCAGGAAGCCGTGAAGCGGCGAATTCTCGCCGAGCGGCTCGATCAGCTCGATCTGGCTATTGGGCGTGTCGACGAAACAGACCCGAACGCCCTGGGCGGGCAGATCGAAGGGCGCGTGGATCTTCGTCGCGCCGAGCAGGTCCCGGTAGAGAGCGACGCTGTCGTCGATCGACGGGGTGGCGACGCCGACATGATTGAGACGGCCGAGATTCATGATGAGACTCCGGTTTGAGCGGGTTCGAAAGACGCGTCGGGACCGCTTCCCTATCCGCCGATGCCGACCAGCAGGTCCAGCCCGATATAGGCCATGGCGAGGGCCGCGACGACATAGAGCGCGAAGAGGATGCGGAAGGCCGCCGGCCGTTCGTCCCGTCCGACCCGGCCCTTGCCGACAGGAAGCTGACGGTCGCGAAGCCCGCGCCTGAGGATCCAGACGATCCACGGGATCGTCGCCAGCGCGATCAGTCCGACCAGGGCCTCGTCGGCTCGAAACTCCGCCATCGTCAGGCGGCCCGGCGCAGGGCGCGAAGCTCGGGAAGGACCCGGTCTCGCGCGAGCGGCGCGAGCCTGAACATGGGTTCCAGATCGGGATCGTGCCAGACCAGTTCGCAGATCTCGGAGCAGGCGATTGGCACTCCCGCCAGCTTCGCGGTGAAGATCCTCGCCTCGACGCGATGACCCGGCTCGTTCGCCGCCGGCGCCTCATATTCGCCGAGCAGGCGCGGTTCGGCCGCGAGGCCGCTGCCCAGTTCCTCGACAAGCTCGCGCTCCAGAGCTTCAATCGGCCCTTCACCCGGAGCGAGCTTGCCGCCGGGGAGCATGAAGCAATCGGTGCCCTGCTTGCGGACCAGAAGCAGGCGACCTTCATCGTCGAGCACCACCGCCGCGACGATCACGATCACCGGTTCCGCTTCACAGCGGGATATTGTCATGCTTCTTCCACGGATTCTCGAGCTGCTTGTCGCGCAGCTTGCGAAGGCCGAGAGCGATCCGCCGGCGCGTCGAATGGGGCATGATCACCTCGTCGATGAAGCCCTTGCTCGCCGCCACGAACGGGTTGGCGAAGCGCGCCTCATAATCGGCGGTCCGATCGGCGATCTTCTCCGGATCGCCGATATCCTTGCGGAAGATGATCTCGACCGCCCCCTTCGCCCCCATCACCGCGATCTCGGCGGTCGGCCAGGCATAATTGAGGTCGCCGCGCAGATGCTTGGAGGCCATCACGTCATAGGCGCCGCCATAGGCCTTGCGGGTGATGATCGTGATCTTCGGAACCGTCGCCTCGGCATAAGCGAAAAGAAGCTTGGCTCCGTTCTTGATGATCCCGTCATGCTCCTGGGCCACTCCGGGGAGGAAGCCGGGGACGTCGACGAAGGTGAGGATCGGAATGTCGAACGCGTCGCAGAAGCGGACGAACCGCGCCGCCTTCTTCGACGACTTGATGTCAAGCACCCCGGCAAGGACCATCGGCTGGTTGGCGACGATTCCGACGGTCCTGCCCTCGACCCGGCCGAAGCCGATGATGATGTTGGCGGCGTGGGCGGGCTGAAGCTCGAAGAAGTCGCTGTCGTCGACGACCTTCCGGATCAGCTCGTGAATGTCGTAGGGCCTGGAGGCGCTGTCCGGAATCAAGGTGTCGAGACTGTCGTCGATCCTGTCCCAGGGGTCGGTGCACGGCCGTTCCGGCTGCGGATGGCGGTTGGACAAAGGCAGGAAATCGAAGAAGTCGCGGGTCGCCAGCAGCGTGTCGATGTCGTTGTCGAAGGCGACGTCGGCGACTCCCGACTTGGTGGTGTGGGTAACGGCGCCGCCCAGCTCGTCCTGAGTGACGACCTCGTTGGTGACGGTCTTCACGACGTCCGGCCCGGTGACGAACATGTAGGAACTGTCCTTCACCATGAAGATGAAGTCGGTCATCGCCGGCGAATAGACCGCCCCGCCCGCGCACGGGCCCATGATCAGGCTGAGCTGCGGGATGACCCCGCTCGCCAGCACGTTGCGCTGGAACACCTCGGCATAGCCGGCGAGGCTGGCGACGCCTTCCTGGATGCGCGCGCCGCCGCTGTCGTTGAGGCCGATCACCGGGGCGCCGACCTTCATCGCCATGTCCATGA
>CBIGXQ010000067.1:0-11783 GCA_966193865.1 uncultured Sphingosinicella sp. | reverse complement strand
GCCTGGGTGCCGTTGATCAGCGCCAGCCCTTCCTTCGGCCCGAGCACGAGCGGTTCGAGACCGAGCCGGCGCAACGCGTCGCCGGCGGGCAGCCGCTCGCCGTTCAGCGCGATCTCGCCTTGGCCGATCAAGGCGGCGCTCATGTGGGCGAGCGGCGCCAGGTCGCCGGAGGCGCCGACGGAGCCCTGGCTCGGAACGACCGGAAGAGCGTTCGCCGAGACGAGGGCGAGCAGAAGCTCGACAAGTTCGCGGCGGACGCCGCTATGCCCCCGGCCGAGGCCGATCGCCTTGAGCACCATCATCAGCCGGACGATCCGCGGATCGAGCGGATCGCCCAGGCCGGCGCTGTGCGAAAGGATCAGGTTGCGCTGAAGCTCCTCGAGACGGTCGGCCGGAATTCGGGTCTGCGCAAGAAGACCGAAGCCGGTATTGATCCCATAGACGGTCCGGCCGCTGTCGAGGATCCGGCCGACGGCCGCGGCCGAACTTTCGATCGCCTGCCAGGCATCGGAATGAAGCTCTACGGACGCACCGCCCCAGATGCGGCGAAGATCCGCCAGGCTCACCGAGCCCGGAGTCAGAATGAGCTCGGCCATCAAATTCCCCCGTCACCCCAGCGAAGGCTGGGGTCCATGCTGAATCCTTCGGGATTCCAGCCTTCGCTGGAATGACGAGAGAGTTTCATGGCTTCACCATCGGTAGATCGAGGCCCTGCTCGCGAGCGCAGTCGATCGCGATTTCGTAGCCGGCGTCGGCGTGACGCATGACTCCGGTGCCCGGATCGTTCCAGAGCACCCGCTCAAGGCGACGCGCGGCATCAGGAGTGCCGTCGGCGACGATGACCATTCCGGCATGCTGGGAATAGCCCATTCCGACGCCGCCGCCATGATGGAGCGACACCCAGGTCGCGCCGCTCGCGGTGTTGAGCAAAGCGTTGAGCAGAGGCCAGTCGGAGACTGCGTCGGAGCCGTCCTTCATCGCCTCGGTCTCGCGATTGGGGCTGGCGACGGAGCCGCTGTCGAGATGGTCGCGGCCGATGACGATCGGCGCCTTCAATTCTCCGCTGGCGACCATCTCGTTGAAGGCGAGGCCGAGCCGGTGGCGCTGGCCGAGGCCGACCCAGCAGATCCGCGCCGGAAGGCCCTGGAAGGCGATCCGCTCCCTCGCCATGTCGAGCCAGCGATGAAGGTGCGGATCGTCGGGGATCAGCGCCTTCACCTTGGCGTCGGTCCGATAGATGTCCTCGGGATCGCCCGAGAGGGCGCACCAGCGGAAGGGGCCGATTCCGCGGCAGAAGAGCGGGCGGACATAAGCGGGGACGAAGCCGGGGAAGTCGAAGGCGTGGGTGACCCCCTCGTCGCTCGCCACCTGGCGGATATTGTTGCCATAATCGAAGGTCGGAACGCCCATCGCCCGAAAGGCGAGCATCGCCTCGACATGGACCGCCATCGAGGCGCGCGCGGCGGCCTCCACCGCGGCGGGATCGCGCTCGCGCTGCTCGATCCATTGCTCGACGGTCCAGCCGATCGGCAAATAGCCGTTCACCGGATCGTGGGCGGAGGTCTGGTCGGTGACGGCGTCGGGCCTGATCCCGCGCTCCACCATCTCCGGCAATATCTCGGCGGCATTGCCGAGCAGTCCGACCGAGATCGGCCGGTCCGCCGACTTGATGATTTCGAGCGCCTCGTCGATGGTGGAAGCGCGCCGGTCGAGATAGCGGGTCTCGAGCCGTTTCTCGATCCGGCTCTCCTGGCATTCGACGGCGATGCAATGCGCTCCCGCCATCACCGCCGCGAGCGGCTGTGCGCCGCCCATTCCGCCGAGGCCGGCGGTGAGAATCCACTTGCCGCGAAGATCGCCTCGATGATGCTGGCGGCCCATCTCGACGAACGTCTCGTAGGTGCCCTGGACGATGCCCTGGGTGCCGATATAGATCCAGGAGCCGGCCGTCATCTGGCCGTACATCATCAGCCCCTTGCGATCCAATTCGTGGAAATGGTCCCACGTCGCCCATTTCGGAACCAGGTTCGAATTGGCGATCAGTACCCGCGGCGCATCCGCATGGGTTCGGAAGATCCCGACCGGCTTGCCTGACTGGACGAGCAGGGTCTGGTCCTCCTCGAGCCGCTTCAGGCTCGAGACGATCGCGTCGAAGCTCTCCCAGTCGCGTGCGGCGCGCCCGATGCCGCCATAGACGACAAGCTCTTCCGGTGCCTCCGCGACATCGGGATCGAGATTGTTCATCAGCATCCGCATCGCCGCTTCCGTGGTCCAGCTGCGGCAGCTCAGCTCCGGCCCAGTTGGAGCCTGGATATGGCGTCGATTGTCTCTTCTCGAAGGCAATTTCGTCCCCTCTGGCGGATGTCGGCTCGCTATCGCTCCGCCGGCATCGGGCCGCAAGGGCGATGGCGGTTTGCCGTCAAGAGTCCTGACCGGCGAAGATCCGCCGCTCCGGGCCGGGCAGGCCGATCCAGTAGCAGAGCTCCGCCGGCCGGCCGATCCGCCAGACGCACAGGTCCGCCGATTTGCCGGCCGCGATCGTCCCGGTTTCCGCGCCGAGGCCGAGTGCTCGGGCGGCTTCACGAGTCATCCCAGCCAGCGCTTCTTCGGGGGTCAGTCGGAACAGGGTGCAGGCCATGTTGAGGATCAGGGTCGGCGAAAGCAAAGGCGAGGTGCCGGGATTGCAGTCGGTGGCGACCGCCATCGGAACGCCGTGGCGGCGAAGAAGCTCGATTGGCGGAGCCCGGGTCTCGCCGAGTGCGTAATAGGCTCCAGGAAGCAGCACCGCCACCATCCCGGCGCCGGCCATCGCCAGGATTCCGGCTTCGTCGACATGCTCGAGATGATCGGCCGAAAGCGCATCATAGTCGGCGGCAAGCGCGGCGCCGTGGAGATTGCTCAATTGCTCGGCGTGGAGCTTCACCTTGAGGCCGAGATCGCTCGCCGCGTCGAAATAGGCGCGCACCTCGTCCGGCGTGAAGCCGATTCCCTCGCAAAAAGCGTCGACGGCGGTGGCGAGATCGAGCTCGGTCACCGCGGGAAGGATGCTGTCGATGGCGAGCCGGACATAGTCCTCGCGGCGGTCGCGATATTCCGGCGGCAAGGCGTGGAGGGCGAGCAAGGTGGTCTCGACCCGGACCTTCTCCTCCTGCCCGAGCGCCCGCGCCGCTCCAAGCATCTTCAGCTCGGACTGGATGTCGAGTCCGTAGCCCGACTTGATCTCGACGGTGGTGACGCCGCCGCGCATCAGCGCCTGAAGGCGCGGCCGCGATTGTTGGATCAGCGCCTCGAGCGAGGCCTCGCGGGTCGCCCGGACGGTCGAGGCGATTCCGCCGCCGGAGCGGGCGATCTCCTCGTAGCTCGCGCCCCCCAGCCTCTGCTCGAACTCGGCCGACCGATTGCCGCCGAACACCAGATGGGTGTGGCAATCGACGAGGCCCGGGGTCACCCAGGCGCCGTCGAGCGGCTCCACCTTTTTCGCCTTGTAGCCGGCAAGCTCGGTACGCCGGCCTACCCGGACGATCCGGCCGTCCTGGATCCCGATCGCGCCATTCTCGATCGCGCCGAAGGCCCCGGGCACGTCCGGATCCATGGTCGCGATATTGCAGTCGACGAGCAGCCGGTCCCACATGATCCGCCTCTTAGGGCGTGGACCGATCACGGACAACGGCCCGATCGTCCCGCCGCGCCGGCTGCTGCGCCGTTCCGACGCGCCGGTTGCGGCTAATGGGTCTACACCCATGGGCCGGGTGGCTATAGAGCCATGGCATGACATGGAAATCGATCGCCGACCTGTTCACCGACCGAGCGGCGCCGGTCGCCTTGCTCGGCGCGCCGATGGAAGCCGGATCGGTGACCCCGGGGCGCTGCGACCTCGCGCCGGAAACGGTTCGGCGGACGCTCAGGCGGTTCAGCACCTACGATCTCGAGACCGGCGAAGAGATCCAAACCGGAGTCCGGGATCTTGGCGATGTCGACGTTCGAGGCATCTCCCCGGCCGACGGCTTTGGCCCGATCGTCGAGGCGGTTCGCGGCGCGGTCGCGGACCATGAGCTGACCTTGCTGGTCGGCGGCAACAATGCGGTCACCCGTCCTGCCGCCCATGGCCTGGCGCTGCCTCTGGAGCGGGTCGGGCTGATCACGATCGACGCCCATTTCGACATGCGCGAGACGGACGGTGGGCCGATGAACGGCAACCCCATACGCTGCCTCCTCGAAGATGGCCTGCCGGGCCGCAACCTGGTCCAGATCGGCCTCGCCCCTTTCGCCAACACCGCGAAGATGCACGAAGACGTCATGGCCGCTGGCGCCGGCACCTTCACTCTTTCCGAATGCCTCGAGGACGGCATCTTCCTGGTTCTTGACGACGCGCTCGAGCGCCTTGCCCATGTCGAGGCGATCATCGTCGACTTCGACATCGACGTGATCGACCGCGCCCAGTGCCCGGGCGCGCCGGGCGCCCGCCCGGGAGGCATGCCGGCGCGGATGTTCTTCGACGCGGCCCGCTATCTCGCCTCCGATCCGAGGGTGAAGCTGGTCGATCTGACCGAGTTCGATCCAAGCCTCGACGTCGGCGACACGACCGCCCTCACGGCCGCGCGCTGGGTCTGCGAGGTTCTGGCGGGGTTCGAGGCGCGCGGATGACCGATCAGGACCTGCCACTGCCCGGCCGCTTCCGCGACGCGATGCGGCGGGTCGCCTCGACCGTCAACGTCATCTCGATCTGCGTCGAGGGTCAGCCGTTCGGAATCACGGCGACGGCGGTTTCCCCGATCTCGATGGACCCGCCGAGCCTTCTCGTCTGCATCAACCGCGCGGCCTTCGTTCACGCCAAGATGGAGGATGCCGCTTATTTCGGGGTCAACGTCCTCCACCGCGATCAGCAGGCGATCGCCAACATGTTCGCCGATCGCGCCCAGCACGGGCTTCGCTTCGCCAGCGGCTGGGAGAATGATTGCGTCACGCCGCCTCGGCTGATCGACGCCCAGGCGGCGATCCGCTGCCGGCGGATCGACAGCCATGCCTTCGGCACTCACAGCATCTTCATCGGGCTGGTCGAGGAAGTGGTCGTCCGCGACGACGTCCATCCCTTGCTCTATCTCAACGGCCGCTATTTGAGCGTGGACGATTGAGCCTGGGGAAGCCCCTATTGTTTCGCGAAGAGATTGGCCGGGTCGTTCATCGCCTTGAATTCGAGCGCATTGCCGGAGGGGTCGAGGAAGAACATCGTCGCCTGCTCGCCGGGCTGGCCTCGGAACCGCACGGTCGGCGCGATGACGAAGGCCGTACCGGCTTCCTCAAGGCGTCGCGCCAGCTTTTCCCACTCGGGCATCGGCAGCACCGCGCCGAAATGCGGGACCGGCACGTCATGGCCGTCGACGGGATTGGAGTGGCGGCGAGGGCGAAGCTCGGGATCGAGATGAGTGACGATCTGATGACCGAAGAAGTCGAAATCGATCCATTGATCGGAGCTTCGGCCTTCTTCGCAGCCGAGAAGGCCGCCATAGAAAGCGCGGGCTTCGGCGAGATCGTGGACGGGGAAGGCGAGATGGAAGGGCGGGAGCGAGTTCATGCCGCTTCTCCTAGCCCGATTCGGCGATCGGTGGGAGCAAAGGATCGTTCGGACCTGCCGATTTTCGCCGCATCGGCTTGCCGCGCTTCCGTTTTCGTGATTCCTGCGATCGCCATGGGGGAAGAACATTGAGAGTGAAATTCGGGCTGGCCGTGATGGCCGCAGCCTCGCTCGCCGGCTGTGTTTCGCCGGTATCGGATCGACCGGTTCCGCCGGCCGGCCAGCCGCCGGCGCCGAGCTACACGATCCAGGGACTGGAAAGCGTGATGGGCCGGAATGCGCGCGGCCTGGTCGGCCTGCTCGGCCAGCCCGGCCTGGACGTTCGCGAAGGCGCGGCCCGGAAGCTTCAGTTCCTCGGCCCCGCCTGCGTCCTCGACGCCTATCTCTATCCGCCCCGCGGCGGCGGCGAAGCGGTCGTCACTCATGTCGATGCCCGGCTGCCCGACGGCCGCGACATGGACCGAGCGTCCTGCGTCGCCGCGCTGACGGCTCAGCAGCAGACGCGTTAGGCCTGCTTCTCGAGGCGATCGAGCGCCCACGAAGCCGCTTCGGCGACGACCGGATCGGCATCGGAAACGAGGGGGCGAAGTCGGGCGGCGAGCTCGGGCCTGCCGCTATTGCCGGCGGCGATCGCGGCGTTCCGGACCATCCGGTTGCGTCCGATCCGCTTGATCGGCGATCCGGCGAAGACCTTTCGAAATCCCGGATCGTCGAGGGCCAGAAGATCGCCCAGTTCCGGCGCGGCCAGTTCCGCCCGCGGCAGGAAGGCCCTGTTCGCCCGCGCCGACGCCGCGAACCGGTTCCAGGGGCAGACCGCCAGGCAATCGTCGCAGCCATAGATTCGATTGCCGATCTTCTCCCTCAGCTCGATCGGGATCGGCCCCTTATGCTCGATCGTGAGATAGGAGATGCAGCGCCGGGCATCGAGCTGGAACGGGGCCGGGAAGGCGTCGGTCGGACAGGCGTCGAGACAGGCCGTGCAGCTGCCGCAGCGCGACGCATGGGGCGGGTCCGGATCGAGCGCGATATTGGTGTAGATCGCGCCGAGGAACAGCCAGCTGCCGTCCCGGCGGCTGACGAGATTGGTGTGCTTGCCCTGCCACCCCAGGCCGGCGGCCTCGGCCAGCGGCTTCTCCATCACCGGCGCGGTGTCGACGAAGACCTTGAGATCGCAGCCCGCCTCCGCGACCAGCCAGCGCGCCAGCGCCTTGAGCGCCTTCTTGATCAGATCGTGATAGTCCGCCCCCTGGGCATAGACCGAGATCCGCCCCAGATGCGGGCTTCCCGCAAGCGCGAGCGGGTCCGACCCCGGAGCGTAGCTCATGCCCAGGCAGATCACGCTCTTCACGTCGGGCCAGAGGCCGGCCGGCGAACCTCTCCGATCGGCGCTTTCTTCCATCCAGATCATGTCGCCATGACAGCCGTCGGCAAGCCAGGCGCGGAGCCGCTCCGCGCTTTTCGGGGCGGCGTCGGAGCGCGCGATTCCGAACGCGGAGAAGCCCAGCTCCATCGCTTGGCGTTCCAGCTCGGCGCGCAGGTTCGGCTTGCCTTTCAACACGTTCTCGGCTCTATCCAATTTCCTTCGTGGGGGCGAAAAATTCCGTGTCAGCTGGCGTAGCGATCGAAGCCCGGGGCCTGACCAAGGCCTTTGACGGCAAGCCTGCCGTCCGTGGTATCGACCTCGCCGTCCCCGAGGGCAGCATATACGGCATATTGGGGCCGAACGGCGCCGGGAAAACCACCACGCTTCGGATTCTGCTCGGAATCATCGAGCCGGACGAGGGGCAGCGGAGCCTGCTCGGGCACGAACGGCCGCTCGAGGCGGCGAAGATCGTCGGTTACCTGCCCGAAGAGCGCGGTCTCTACCCGGCGATGACGACCAGCGAGGCGATCGCCTTCATGGGCGCCCTGCGCGGCCTCCCGCTCGAGATCGGCCGCAAGCGCGCCGCCATCCTTCTCACCGAAAATGGCCTGGGCGACTATGTCGACAAGCCGATCAAGAGCCTTTCGAAGGGCATGGCGCAGACGATCCAGCTGTTCGGCACGATCGTTCACCGCCCCCGGCTGGTCGTGCTCGACGAGCCCTTCTCCGGCCTCGACGCCATCAACCAGGGCCGGCTCGAGCACCTCATCCGCGAAGAAGCGGCGGCCGGAACCACGATCATCTTCTCGACTCATGTCATCGCCCATGCCGAGCGCCTGTGCGAGCGGATCGCGATCATCGCCGGCGGCCGGATCCGCTTCGAAGGCGAGGTCGCTAAGGCCCGGGACCGGCTGAAGCCGCAGGTGCGGCTGAAGACCCGCAATGAAGATGGCGCCTGGCGCTCGGCGCTTCCCGCCGACGCCCGGCTCGACTCCGGCTATTGGCAGTTCGAGCTCCCGAAAAAGGGGATCGAGCCTCTGCTCGAGGCGCTGATCGACGGCGGCGCCGGAATCGAGGAGCTATCGATCGAGCGGCGCGGCCTCCATGACGCGTTCGTCGCCATTGCTGGCGAGGCCGCTGCCCGCGAGATGGAGGAAAGCCAGCTCGCCGAGACGGGGTCGAAGGCATGACAGGATTGTTCGAAGCCGCCTTCGTCATCGCCCGCCGCGATTTCGTCGCCACCGTCTATTCGCGAAGCTTCATCTTCTTCCTTCTCGCGCCGCTGCTGGTGTTCGGTTTCGTCATCGGTGCGGGAATCGCGACCGACGAAGCGGACCGGATCGCCGCCCAGCCCGTGGTCGCCGTCGTTGCCGACAGCGAGACCCAGGAGGCGCTTGCTGAAGCGCGGGCGCGGCTGGTCGGCGGCACGTTCGATCAGGCCTTTCCGATCCTTCGCACGGTCCCTCCCGCCGAGAATGTCGGAATCCAGGCGCAAAGACTCCTGGCGGACGAGGAGCAAGGCTATTCCGCCGTCTTCAGCGGAACCCTCGATCGCCCGGTGCTGACCGGCCCTGACAAGATCGACGATCGGGTCGGCAAGAGGATCAACCTGCTCGTCGAGGAGGCGCGGCGGACCGCGGCTTTGGAGTCGGCCGGTCTGCAGGTGCCGGCCGGAGCGGCGGAGCGGGTGGTGACCGAACAGGCGGCCGGCAATCTTCGCTCGATCCGCCGCGCCATCGCCCAATTCGGCCAGATGCTCATCTTCATGGTGACCTTGATGCTGGCGACCCTGCTTCTGTCGAACCTCGTCGAGGAGAAATCGAACAAGGTGATCGAGGTGCTCGCCGCCGCGGTGCCGCTGGACGCAGTGTTCCTGGGCAAGCTTCTCGCCATGCTCGGCATCTCGCTGGTCGGCCTTGCCGTCTGGGGCGGAATGGCGGGGCTCGCTTACTTCTTCTTCCAGGCGGCGCAGGACTGGATGACGGCGCCTCAGGTCGGGCCCGCGATCGGCTGGCCGGCCTATATCGTCCTCGTCCTGCTCTATTATTCGACCAACTACATGCTCCTCGGATCCCTGTTCCTCGGGATCGGCGGCCAGGCGAGCAACATTCGCGAGATCCAGACGCTGTCGATGCCGATCACCCTGCTCCAGCTGATGATGCTTCTTCTGGGCATGGCCGCGGTCGGAAGCGACGGCGGAACGATGACCTGGCTCGCTTATGTCGTGCCGTTCAGCTCGCCTCTCGCGATGATCGCTTTCGCCGCCGAATCGGAGGCGCTCTGGCCGCATCTTCTGGCCCTGGCATGGCAGGCGCTGTGGATCGTCGTCATCATCAGGATCTCGGCCAGGATGTTCCGCTCGACGGTGCTCAAGTCCACCGCGGCCGGCGGCTTCTTCGATTTCCTTCGGCGCCCGCGGCGCAAGGCGTGATCGTCACGCGGGCGCCGGACCGGCCTGCTGCCAAAGCTCGATCTTGATCCCGTCGCAGTCGAGGATCCAGGCGAACTTTCCATAATCCTCGTCCTGGGTGCCGAGGATCTCGATGCCCTTGCGCTTCAGCTCGTCTATCAGGGCCTCGAGATCGTCGACCCGGTAATTGACCATGAAGCTTGACGCGGACGGATCGAAATAGTCGGTCGAGGCCTTGAACGGGCTGGCCAGGCTGTAGGGATCGTCCTGGGGCTCGTCGGCCCAGCGGAAATGGGCGCCCCATTCGCCGCCGATCCCGAGAATCTCCTGGTACCAGGCTCGGGTCCGCTCCGGATCCTCGACCTTGTAGAAAATCCCTCCCAGCCCTGTGATCCTCGCCATCAGCCTTTCCCTTCCTGTTCGGCCGTCCCGAGCGCGGCCACATAGACATTCGTTTCCCCGATCCCCTTCAAGATCGCCTTGCGGGCTTCGTAAGCCTGCACCGTGCGGGTCTGGAAATAGGTGGCCTCTGAAACGGCGATGCCGTTGGCCGGAGCGACTCCCTGGAGCCGGCTGGCGATGTTCATCGTGTCGCCCCAATAATCATAAGCCAGGCGGCTGCTTCCGATCACTCCGCCGACGACCGGGCCGGTATGGACTCCGATCCTGACCTGAAGAGCGATTCCGCTCTCTTCCGACAGGGCCTCCAGCTCGGCGACGAGATCGTGGGCGAAATGGAGCGCGCCCCTGCTGTCGCGCCCGGCCGAGCCCATTCCGCCGAGCACCGCCAGATAGGCGTCGCCGATCGTCTTGACCTTCTCGAGCCCGTGCCGCTCGGCGCAGCGATCGGCGGCCGAGAAGAAGAGGTTGAGGATCCTGACCAGATGGCCCGGCGACAGCCTTTTCGCCAGCTTCGAGAAGTCCACCAGGTCGACGAAGACGACGGTGACGTCGGAGAAGGCGTCGGCGACGGCTTCGCCGCTTCGAAGGCGGGCCGCGACCTCGCGCGGAAGGACGTTGTAGAGCAGCTCCTCGGTCTTCCTCCGCTCGGCGTCGAGAGCGAGATTGGCGGCGAAGACGTTGCGCGCGCGACGCTCGGTGTCCCAGTTGAAATAGGCGGCGAAGACGAAGAAGGTGCTGAAGTTCGTCAGCGTATAGACCTTGGAGATCTGCGAAGCGTCCTCGAAGAAAAGCCAGCCGGCGAACAAGGCGAGCACCGCGAACGCCCAGACGAGATAGAGCCGGAACGTGCCCGCGAAGCCGACGCTGGCGAAGACGACCAGGATCGCCATCTGCACCAAAGCCATCGCATGAGGCGGGAAGCCGGTGATGGCCGACTGGGCATTCAGGACGAGGGTGAGTGCCTTCATCGCCAGAGCCAGAGCGACGAAGATCGGAAGATCGATCCAGGGCCTGTCGAGATAGGCCTGGGTTCGGGTGAGCAGGAAGAATCCGCTCATCAGGACGATCAGGACGCCGGCCGCGGCGGTGTAGGAAATCACACCCGAGGGTGGGAAATGCATCGGGTTGAGGACGATGTAGGACAAAAGGGTCGCGATCGCGATGACGATCAGCGCCCTGATCGGCTGGCCGCGTTCCTCCCGCTCGCAGCGCAGGAAGAGGCGCTCCGTCTCCGGCTCCGGGAAAGGTCTGGGAAACAGGCTCATCCGGCGCCCCTCCGCGGCCGAGGCTAAGCGGGAAGCCGGGGGGAGTCCATGTCCCGCCTAATTGCCGAACGCGGCCTCCGCCGCCTGCTTCAGGGCCTTCATCGCGAGCTTGTAGGGGAAGGGGCCGTGGCTGATCCGGGCGGCGCCGGCCGAGGCGATCTGTTTCGGCTCCGGACAGCCCGGAAAGGCCATGAAATTCACCGGCAGCGGCGAGGCGCCGCAGAAACGTTCGAACAGGCGAAGGTCGGCGAGGCCGGGGACGAAGATGCCGCTCGCGCCCGCTTCGGCATAAGCGTCGGCCCGGGCGAGCGCCGCTTCCACCAGGGCCTCGTCATGCTCTTCTCGCCGGGCCTTGAGGAAGAGATCGGTTCTGGCGTTGATGAAGAAGGCCTCGCCGGTTGCGGCGCGCGCTGCGCGGAGGCGCTCGACCTGGCGGTCGGTCGGATGAAGTCCGTCGCCGCCCACCACCTGGTCCTCGAGATTGCAGCCGACCGCGCCGCATTCCGCCAGGCGGCGCAGATTGGCGGCGAGCAGTTCGGGCTCGACCGCATAGCCGCCTTCGAAATCCACCGTCACGGGAAGATCGACCGAGGCCGCGATCGCGCGCGCATTGGCGAGCGCGGCTTCGAGCGGAAGTTGCTCGCCGTCGGCATAGCCCTGTGCCGCGGCGACCGATGCGCTTCCGGTCGCGATCGCCTTAGCGCCGGCCTCGGCGACGCTTCGGGCGCTTCCAGGATCCCACGCATTGTAGAGGATCAAGGGCTCGCCAGG
>CBIGXQ010000066.1:0-11817 GCA_966193865.1 uncultured Sphingosinicella sp. | reverse complement strand
CCTGGATCATGCCCGCCTGGACCGCCGAGGAGCAGCAATGGGCGCAGGGGCTCGGCGCCCATCTGCAGATCATCGTCGAGGAACAGGCACTGCTTGCCGATGGCCTGAGGGCCGTGCTCGAACCGCTATCGCCGGGCTAAACTTCTTCGCTGATGATGGCCTGGTTCGGCGAAGCGAGCTTCGCTGAAGACCAAGATCTGGGCACGCCCGGCGGCAGAGCGTCAGGCCGGCACCACCCGGATGTGCCACCATTCCTCGAAACGATCGACCTTGTCTTCGCTCGCGAAGCGGCAACGGAAGATGCCGTCGAGATCGATTCGTTCGCCGCCCGGGACGCCGTTGAAGGCCACGTGCCAACGGCAAACGCCCTCGTCCCCCTCGCAGGCGATGACGTCGTAAATGAAGTTGACATCCGACTGGCCGGCTACCGCTTTCGCCCAATATTCGGCGATCGCCGCCTTGCCCGTGAAGGGCTCGTCGAATGGCGTCTCGCGATAGGTCGCGTCATCGCTGAACAAGTCGGCGGCACGTTGTGGATCCCTGTTCTCCCACGCGGCCTTGTAGCCGTCGAGCCAGGCGGCGAACGCGGACTTGTCGATCATCATGGCTGCTGCTCCCAAAGGCGAGCGCGACGCGCCGCCGTCTCATATTCCGAAATGTCCGCGTCGAGGCTCTCCGTCAGTTCGATCTCGTCCACGCCGTGGAGGAGGCCGTGCTTGCGGAAAGGATCGATCGTGAAAGGGAAGTCGCCGTCGGGCGTGATAAGGCATTCGCCGACGACGTCGACGGTCACGTGCTGCTCCGGCGAATATTCCAGCAGCAGGTCCACGACCCGCTCGGCCACGGTTACGGGGACCAAGCCGTTGCGCAACGCATTGGTTTCGAAAATTTCGCCGAAGCTCGGAGCGATCACCGCCTCGACGCCGATCTGCAAAAGCGCCCAGACGGCATGTTCGCGCGAGGAGCCGCAACCGAAATTCGCCCCGGCGACAAGGATCGGCGCACCGCGATAGCAAGGATCGTCGAAGACGTTTCCCGGAGTTCCGCGGAGAGCGGCGAAGGCGCCGTCGCCCAGCCCCTCGCGAGTCAGGGTCTTCATGTAGCTTGCAGGGATGATCAGGTCGGTATCGACATTGGCCCGACCGAACGGGATGACGGGTCCGGTAATTCGGAGCCGAACCATTCGCTCAGGCGGAGCCGCGGCCGCGCTCGAGCTCGGCGGCGATCTCGGCGACATGGCGCCCCTGAAAGCGCGCGCCCTCGAGCTCGTTGCCGCTGGGCTGGCGCGATCCGTCGGCGCCGGCGATCGTGCTCGCGCCATAGGGCGTGCCGCCGCTTATTTCCTCCATCTGCGCATTGCCTGGCCAGGAATAAGGCAGGCCGACGATGATCATCCCGTGGTGGAGCAGGGTGGTGTGGATCGAGGTGATCGTCATCTCCTGGCCGCCATGCTGGCTCGCCGTCGAGGTGAAGGCCGAACCAACCTTTCCGACGAGAGCGCCCTTCACCCAGAGCGGCCCCGTCTGGTCCCAGAAATTGCGCATCTGCGCCGCCATGTTGCCGAAGCGGGTCGGCGCTCCGACTATGATGGCGTCATAATCACCGAGCTCGCCCGGATCGGCGAAGGGCGCCTCCTGTTCGAGCTTCATATATGCGCCGCGCGCGACCTCGTCGGGAACGAGCTCGGGCACTCGCTTCACGGCCACCTCGGCGCCGTCGACCGAAGCGGCGCCCTCGGCCACGGCTCGAGCCATCGTCTCGATATGGCCGTAGCTGGAATAATAGAGGATCAGGATACGCGGCACGACTCGATCTCCAGGCTAGAAGCGGAACGACACTTCCGCGCCGTAACGCCTCGGGCGCGCCTTGAAGACGAACCCGCCAGGCGAAAATTCCGCATTATATTCCTCGTCGAACAGGTTCTCGGCGAAGAGCGTCGCCGACCAGCGGTCGTGCTCGACGCCCAGCCGGGCATCGACGAGATCGATCGGGTTGCGGCTGGTCGTATTGTACGGCTCCCACCAGGTGCGGCCGGTGCGGCGATAATCCACGCGGGCGAGCAGGCCGAGGCCGCTGTCGGCGATCGGGGCGCGATATTGGCCCCCAAGGTTGAGCGTGTAGCGGGAAATGAGCGGAAGCTCGTTGCCGATCACCACGGGATCGGGGAATTCCTTGATCTCGCTGTCGGTATAACCAAGCGCCGCGCTCAGCTCGAGACCGCGCGCCGGCCGAGCCCGCGCTTCAAGCTCGAAGCCCGAGATACGGGCCTCGGGGATATTGCCCAGATTCTGGGTCGAGTTCGCGGCGAGGAAGACGAAGAAATAGCTGTTCTCGTTACGCGTCGTGTAAGCGTTGGCTGAAAGCGTCAGCCGGCGATCGAGGAACGAGGTGCGGGCGCCGATCTCGAACGTCTCGGCGGTTTCCGCCTCGAAGGTGTCGCCGACGCCGACGATCCCGTTGGCGAAAGCGACCCCGCCGACTCCAGTTTGGTTGAAGCCGCCGCTGCGGAAGCCGCGGCTATAACCGCCATAGACGGTGACCGTCGGCGACGGCTCCCAGGTCAGGGTCACCTTGGGCTGGAGGTCGTCGAAGGACACTCGCCGCACTTCCCCGGTAGCGCCCTGCGGAAAGCCGGGAACGTTGGGAAGAAAAGCCGTCGGGGTGAGGGTCGTGTTTCGGCGTCTGTCATGGTCGTAGCGAAGGCCGACGTCGATGCTGAACTGCTCGGAGAAATCGTAGGTGGCGTTGCCGAACACCGCCCAGGCGAAATTGTTCTGCTGATCCGACAGGAAGGTCGCCTGCGGGTTGAGCGGATTGGTGCTTGGCGTGCGAAATACCGGAAAGACGCCGTTGCCGGTGTCGACCATGTTGCCGGTCGAAATGAACCGGTTGGTGTCGATCGCATAGGCACCGAGGATGTAGCGGAAGGGCCGGTCCTCCGGGGAGGTGAACCGGATTTCCTGACTGATCGCCTCGACGTCGAGGAACTGGCTCTGATTGAGATCGAATCCGAACAGGAAGAAGAACAAGGATTCCGGAATCGGCAGGAAGTTGAACGCGTCGCCCGTCAGGATCTCCTGGAGCGTGTCGTAGCTCGTCACCGAGCTGAGCGTGCCGGCACCGGTCTCCCAGTTGAGCCGGAGCGACACATTCTCCATGTCTCGGTCATTCTGGCCTGCATTGTTGACTCGGATCGGCAGGCTCGTGTCGTTCACGTCGTTGACGATGTTGAAGTAGAGCGCCTGGGTCCGGAGCCGACTGATCGAGCCGCGAAGATCGGCCGTGAATTCGGGAGTAGGATTCCACAGCAAGGTGCCGCGGAACGAGAGGTCCTCGACCGGATCGGCCTCTTCGCCGAGAAACGGGTTGTTGAGGAAGCCTTCGCTGTCGAGCCAGGAACCGGCGAGGCGGAATCGAAGCGTATCAGAGATCGGACCGGTGATCCCGCCGCGAAGCCAGTAGCTGAAGCCGTTGTCGATGCCGGCCCGGATCTGGCCTTCGAACTCGTCGGTCGGCTGACGGGTCGTGATGACGATCGCGCCGCCGATCGCGTTGCGGCCATAAACCGCCCCCTGAGGCCCCTTCAGCACCTCGATCTGCTCGATGTCGAACAGTTCCTGATTGAACTGGGCGGGGTTCACCTGCTGGACCCCGTCGACGATCACGGCGACCGACGGCTCGGAATTGCGCGCCTGGGTAATTCCGCGGATGACGATGAAGGCGTTGCCGGCATTCTGAGTCTCGACGAGATTCACGTTCGAGGTCAGGTTGATGAAGTCGATCGGCCGGTCGATGCCCGCCGCCTCGATCGTCTCGTCGGTGAAGGCGGTGATCGCCGCCGGGACGTCCTGAAGAAGCTGATCGCGGCGCAAGGCCGTGATGACGATATCCTCCTCCTCGGTGGAGGATTGGGCGGTGGTGGGCGAAGGCTCGTCCTGAGCTGCGGCCGGAGTGGCGACGGCCACGCCCGCGATCAAAGAGGCGCTCGCCAGAAAGATGCTGCGCCCGAACCTCGTCTTCATGCCGTGCCCTCCCCTGTTCCTCGACGAGGTCACCCGCCGGCCGCGCGCCAGGGAGGAGCGCGCAGGGCCGGCATGCGCCCGCCGATGGAAGTCGAGGGTTATGAACTTCGATTATCGAAGTCAAGTTCGCATTCCGAAAACAGGGCAAGGTCGAGCTGCCTTCGAAAGCCGGCCTTCGAACGATGTCAGGGACGAAGCGAGTGCGAAAGCGAAGGCCAGCGCCGGAGCGAGTCCTCGATCTCGCCGGCCGCTCGACGAAGCAGCGGCAGACGGGTCTTCACCAGTTCCTCGCGGGAGACCCGAGTGGTCGAGGTGGAGCAATTGATCGCCGCCGCGATCCGCCGCTCGGCGTCGAACACCGGTACAGCGACCGAGACGATGCCATAATCGAGCTCGTCCTGGGCGCTGTCATAGCCTTGAGTGCGCGCCTGCCGAAGCCGCTTCTTGAGCTCGGCCTTGGACGTGATCGTATGCTCGGTAAGTCGCGCCAGCTCGGCTTCGGCGAGATAGGCATCGATCGCCTCATCGTCCTGATAAGCGAGCAGCACTCTACCCAGCGACGTTGCATAAGCCGGGTAGCGCGTACCGACGCTCGCGCCGAGGCGGATCCTCCGGTTGGTGGAGACGTGCGCGAGATAGAGAATGTCGGTTCCGGAGAGGACCGCCATCGACGAGCTGTCTCCGGTCTCGTCGCGAACCGCCTGGAGATGAGGACCGGCGATCTGCTCGATGTTCATCGAGGCCAAGAAAGCGGAGCCGAACACGAGCACTTCCGGCCTCAGCAGAAAACGGCGGCCATGCTGCGCGACATAGCCGAGCTGGACGAGGGTATTGAGGCAGCGCCGGGCCACCGCCGGATTGAGGCCGGTCGCCGCGGCGACCTCGCTCAGCTGCATCTCGGGCCGGCTCTGATTGAAGGCGCGAAGGACCGACAGGCCCCGCTCGAGAGTGGAAAGATACTCGCTGTCCTGTCGTGGCTTCTTCGGCGGCTTTTCCATCGTCGAGCCTATAGACCGCGGTCCGCAGGCATTCCAGCGCGGCTATTCCGCCGCCTGATCGTGGCGCGGCCTCGACAGGATCTCGCCATTATGCTCGCCGAGCACCGGCGGCGGCAGAACCTTCGACGAACGCTCGCCGTCGAACGAGACGGGGGTTCGGATCGTCCTGAACTCGCCCATTTCGGGATGGTCGGCGGCAACCTCCAGCTGAAGATGCTTCACCTGCGCAGTCCGGAGGACCTCGTCGGAAGCGTAGACCGGAGACGAAGGCACCTCGAGCTCAAGCAGCCGCTGCCGCCATTCCTCCCGGCTCTTCGTCCTGAAGATGGGTGCGAGAAAGGCGACGACCCCCTCGTAATTGCCGATCCGGGCGTTTCGATCGGCGAATTCGGGCAAGGCGAGCATGTCCGGCCGCCCGACCGCCTCGGCCAGCGCCTCCCAGAACTTCGCCGGCGACGACATGTGAAGCGCGATCCAGCCGCCGTCGGCGCATTCGAACACGTAGGATTGCGACACGTTGGGGCGACTGTAGGGCCCCATGATCTCCCCTTCGGAGAAATAATGGGTGAAATCGTCGAGATTGAAGTGACACATCGCCTCGAGCATCGACACTTCGACCACCCGTCCCTTCCCGCTCGAATGGCGCTCGTGGAGCGCGCCAAGGATGCCATAGGCGGCGTAGAAGCCGGTAATCGCGTCGGCGATCGCAGGGCCGACGACTCGAGGATGCTCGGGATTGACGAGGAGCCTGAGGAATCCGCTCGCGGCCTGGGCGACCGTGTCGAACGCTGGACGGTCCTTGTCCGGGCCGGAAGCGCCGAAGCCCGAAATGGCGCAATAGACGAGCCCGGGGTTGATACCCTGCAACCGCGCCGAATCCACGCCGAGCCGATCGGCGACCCCCGGCCGGAAATTCTGGATGAAGACGTCCGCCCCTCCGACCAACCGGTCCAGTTCCGCCAGGTCCGCCGGCTGCTTCGTGTTGAGCGTAATGCTCTTCTTGTTGCGGTTGTAGGTCTGGAAGTGTGGGCTGTAGAGGCCGCCCTTGAAGGCTCGGAAAGGATCTCCCGCCTGTGGATGCTCGATCTTGATCACCTCGGCGCCAAGATCGGCCAGAAGCATGCCGGCCGCGGGGCCGGTGATGAAGGTTCCCATTTCGAGCACCCGGACGTCCCGGAGCACGTTGGCCATGTCGCTCTCCCGCGACCGCTTATAAGAAGTTTCGGATAGCGAAAACAACTTCGAAATGCGAAGGCTTGTCTGGGCCATGACGGCCCGATAGGCTCGACGGATGCGGATCGGCAGACAGGACCAGCGCTCGAGCGCCATTTCGACCTCGACTTCGGAGACGATCAACGTCCGCGGGCGGGACCTTTGCGGCGAGCTGATCGGTCGGACCGACTTCACTTCTTATTTCTGGCTTCTCGTCACAGGGGAAGAGCCGAACGAGAACCAGCGATTCTTCGCCGACGCGGTGCTGACGGCGATCGCCGAGCACGGCCTGGTGCCGAGCGTCGTCGCGGCCCGGATGACCTATGCCGCGGCTCCGGAGGCCTTTCACGGCGCGGTCGCGGCAGGGTTGCTCGGCTGTGGCTCTGTCGTGCTCGGAAGCGCGGAGGCAGCGGGCCGATTCCTCCACGAACTGGTCGAAAGCGGCGAGGAAGCGGGATCGGCGATCCTTCGCCTTCGCAAGGACAGGAAGGCGATCCCGGGTTTCGGCCACCCACTCCATGCCGGCGGCGATCCGCGGGCCAATCTGCTTCTGAAGCTGGCCGCCGAAAAGGGCGTCGAAGGACGATATATCGCTGCGCTTCGAGCCGTCGAGGCGGCCCTCCCGGAAGCGCTCGGACGGGCGCTTCCGATCAACGTCAACGGCGCGATCCCGGCGGTGATGCTCGACGTCGGATTCCCGCTTGCGGCCCTGAAGGGCATTTCGCTGCTCGCCCGCACCGCGAGCCTGATCGCCCATCTCAACGAGGAGAGTGAACGGCCGATCGGCTTCATCCTGTCGGGCGAAGCCGCGGCCGCGATCGCCTATGACGGGCCCGAGACCTAGGAGACTTCATGCTTTTGCCGACATCGCTCGTGGGGTCCTATCCCCAGCCCGACTGGCTGATCGACCGGGTCAAGCTCGCCGGCCGATTCCCGCCGCGGGTTCGGGCCCGGGAATTGTGGCGGGTCGCGCCCGAATGGCTGGACCAGGCGATGGACGACGCCACGTTGCTCGCGATCCGCGACCAGGAACGCGCTGGACTCGACATCATCACCGACGGCGAGATGCGCCGGGAAAGCTATTCCAACCGCTTCGCGACCGCGCTCGACGGCGTCGATCTCGACAATCCGGGGATGGCTCTCGACCGAAGCGGCGAGGCCAATCCGGTGCCCCGGATCGTCGGGCCGATCCGTCGCCGCCACGCCGTGGAGGTCAGAGACGTCCGCTTCCTTCGTGCCAATACCGATCGCCAGATCAAGATCACCGTGCCGGGACCGTTCACGATGGCCCAGCAGGCGCAGAACGACTATTACGCCGACGAAGCGGAAATGGCCCGTGATTATGCGGCAGCCGTCAATGCCGAGATCCGGGACCTGTTCGAGGCGGGCGCCGACGTCGTCCAGATCGACGAGCCCTATATGCAGGCCCGTCCGGACAAGGCTCGTGCCTACGGGCTCGACGCCCTTCGGGTCGCCCTTGAGGGCGTGAAGGGCCGGACTGCGCTCCACATCTGCTTCGGCTATGCCGCTTTGATCCACGAGCGGCCCGAAGGCTATAATTTCCTGCCCGAGCTGGCCGGCGCCGAGCTCGACCAGATCTCGATCGAAACGGCCCAGGCCGATCTCGACTGCGCCGTGCTCGAGAAGCTGCCCGGAAAGACGATCATCCTGGGCGTGCTCGACCTGTCGACAAACGAGGTAGAGAGCGCCGGGACCGTCGCCGCGAGGATCCGGCGAGCCTTGCCCTATGTCGAGCCGGAACGGATCATCGTCGCCCCCGACTGCGGGCTCAAATATCTTCCACGCGACGTCGCCTTCGGGAAGATGCGGGCGATGGTGGACGGCGCGGCGATCGTCCGTGCAGAGTTGCAGTAGTTTCGCATACCGAAAACTTCTTCGCAAAACGAATTGCTGGTGATTTTGGCCTGTGCTAGATTGAGATTGCGAGAGACGAGGAGCCGAAGATGACCAAGCTGCCGAACCGCCTCCATCACACGGCCTACGTGACCAAGGACCTCGAGAAGACCCGTCATTTCTACGAGGACATATTGGGCCTGCCTCTGGTCGCCACCTGGTGCGAGAAGGACCTGCTGTTCGGCGCCGAGCGGACCTATTGCCACTGCTTCTTCGGCCTCGGCGACGGAAGCGCCCTCGCCTTCTTCCAGTTCGCAGATCCCGCCGACCAGGCCCTGTTCGATCCCGAGCTCCCGCCCTCGCCCTTCCGCCACATCGCGCTTCACGTCGATTCCGAGACCCAGGACTCGATGGCCGAGCGGATCAGGGCCGCGGGCTATGTCGAGCCCGACACCTTCGTCCTCGAGCACGGCTATTGCCGATCGCTCTACATCACCGATCCGAACGGAATGATCCTGGAATTCACTGTCGATACGCCGGGTGCCGACGAGATCAACGAGGTCCGCCGGAACGATGCCCATTCCGAGCTCAAGCGCTGGCTCGGCGGCGATCACAGCATCAACAACGTCTATCGCCACGAAGATTCGCACGCCTGAGCCCGACACCTTCGAGCTCGCCGTCCCCGGCGGCGCGATCGCCGTCCAATGCCTCGGTGCAGGCCCGCCTTTGCTTCTGCTGCATGGCTGGTCGCTCGACCGGCGGGCCTGGGCGCCGCAGATCCCGCTTGCCGAACGCCATCGACTGGTCCTGATCGACCGGCGCGGGTTCGGACGCTCGGCCGCGCCCCCGGACCTGGCGGCAGAGACCCTGGATCTCCTCGCTTTGTGCGAGCGCCTCGAGCTGGACAGGCCGATCCTCGTCGGCATGTCCCAGGGCGGCCGGATCGCGCTCCAGTTCGCGCTCGCTTATCCCGACCGGGTCTCCGGCCTCTTCCTCCAGGGTACGCCGCTGAGCGGGTTCCTGCCCGGACCAAGAGGCGAGGATGAGGTGCCGATCGACCATTACCGGCAGCTCGTTCGCGAAGGCCGGATCGCGGAGATGCGCAAGGCCTGGGCCCGCCATGCGCTGATGCGCGACCGCGGTGCGGCAGAATTGCTGGACGCCTATGACGGCCGCGACCTGCTCGAACCGGCAAGCGCGGCGCCGATGTTCGCCGAACGGCTCGGCGAGGTGAGCGCGCCGACTCTCGTCGTCACGGGCGCCGACGAGACGCAATGGCTCCAGCTCGTCGGCGACGCCCTCGCCTACGGGATCCCCGGCGCTGGCCGGACCCGGCTACCCGGCGGCCATCTCTGCAATCTGAGCCATGCGGGCGCCTATAACGAGGCGCTGGACGCTTTCGCCGGCGGGCTTCGCCGATGAACCCTTCAGGGCCAATATTTGCGGCTGGCGATGGCTGCGCCCTGCGCCAGTGCGCCAAGCTTCGCCCAGACCACCTCCGGATCGAGGCCGCCGCTTCCGACGTGGATGGAGAAGCCGCAATCGACTCCGCCGACGACTCGTTCGCGGCCGACGAGATCGGCATAGCGGCCGATCCGCTGGGCGATCAGCTCGGGATGTTCGACATAGGTGGACTGAGGCTCGATCAATCCGGGAGCGAGGATCTTGTCGTCGGGAATGCCGACGCTTTCGAACAAGGCGAATTCGTGCGCGTGGCGCGGATTGGCCGCTTCGAACAGGATCGTCGCCGGCTTTGCCGTCCAGACGAGATCGATGATGTCGGCCAGCGGCACGTCGCAATGGTGCGGCCCGGGGTAATTGCCCCAGCACAGGTGCATCCTCAGCCGTTCGGCTGGGATGTTGCGAACCGCATGGTTGAGCGCGTCGATGTGAAGCGCGATCGCCTTCCTGAATCCATCCAAGTCGAGACCGGCATATTGGACGTGGCGACCCATGGCGAGGTCTGGGCAGTCGATCTGGAGCGTGATCCCGGCGCCGGCGATCGTCTCATATTCGAAGGCGAGCGCGTCGGCGATCGCGAACAGATAGGCTTCGTGGCTGGGATAATGCTGGTTCGCGAAGAAGAGCGAGGTCGTGCCCGGCGAGACCGCGCTCATGAAGGTCGGCCGATCGCCGGCGAGACGGCGAAGGCGTTCGGCGTCGATCCGTGGCGCCTCCATGTCCCTGACAGTGATCGGCGCGGTGCAGGCGGGTGCCTTGCGCTTCGCCCGGCCGGTATCGGCGAACACCTTCGCCTTCGTCCCCGGAAATTCGTCGAGGTCCTGGAAGCTGTACGTCCCGCTTTCGCCGCCGAAGCCGTCGAGCCGGTCCTTGATGTAGGTGGCATAGCTCGGCTTCGACATCTCTCCGTCATTGACGATGTCGATCCCGGCGGCGACCTGGCGATCGACCATCAGCGCCGCCGCCTCGTCGATCGCCGATGCGAGCGCATTGGGCTCGACCGCGACCCCTTCCTGCTCGGCGAACATCATCCGCATCAAGGCTTCGGGTCTCGGCAGGCTGCCGGTGTGGGTGGTGAGGAATCGCTCTGTGCTTCGCATCTTCATTCCTTGCCCAAGGTGCGGCGCCGTGACTAGGCCCCGGACGCTCTACGACAAGATCTGGGACTCGCATGTCGTCTCCGAGCGTGACGGCATGTCGCTGCTCTACATCGACCGTCACCTGATCCATGAGGTTACCAGCCCACAGGCGTTCGAAGGCCTTCGCACCGCCGGCCGAAAAGTCCGTCGGCCGGACCTCACCCTGGCCGTTCCCGACCACAATATCGTCACCACCGCGGGGCGGCGGACCTCGCCCCAGATCGACCGGCTCAGGGAAAACGCGAACGCATACGGAATCCGTTTCATCGCTCCGGATTCACCCGAGCAGGGGATCGTCCATGTCGTCGGCCCGGAACAGGGCTTCACCTTGCCGGGTACGACCATCGTCTGCGGCGACAGCCATACTTCGGCGCACGGTGCCTATGGCGCGCTCGCGTTCGGGATCGGCACGTCGGAGGTCGAGCACGTCCTCGCGACCCAGACCTTGTGGATGCGGAAATCGGCAAGGATGGAGATCAGGGTCGACGGGCGGCTCGGCGCTCATGTCAGCGCCAAGGACCTGATCCTCTTCATCATCGGCAGGATCGGCTCGGCGGGCGCCGTCGGCCACGTTATCGAATATCGTGGCGACGCGATCGAGGCGCTGTCGATCGAAGGTCGCCTCACCTTGTGCAACATGTCGGTGGAGGCTGGTGCCCGGGCCGGCCTGATCGCGCCGGACGAAGTGACCTTCACCGCGATAGGCCGGACGGAGCCGGCGTGGCGGCTACTGACCAGCGACGAAGGCGCCGAATTCGATCGCTCCATCGTCATCGACGCCGGCGAGGTCGCGCCGATGGTGAGCTGGGGCACGAGCCCGGACCAGGTGGTCCCGATCACCGGCAAGGTCCCGGTTCCGGCCGGCGAAGGCGATCAGCGGGCGCTGGAGTATATGGGCCTGGATCCCGGCCAGAGCCTCGCCGGGATCGCCGTCGAGAATGTCTTCATCGGCTCCTGCACGAATGGGCGGATCGAGGATCTGCGCGCCGCCGCCGAAGTACTGAAAGGCGGCAGGATCGCCGCCAATATCCGCCAGGCGTTCGTCGTGCCGGGTTCGGGACTGGTCAAGCGCCAGGCCGAAGCCGAGGGGCTCGATCGGATCTTCAGGGCCGCAGGCTTCGAATGGCGCGA
>CBIGXQ010000065.1:0-11828 GCA_966193865.1 uncultured Sphingosinicella sp. | reverse complement strand
CTCCGGCTATGTCGGCGCAGAGCTGCTTAGGCTCTGCTCGGGACACCCGCAATTGCGTCCGGCGAGGCTGTTCGGCGACAGCCAGGCCGGGCAGACGCTGGCGGCTGTCCACCCGCATCTCGCGCCCGCTTATCCCGACCTCATCGTCGAACGGTTCGAGCCGGCGGCGCTTGACGGCATCGGCCTGGTCTTCGCCGCCCTGCCCCATGGCCATTCGCAAAAGCTCGCTTCCGAGATCCTCGGCCGAGGCGTGAAATTCGTCGATCTCGGCGCCGATTTCAGACTCGACGAGGCGGAAGCCTATGCCCGCTGGTATGGCGAGGAGCATCAGGCGCCGGAGCTTCTCGACCGCTTCGTCTACGGCATTCCCGAGCTTCACCGCGAGGCGATCAGAAGCGCGGACGCCGTCGCCGCCGCCGGCTGCTACCCTACCTCGGCGATCCTCGCCCTTAAGCCGCTGCTCGAGCTCGTCGAAGCCGACAGCCTCATCGTCGACGCCGCCTCGGGCGTCAGCGGCGCCGGCAAGGGACTGAAGGACGAGACCCACTTCAACAGCGTCGACGAGAATTTCACCGCTTACGGCCTGCTCAACCATCGCCACACCGCCGAGATGGAGATGGCGCTGGGCGGCCGACTGCTTTTCACGCCACACCTCGCGCCGATGAACCGCGGGATCCTCGCCACCTGCTATGCCGAGGCGAAGGGTCCGTGCGACCCGCTCGCGGTGCTTCGCGACGCCTATGCCGACGAGCCTTTCGTCATCGTCTCGGAACGGCCGCCGTCGACGAAATGGACCCTGGGATCCAACTGCGTCCACGTCACCGCCCGCTACGACGAGCGGACCGGTCGGGTGCTGGCGATCGCCGCGCTCGACAATCTGGTCAAGGGCGCGGCAGGACAGATGATCCAGTGCGCCAATTTGATGCTCGGTTTCGAGGAGACCCTGGGTCTCCCGCGCGTTGGAGTGTGGCCATGACGATCAGCCCGATGTCCTGCCGGGTGCGGGGAGAATTTCAGCCATGAGCGTCACTGCTGCACAGGGTTTCCTCGCGGCCGGCTGCCATGCCGGAATCAAGCGGCGGCGCCACGACATGGCGCTGGTCGCCACCGCCGACCTGAAACCGGTGACCGCGGTCGCCGTCTTCACTCAGAACAAGTTCGTCGCGCCGCCGGTGGTGCTGTCGCGGCGGCGGCTCGCCGACAATGGTGGCAGAGCGAGCGCGATCATCGTCAATTCGGGCAATGCCAATGCCGGAACCGGCGCCGCCGGCCTCGCCGACGCCGAAAAGATGGCCGAGGCGGCGGCAGAGGCCCTCGGCATTCCGTTCGAGGAAGTGCTGGTCTGCTCGACCGGGATCATCGGCACGAAGCTGCCGATGGAGATCATCCTCAAGGCCACTCCGAAGCTCGCGAAGAAGCTGTCCACTGAAGGCGCGGAAGAGGCAGCGAAGGGGATCCTCACCACCGATCATCACCCCAAGCAGGCGCTGGTGAAGGGCTCCAGCTTCACCCTTGGCGGCATGGCCAAGGGCTGCGGGATGATCGCGCCCAACATGGCGACGATGCTGGCCTTCCTCACCACCGACGCCGAGCTCCCGCGCGACACGCTCCAGGAGATATTGCGCGAAGCCGCCGACCGCACCTTCAACACCCTCAACGTCGACGGCGCGACCTCCACCAACGACACGGCGTTGCTTCTCGCCAGCGGCCGGCGCGGACCCGCCGACAAGAGCGAGTTCGCGGACGCCGTACACCGGGTCTGCGAGGATCTGACCCTGCAGATGGCGCGCGACGCCGAAGGCATGACGAAGATGGCGCTGATGCGGGTCACCGGCGCCGCCAGCGATTCCGAGGCGAGGATCGCCGCCAAGGCGATCGCCGAGAATAATCTCGTCAAGTGCAGCTGGCATGGCGGCAATCCCTATTGGGGCCGGCTGCTCGCCGCCGCCGGATCGGCCGGAGTCGCGTTCGAGACCGAGCGGAGCCATGTCGCCTATGGCGGGATCATCGTCGCCCGCGGCGGTGCCCCGATCGCCCATGACGAGGCCGCGGTCGCCGAGCACATGAAGCAGGAAAGCTTCCAGATCGAGGTCGGCCTCGGTATCGGCGACGGTGCCGCCCAGGTGATCGGGATCGATCTCGGGCCCGGCTACATCAAGGAAAACGTGAAGACGTCATGACGAGCCCGACCCTCACCGCGCGAGTCCTCGTCCAGGCTTTGCCCTACATCCAGCGCTTCACCGGCAAATCCGTGGTGGTGAAGCTGGGCGGAGCGGCGATCGACGCCGAGCTCGACCGGGCCCTCGCCCAGGACGTCTTGCTTCTTCGAAGCGTCGGGGTCCGCTGCGTCCTCGTCCATGGCGGCGGCCCGCAAGTCGATTCGGTGATGCGCAAGATGGGCAAGCAGCCCGAATTTCGCGACGGCCTCCGAGTCACCGACGCCGAGACCCTCGAAATCGTCCGGATGGTCCTGGTCGGCGGGGTCAATCGCGACCTCGTCGCCACGATCAACCGCGAGACGAGGGACGATCCGGTCGCGGTCGGAGTTGCCGGCGAGGATGGCGGCCTTCTGACGGCGGTGCCTCGCGATCCGTCGCTCGGCTTCGTCGGCGACGTCGCCGAGGTTCGCGCCGGCCGGCTCCACGGCCTGCTCGACCAGGGCCTGGTCCCGGTCGTCTCGACGGTCGGCGGCGACGTCAACGGCCAGCCCTACAATATCAATGCCGACGAGGCGGCGATGGCGATCGCGGTGGCGATGGGGGCCGAGAAGATCGTCTATCTCACCGCCGCGCCCGGCCTGCTCGAGGATGCGAAGGACGAGGAGAGCCTGATTCCGAGGCTGAGCTCGGCCGAGCTTCGCGAGCGGATCGCCCATGAAAGCGTGTCCGCCGGCATGATCCCCAAGCTTCGCGCCTGCGCCGACGCGGTCGACGGTGGAGTGGGATCGGCCCACATCATCGACGGCCGGGTGCCCCACGCTCTGCTTATCGAGATCCTGACCGACGAAGGCATCGGCACGATGGTGAAGCGCGACCTTGCGGAGCCCGGCCAATGACGGCCTTGCTGACCATCGCCGATCTCGGCGCCGACGGCCTCGCCGAGATCCTGCGCCTGTCCGAGCGGGCCGATCTCGGCACGCCGCTCGCCGGCAAGGGAGTCGCTCTTGTCTTCCAGAAATCCTCGGCCCGGACCCGCAACTCGATGGAGATGGCGGTCGTCCAGCTGGGCGGGCACCCGGTCTACATCCAGAAGGACGAAGTCGGGCTCGGAAGCCGGGAGACCGCCGAGGACGTCGCCCGGACGCTCGCCTGCTATCATGAAGTGATCGCCGCCCGGGTGATGGATCATCGCGATCTCGATCGGATGGCGGCTTCGGTGACCAAGCCACTGATCAACCTGCTTTCGGACCTTCACCATCCGCTCCAGGCGCTCGCCGATCTGCTGACGATCCGCCAGCTGCTCGGCCGGATCGAAGGGGCGCGGATCGCCTATGTCGGCGACGCCAACAATGTCGCGCGCTCGCTCGCCGAGGCCTGTTCGCTGAGCGGCGCCGAGCTGGTCCTCGCCTGCCCAGAGGAATATGCCTTCGCGCCCGAGGAACTGGAGCGGTGGGACAATGTTCGCCACGTCGTCGATCCGCGCGAGGCGGTCGAGGGCGCCCAGTTCGTCTATACCGACGTCTGGGTGTCGATGGGCCAGGACGAGGAAGGCGAGCAGCGCCGCCGCGCCTTCGCATCCTACCAGGTCGACGAGTCACTGATGGCGGCGGGCGCCGACGCCCGATTCCTCCATTGCCTGCCCGCCCGCCGCGGCGAGGAAGTCGCCGCCGAAGTGATCGACGGCCCCCGATCGGCCGTCTGGAAGCAGGCGGAAAACCGGATGCATAGCGCCCGCGGTGCGCTGGCCTGGCTGCTGTCATGACCGACGGCCGTTCTCGCCGGCTTCGGATTCTTGCCGACCTCATCCGCGGCGGTACCGTGGCGAGCCAGGAGGAAGCGACCGCGAAGCTCAAGGCGGCGGGATTTGCCGTCACTCAGGCGACCGTGTCGCGCGACCTGGAGAGCCTGGGCGCGGTCAAGCTGAAGCGCGGCGGAATCCTGTCCTATTCGCTTCCGGACCAGCTCGGCGCCGGCGACTGGAGCACCGGCCGGCTGGAACGGCTGATGGGCGAATTCGTCCTCTCGATCGAGGCCGCGGGGCAGATGATCATCCTCAAGACGCCGCCAGGCTCGGCCCATCTCGTCGCCTCTGCGCTCGATCAGGCCCGGCTTCCGGACGTTGCCGGGACCGTGTCCGGGGACGATACGATGTTCGTCGCCCTTCGCGACGGAGTCGACGTCCGTTCGGCGCTCGGCCGCTTCGCGCGAATGGCCGGCCAGGACGAGGCGCGGCTGGCATGACCTCACTTTGTCGTCACCCCAGCGAAGGCTGGGGTCCAGACTGTCTCCACGTTCCACCCACCCTATGGACGATTCCAGCCAAAGCTGGAATGACAGGATAAGAAATGACCAATCCCAAGAAGGTCGTCCTCGCTTATTCGGGCGGGCTCGACACCTCGATCATCCTGAAATGGCTTCAGACCGAATATGGCGCCGAAGTCGTCACCTTCACCGCCGATCTCGGCCAGGGAGAGGAAGTGGGGCCGGCGCGGCGCAAGGCGGAGATGCTCGGCATCCGTTCGGAGAACATCTTCATCGAGGATCTGCGCGAGGAATTCGTCCGCGACTATGTCTTCCCGATGTTCCGGGCGAACACGGTCTATGAGGGCCAGTATCTGCTCGGCACTTCGATTGCCCGGCCGCTCATCGCCAAGCGCCAGATCGAGATTGCGCGCAAGGTCGGCGCCGACGCCGTCTGTCACGGCGCCACCGGCAAGGGCAACGACCAGGTCCGCTTCGAGCTGGGCTATTATGCGCTCGAGCCCGATATCCGGGTCGTTGCGCCGTGGCGGGAATGGGATTTCGCCAGCCGCGAGGCGCTGATCGATTTTGCCGAGAAGCACCAGATCCCGATCGCCAAGGACAAGAGGGGCGATTCACCCTTCTCCGTCGACGCCAACCTGCTCCACTCCTCGTCGGAGGGAAAGGTGCTCGAGGACCCCGCCGCCGAGGCCCCGGAATATGTCCACCAAAGGACGATTTCTCCCGAGGACGCTCCGGACAAGGCGACCCTCATCGAGATCGCCTTCGAGCGCGGAGATCCGGTGGCGATCGACGGCGAGACATTGTCGCCGGCCACCCTTCTCACCCGGCTGAACCAGCTCGGCCACGACAACGGAATCGGCCGGCTCGACCTGGTCGAGAACCGCTTCGTGGGGATGAAGTCCCGGGGCGTCTACGAGACTCCGGGCGGAACCATCCTGCTCGCTGCCCATCGCGGCATCGAGTCGATCACCCTCGACGGCGGGGCCATGCATCTCAAGGACGAGATCATGCCGCGCTACGCGAAGCTCATCTATAACGGCTTCTGGTTCTCGCCGGAGCGGGAGATGCTCCAGGCGCTGATCGACAAGAGCCAGGAGCATGTCAGCGGCACCGTGAGGATGAAGCTCTACAAGGGCAATGCGACGGTGATCGGCCGAGACAGTCCGCTGTCGCTCTACGACCAGGACCTGGTCACCTTCGAGGAAGGCAGCGGCGGCTACGACCAGCGCGACGCCGCCGGCTTCATCCGGCTGAACGCGCTTCGCCTTCGAATCGCGGCGAAGCGGGCGGCTCGGGAAGCGGATTAGCTTTTCAAATCCAAACGGAAGTTTGAAAACTCAGGAGGCGGCGTCAGCCTCCGCGGGAGGCCATGCTCCGGCGGGGGAGTCCACCGTGCACTGCAGGCAGAACGGGCAATTGCGCGCGAAATGGCCCGGATAGATCTCGACGAGCTCCGGCTCGACCGTCTTCATTCGCTCGTCGTGCGGAATCGGGCTTCGCGGCCAGAAGCTGCAGCCGCTCGGCGGGTTCAGCGGCGAAGGCGGGTCGCCTTCGAGGATGACCCGCTGCCGGCTTCGCTCGAGCCTTGGATCGGGCATCGGGATCGCGCTCATCAGGGCTCGAGTATAGATGTGGAGCGGATCGTCGACGATCGTTTCCGATTCGCCCAGCTCGATGATCTTGCCGAGGTACATGACGGCGATCCGATCGGCGATGTAACGCACCACCGACAGATCGTGCGAGACGAAGATCATCGTCAGGCCCATTTCGTCGCGTAATTTCCGGAGCAGGTTCAGGATCTGAGACTGGATCGAGACGTCGAGCGCCGAGACGGGCTCGTCGGCGATGATCAGCTTCGGCTCCGTCGCCAACGCCCGGGCGATCGCCACGCGCTGGCGCTGGCCGCCGGAGAATTGGTGCGGATATTTCTGCATCTGCGACGGGTTGAGACCGACCCGCCTGAGGAGATCGACCACGCGCTCGCGCATGGCCGCCCCGCGGACCTCCGGGTGGCGCGTTCGGATTGCTTCGGCAAGAGCGTCGAAAACCGTCATCCTGGGGTTGAGCGAGGCCTAGGGGTCCTGGAAGACCATCTGGAAATTGATCCGCTGGTGGCGGATCTCGCTATAGGGAAGAGCGCTGAGCTCCTGCCCTTCCAGGAAGATCCGACCGGACGTCGGCCGGATGATCTGCATGATCGTCCGGCTGAGGGTCGTCTTGCCGCAACCGGATTCGCCGACCAGCCCGAGTATCTCGCCTTCGCGAATGGTGAGCGAGACGTCGTCAACCGCCTTGACGACGCCCTTGCTTTGCCGGCTCAAGAGGGTCCGGCCGCGGTCGAAATGCTGGCTCACTCTGTCGAGCACGAGGAAGTCCTCGCGACCAGCGGCACGTCCAGCGGGTTCAGCGATCGCCGTCATTCGACCGGCTCCGCAATGTCCCGGTGCAGCACTTCCTCCACCGGCCGGCGATGGTCGCAGAAATGGCAATCCTGGACGCAATGGCCTGGCGACAGAACGATCAGCTCGGGCTGCTCCCCTTCGGGCGGCTCTACCTTTGGATAGGGACAGCGCGGGTAGAAGGCGCAACCGTGGATCGGCTTGCTCAGGTCCGGCGGAGTACCGGGCACCGTATAGAGAAGCTCGCCTTTCTCCTGGAGCGACGGGATCGCCTTCTGAAGCGAGCGCGTATAGGGATGCTGCGGCTGGTAGAAGACCTGTTCGGTGGTTCCGCTCTCGGCCGTCCGCCCGGCATACATGACGTTCACCCGGTCGCAATTCCCGGCGACGACCCCGAGATCGTGGGTGACGAGAATGATCGCCGTCCCGAGCTTTTCCTGCCGGTTCCTGAGAAGATCGAGAACCTGCGCCTGAATCGTGACGTCGAGAGCCGTCGTCGGCTCGTCGGCAATGAGCAGATCGGGCTTGGTGAGAAGCGCCGAAGCGATCATCACCCGCTGGCGCATGCCGCCGGAAAATTCGTGCGGATAGCCATGAATGCGCTTCTCGGCATCGGCTATTCCCACCTCCTCCAGACCCTGAATCGCCTGGTGCAGCGCCGCCTTGCGATCGAGGTCGCTGTGCAGAAGCAGCGATTCCACCATCTGCGTCGAGACACGCAGGAACGGGTTCAAGGACGTCATCGGATCCTGGAAGATCATCGCGATCCGGCCGCCGCGGATTTCCCTCATCCTCTTCGCCGAGGCCTTGCACAGGTCCTCGCCGTCGAAGAAGACGGCGCCTCGGTCGATCCGCCCCGGTTCCTGAACCAGCCGCATGATCGAATAGCAGGTGACGGACTTGCCGCTCCCGGATTCCCCGACGATGCCGACCGTCTGGCCCCGCTCCACCTCGAGGCTTACCCCGTCGACGGCGCGAACGACGCCGCTTCGAAGATGGAAGGAGGTCGACAGATCGTGGACTTCGAGCAGCGCCATGGCGTCAGTCCCTCGCGCTCTTGGGATCGAGCGCGTCGCGAAGGCCGTCGCCGAGGAAGTTCAGCGAAAAGAGGGTCAGGGCGAAGAAGAAGGCGGGGAAGATCAGAAGCCACGGAAAGATCTCCATATTCTGCTGGCCCTCGTTGATGAGCACACCCCAGGACGCGTTGGGCGGCTGAACGCCTAGGCCGAGGAAGCTCAGAAAGGCTTCGAGCAGCATCACCGCCGGCACCGTCAGGGTCGCGACGACGATCACCGGGCCGAGCACGTTCGGGATCAGGTGCTTGAGGATGATCCGGCGGTGGCTGTAGCCCAATGAAACCGCCGCCTCGATGAATTCCTGCTTGCGAAGGGCCATGACCCCGGAACGGACGATCCGCGCCATGGTGAGCCATTCCACGGCGCCGATCGCGACGAACATCAGCCAGAGCGACCGGCCGAAGGCGACCATCAGCAGAATGACGAAGATGGTGAAAGGCAAGGCGTAGAGCAGGTCGACGAGGCGCATCATGACCGAATCGGTCTTGCCGCCGACATATCCCGCGGTGGCGCCGTAGATGACTCCGATCAGAAGTGCGACGAGCGTGGCGATCAGTCCGACCAGAAGGGAAATTCGCCCGCCTTCCATCACCCGGACCATCAGGTCGCGCCCGAGCGTGTCGGTGCCGAACCAGTGGGCGGCCGAAGGTCCCTCGGCGCCGCGGATCAGGTCCTGTGCCTCACTGTCCCAGGGAGAAAGGAACGGACCGAAGATGCAGAAGAGCGAAATGGCGATGAAGACGAACAGGCTGATCAGCGCCAGCCGATTTCGCCCGAGCCGGTGCCAGGCATCGCCCCACAGCGACGCGCCCTGCTCGATCTCCACCATGTCCGGCTCGCGGCGAGCATCTTCTTCCGCGCCGATGACGGCCTCGACGGTGCGGGTCATGGCCGCCCCCTCCGCGCTGACCTTCGATCACTCATATTTCAGCCTCGGGTTGAGGAAGACGTGGGCGATGTCGGCGAGCAGGTTCATGACGACGATGAGGGTAGCGAACAGGACGGTGAGCCCGAGGATCAGGAAATCGTCGCGATTGAGCGCGCCCTTCACGAACCATTGGCCGAGGCCGGGGATCTGGAAGATCGTCTCGACGACGAACGAGCCTGCGATGATCCCGGCCAGAGCGGGCCCGAGGAAGGTGATCGCCGGGATGAGCCCGCCCTTCAGGCAATGCTTCCAGACGATCGTCCATTCCGAAACGCCCTTGGCGCGAGCGGTACGAACGAAATCCTGGTTGAGCATTTCGAGCATTCCGCCGCGGGTCAGGCGAGCGAAATAAGCGGCATAATAGAGGCCAAGGGTGGCAGCCGGGAGGACGATATATTCGGGCCCGTACCAGCCCGAGACCGGGAACATCCGAAGGATGAGGCCGAACACCAGCGCCAGCAGCGGTCCCATGACGAAGGTGGGCAGGCAGATGCCCGCCATCGACACCGACATCGGCACATAATCGAGCCAGGTGTTGCGCCTGACCGCGGCGATGATCCCGGTTGGGATTCCGATCAGCAAAGCCGCGAGCAGCGAGATCGCGCCGAGCTTGAGCGAGACCGGGAAGGATTCGGCGATGATCTGGGTCACCGATCGATTGGCATAGACCGCGGACGGGCCGAACTCGCCGCTCACGGCGTTGGTGAGCGAGGTCCAGAAGCGCTCGGTGACCGGCTTGTCATAGCCGTAAAAGGCCTCGATCTGGGCGAGGATCTCGGGCCGGATCGCGCGTTCGGAGCTGAACGGGCTGCCCGGAGTCGCGGCGACCAGGAAGAAGGTCACCGCGTAGATGGCGAGCAGGACGAACAGCCCCTGGATCAGCCGGAGGGCGATGAACTTCAGCATGGCGACCCAGCGATCTTCGCTGGCCCGGCGGAGTCGGACGAAGCCACCCGACCGACGCCGGCCGCGAGCCTAGAGATCGAACGAGACATATTTGTAGGGATGGTTGTCCAGCAGCTTCGGGTTCCAGCCCTGGAGACGCGGATCCTTCAGATAGGTCCTTGTGTACCAGTAGATCGGAACGACCGGCAGCTCGGTGAGAAGAAGCTCCTCCGCCGCCTTCATCAGCTGCATCCGCTGGGGCTCGGTCTGAGCGGTGCGCGCCTGCTGAATGAGCGAGTCGTAGCGCGGATTGGCCCAGCCGGTATCGTTATTGCCGTTGCCGGTCGTGAAGATCTCGAGGAAGGTCATCGGATAGGCGTAATCGGCGATCCAGCCTGACCTCGACAGGTCGAAGTTCAGCGCGCTCTGACTGTCGAGATAGACCTTCCACTCCTGGTTGTAGATGCCGATGTCGATCCCGAGATGCTGGCGCCACATCGCCTGGATCGCCTCGGCAATCTTGCGGTGCGCTTCCGACGTGTTGATCAGGATCTCCTTGCGCGGGAAGCCCCTGCCGCCGGGGAAGCCGGCTTCGGCGAGCAGCTGGCGAGCGCGCTCGGGATTGAACTGGACCGCCTCGGACGCGGGATAATTCTGCATTCCGGGCGGGACGATGCCGCTGGCCGCGGTCTGGCCGCCCTGGGCGACCCGATCGACCAGCAGCCGACGGTCGACCGCGAGGTTGAGCGCTTCGCGGACACGGGGATCGTTGAACGGCGGACGGGTGACGTTGATCCGGAAGAAATAGAGCCCGAGATAAGGGTCGATCCTCAGCTGTTCAGCATTCTCCCGCTGGAAGATCGGGATCCGATCCGGCGAGACGGTGCTGGTGAGGTGAAGGCGGCCGGCAAGGAAAGCGGTCTCCTCGGTCCCGACATTCTCGATCGGGAAGAAATGTATCTCGTTCAATGCGAGCCGGTCCGAATCCCAATAGGTCGGGCTCCTGACAACCTTGATGATCTGGTTCGTCGTCCATTCGGTCAGCCGGAAAGCGCCATTGCCGACATAATTCTCCACCGTCGACCACGCGTTCTGGCGGTTGGTCATTCCGCCATGCTGCTCGACGACCCGCGGATTGACCGGGAAGAAGCTGTAATGCTTGAGCATGTTGAGGAAATAGGGGGTTGGCCCGGCAAGGGTCACTTCGAGCGTGCGCGGATTGAGCGCCTTGACCCCGACCTGCCCGAAATCGCTGGTCTCGCCCTGGTGGAACGCCCGGGCGCCGCGCAGCACGTAAAGCATTTCGGCATATTCTGCGCCGAGCGCCGGGCTCAGGATGCGCTGCCAGCTATAGACGAAATCGCCCGCGGTGACCGGCTCGCCGTTGCTCCACCGCGCATTCGGCCGAAGGTGGAAGCGCCAGACGGTGAAATCCTCATTATGCTCCCAGCGCTCGGCAACTCCCGGCTCCGGCTCGAGATCGTTGGTCGGGTGATAGGAAATCAGCCCTTCCATCAGTGACGAGATGATGTGGTTTTCCGGCACTCCGGTGACGAGGTGCGGATCGAGCGACTTGGGCTCGGCGCCATTGCCGTAAAGCAGGATTCCTTCCTTCGCCGCGATGTCGACGCGGCGCTCGCCGCCGCCGCAGGCGATCACGGCGAGGCACAGCAGCCCGGCGCACAAGGCGCGGAACCAGTTGGAGAACGTCAAGGGCAAGGCTGTCGCCTTGGAGGAAGGGCCGGCACTGTACATGGCTGCTCCTTGGGCATTGCTGGGAGCCCACTGCGTGGAACTGACAATTATTCGGGGGCCGCAATGTTCCCGGACGAGCGACTCCTGCCCCCGTCTCGGCCGCCGGCCGGCGCCGATCGGACGTCCGGGTTTCGCCGTTGCGGGACGAAGGCTAAGAGGCTTGAATGAACCTCGCCATTCTCGAAACGGGGAAGCCGCCGGCCGAGCTGATCCCGCGCTTCGGCCGCTATCCCGCGATGCTCGAACGGCTGATCGGGATCGAGGCGCGCACCTACGAGGTCGAAGCGGGGGAGCTGCCCGCCGATGCCGGCGCTCACGATGCCTATCTGATCACCGGATCGCCGGCGGGAGTCTATGACGA
>CBIGXQ010000064.1:0-12349 GCA_966193865.1 uncultured Sphingosinicella sp. | reverse complement strand
GCACAGCAGGTCCAGGCTCAGCCAGCGCCGTTCATTCTCGTGCTCGGCCTGGTAGCGAAGCGGGGCGGTGGAGAAAGTCTTGCCGAGATCCTCGGTCTGGACGAGCCGCGCCTCGGGAACGACGCGCCGGATAGCGGCCATCGCCTCGGCAATGCCCTTGCACTGGTTGACGAGCGCCCGGAGGAAGGACGGATAATCGCGTCGATGGGGATACCAGTGGCCGTAGAGGCCGGAGAAGCGCGCCGTCGTGAGCGGCTCGTTCACCGGGGTCCACATCTCGATCCAGGGATAGCGCCTCGCCACCCGTTCGGCGAAGCTTGCCAGCTTCTCGGGAAAAGCGGGATCGAGAAGGCTGGTGTAGCATGGCCCCGAACCGTGGTGGACGAGCCCAGCGACCACGGCGATTCCGAGCTCGCGAAGCCGCTCCAGGCGATCGTCCGACCAGCCGAAATCGAGCTCGTCCGGACGGTCGGGGGCGATCGCCTCCCACAGGATCGGGTAGCGGACGGTGCGGATCCCGAGCTCGTGGATGAGTTCGACGTCGCCGGGCCGGTCATGGTGACCCGTTTCGCGAACCTGGTCGCGCCATCGATCACCGATCCTCGCAAGCGTGCATTCCACCCCTCCCCACAGCTCGAGCGGATACGTCGCGGTCATTCATGAACCCCTGTTGCGTGCCGAAGGCACCCTGGGGAAGCAACATTATGGGCACGCAACGGTTCCGTGCCTTCGCGCTAAACCAGATCAATTTCAGGCACTTGCCGGCGGGTTCGGAAGCCCGTTCCTGAACCGGGCCAAACGGCGCGTTCAGCGGTTCGAAACGATCCTGTGAGTAAATGCAGATTAGGAGCTTGCGAAGCGATTCCGCACCATATTATGTCGCTCGCGGGGAGTAGCGGGAGGGGTCGTGATGAGTAGACTGGTCAAGGACTATATCGAGATTGCCGATTTTACCTCGCTCGACGCGTTGATCGAGCGGCTGACGGAGCTTCGCGACGGACTTCCCGCGGGGGCGGAAGCCGAGCTGAGGATCCGCGGTGACGAGGTTTTCGGCCGCCACCTGTCGATCGGCTATCTTCGTCCGCAGACCGCCGAGGAGGCGGCTTGCGAGGCGCGTTATGCCGACGCCTATCAGCAGTCGCGCGAGCTCGAGCTGAGCCGTCTTCAGGACGAGCTCGGCTATTGCGCCCTGCCGCAGCGCCGCGGCCGCCGGCTCCGGGCTGTCGCCTAGACACTCTCAACAGAGATTGAGTGGCAGCGACCCCTCGCTCGACGGGCCGCTCGTCTGATTCCCATTTCAGGGCCCGAGCTCGGGCGCCGTTCCCTCGGTGACGAACTGGCGAAGCCGGCGCTTGGCCAGTTCCTGCTGCTCGCGCGCATAATGGCGGTCCGAATCGGCCGGCGAGACGATCGGAACGACGAGGCACAGGCTCGAAGCCGGTAGAACGTCCCGCCAGTCGGAGATCAGCTTCTTGTAGGCGCGGCCGACATTTCGGATGTTTCGGTCGAGGTCGTAGAGGCCGACCGAATTGACGTTGCCGTTCTTCTCTCGGAGCGCGGTGTCCCAATCGACCTGGTCGGTCAGCGAATACCAGGTGAAGCCGACGGTCGGAATGCCGACGTTTCGGATCCGGAGCACATTGGCCCATTCCTTCCACAGCCACTGGACCGCCTCCTGGCCGGTCGGCCCTTCGCGCAAATTGGTCTCGGTGTGCATCACGGGGAGCCCGTAGCGGTCATAATATTGGCGCGTGATCTCGGAATAGCCGAAAACCTCGCCGGCCGCCTCGGTGTGGCCGTCGGCGAAGACCCGGTGCTCGTTGGTTCGGTAATAATCGTTGCCGAGGATGCAATGCTGCTTGAGCCGATGGCTCAGGAACCAGTGATATTCCTCGTGGGTCATGCCGTGATCGAGCAGATATTCGTACATGTCGCTGTCGACCCGGCGCCCATAATTGAGATCGAGGCTGAGGAAGCGCCAGCTGTTGCGAACCTCCGCCGGAGCGATCGCGGCGGGGCTGTCGGCATGGAAATATTCCGAGGATTCGGACTGGACGAAGATCGCGTCCGGCCGCCGCTTCAGGATCTCGATCATCGCCATGACGTTCGCCTTGACGATGTTCTTGAGGGCGGTGACGAAGCCGAGATCGCTCTGCAATTGCTCGTTCCACCAGCCATAGCGGGCGGAGAAGACGGCGCAGATGAACATCTCGTTCACCGGCGTGTAGAGCTGGATCCAGGGATAGCGTTCGGCGAAATCGCCGGCATAGGAAGCGAACAGCTGGGGAAAGTCCGGGTTCTGGAAATTGCCGATCCAGTCCGGGACTCCGAAATGGCACAGGTCGAGGATCGGGGTGATGTTGCGCCGCTTCAGGTCAGCCAGGGTGATGTCCGCAAATTCCCAGTCATACTGGCCGGGCGCCCGGAACGTGCGATGGAGCGGCGGCCCGTAGCGCAGATAATGGATCCCGAGCTCCTCGACACAGTCGAAGTCGGTGCGCCACTGGCGGTAGTGGCCGCAGGAGTCCATTTCGTCGACCCGGGTGCGGCCATTGTCGATCGTCGGGATGCTGTTTTCGATCCCGGTGGCGAACATGAAGTTGGCGATGATTTCCTCCCTCGACCGCGACCGCCCCGGACCATGATCGGAGCCCGATTTCCACTTTCCAGGCAAGCGCCGGAGCGCCTCCCACTCGACCGGTCCGGCTCTAGGCAAATCGGAAGGGTCAAGGAAGGTTGCATTTGGCACCATTTTTCGTGTCTGGATCGACCGCGCCGCTCGCCGGGCGGCCGCCGGTGCAAGGAGCAGGGATGAGCTGGGCTGAAGGCTTCATTGCCGTCGACTGGGGCACGACTAACCGCCGCGCCTACCGGCTCGCAGGCGACGGCGCGCTGAGCGACGAGATGGAGGACGGTCTCGGCATCCTCTCCGTCGAGCCGGGAGGATTTCCCGATGCCGTCTGGACGATCCTGGAACGGCTCGGCGACCTGCCGATGCTGATGGCCGGGATGATCGGTTCCAATCGCGGCTGGGTCGAGGCCCCCTACGTCCCCTGCCCCGCCGGGCTCGATGAGCTCGCCGCCAGGCTCGTCTGGGCCGAGCCCGGCCGGGTGGCGATCGTCCCGGGCGTTTCGCTCGACCGAGGCGGCGAAGCCGACGTCATGCGCGGCGAGGAGGTTCAGATCCTCGGCGCCCTTGCCGCGGGCCTGGTCGGCGGCGACGCCCTCGTCTGCCATCCCGGCACCCACAATAAGTGGATCAGGCTCGAGCAGGGTCGGATTGCCGGCTTCCGGACCGTCATGACCGGCGAGCTGTTCAACCTGCTCCGCGAGCACAGCATCCTCGCCGACCTGCTCGACGGGCCCGCCGGGCCGAGTCGGGCGTTCGCGGCAGGGGTTCGCCACGGGCTCGAAGAAGACGATCTCCTGGCGGAACTCTTCTCGGTTCGGGCCAGGATCCTGCTCGGCAAGCAGCCGCGCGAGGAGGCCTGCGATTATACGAGCGGGCTGCTCATCGGCAGCGATCTTCGGGTCGGCCTTCGCGGCGCCGAAGCCGGCGCGGGAGAGGTGGTGGCGATGGGACGGCCCGAGCTGACTCGGCTGTTCGCGGCCGCTCTTCGCGAAGCGGGCCGGGAGGCGATCGAAATTGACGGCGAGAAGGCGTTTCTCGCCGGAGCACGAAAATTGGCGGAGCTGGTGAAAGCATGAACCCTTCCGAAGAATTGAAGCGCCGGCTGGCGCAATGCCCCTTCATCGCGGTCCTGCGCGGAGTGAAGCCCGACGAGGTCGAGGAGATCGGCGCCGCCCTCAGCGAGGCCGGGATCGTCATCATCGAGGTTCCGCTCAATTCCCCCGATCCGATCGCCAGCATCGAACGGCTGGCGCGAAGCCTCGGCGATCGCGCCCTTGTCGGCGCCGGGACCGTATTGAGCGTCGCCGATGTCGCTCAGGTCCGCGATGCCGGCGGCCGGATCATCGTCTCCCCCGATGTCAACATTGAGGTCATCGAAGCGGCCGCGAAAGCGGACCTCGTTGCCACGCCGGGCTTCTTTACCCCGACGGAGGCTTTCGCCGCGCTCCGCGCCGGCGCCCACGGGCTCAAGCTCTTCCCGGCCGAGGCGGCCACGCCTGCGGTGGTGAAGGCGCATCGGGCGGTGCTCCCGAAGCACGTGCCGCTGCTCGTCGTCGGCGGCGTGAAGCCCGATGACCTTCAGCCCTGGCGGGACTCGGGGGCCGACGGATTCGGCCTCGGCAGCGGGCTTTATCGTCCCGGTCAATCGGCGGCGGAGACCTCGGCCAAGGCGGCGGCCTATATGAAGGCCCTGAAGCGGTAGAGCCCGAGGGCAGGCTCTATGCGTTCGAGCCTACCATTCCGCGAAGCTGCCGTCCTTCTGGCGCCAGATCGGATTGCGCCAGCGATGCCGCTCCTTGTGCGACTCCCGCACCGCCTCCTCGTCGATCACCACGCCGAGCCCTGGACCGGTCGGGATCGGCAGAAACCCGTCAACGGCCGTCAGCGGTGACCGGTCGTTACAATAGCTGTAGAGGTCGGCGCCGACATTATAGTGGATTCCCAGCGACATTTCCTGGAGCGCGACATTGGGCGCGCAGGCGGCCAGCTGGAGGCATGAGGCGAGCGCCAGCGGGCCGAGCGGACAATGAGGGGCGACCGCGATGTCATAGGCTTCGGCCATCGCCGCGATCTTCCGGCATTCGGAGATCCCGCCGGCATGCGACAGATCGGGCTGGATGATGTCGACGCTTCGGCTTTCGAACAGAGGTTTGAAGTCCCAGCGCGAATAGAGCCGCTCGCCAAGAGCGATCGGGGTGGAAGTGAGATGGGCGATCTGGGCGATGCCTTCGTAATTTTCCGAAAGCAGAGGCTCCTCGATGAAGAGCAGCCCATAGGGCTCGAGCGCCTTGGCCAGCTGCTTGGCCAGCGGCTTGTGAACCCGGCCGTGGAAGTCGAGGCCGACATCCATGCCGGCATTCTGCGCCGCCTGGACCCGGGCGATGACGTCGTCGAACAGCTTCGGCGTTCCGATCCAGTCGAGCTCGGCCGTGGCGTTCATCTTGACCGCGGAGAATCCCTGCGCCCGCCGGGCGGTCGCCGCCTCGGCGATGTCGTCGGGGCGATCGCCGCCGATCCAGGCATAGGCCCGAACCCGATCGCGAAGCTTGCCTCCAAGCATCTCCCATGCGGCCAGCCCGAGGGCCTTGCCCTTGAGGTCCCACAGCGCCTGATCGAGCCCGGAAAGCGCCGACATCAGCACCGGGCCGCCCCGGTAGAAGCCGCCGCGATAGGCGATCTGCCAGATATCCTCGATCGCGAACGGATCATGGCCGAGGAACCGGTCACGGAGCGATTCCATGGCGCCGTCGACGGCTTCGGCATGGCCTTCGAGGCTCGCTTCGCCCCAGCCCACCGCTCCGTCGCTTGCCTCGACGCGCACGAACAGCCATCGCGGCGCGACGTAGAATGTTTCGATCCGAGAGATCTTCCTCATATGAGAACGTCTTTTATCATATAAATGCTTCTAGCAGCGGTGCCGCGACTCCCACAAGCGCGCCCGCCGCCATAAAGGGAAGGCAGGGACATGCCCATCCGCATCGCGATCATCGGTTACGGCAAGATCGCCAGGGACCAGCATGTGCCCTCGATCGCCGCCGACCCGCGCTTCGATCTCGTCGCCGTCGCCAGCCGCAACCAGCGATCGGACGAAGTCCCGTCCTTCACCGACCATCGCGAGATGATCGAACAGATGGCCGGCCAGATCGATGCCGTCGCCTTGTGCACGCCGCCGACGGCTCGGGTCGACATCGCCCGGGACTGCCTTGCCGCCGGCCTTCACCTCCTCCTCGAAAAGCCGCCGGCCGCGACCCTTGGCGAGATTGACGAGATCGAGCGACTTGCCGCCGCCGCCGGCCGGACGCTGTTCGCCACCTGGCATTCGCAGCATGCGGCCGGAGTCGCGGCCGCCGGCGAGGCGCTGGCTGGCGAGAAGATCCGGAGCCTCGACATCCGATGGCACGAGGATGTCCGCAAATGGCATCCGGGGCAGGAATGGATCTGGGCCCCGGGCGGCTTCGGCGTGTTCGATCCCGGCATCAACGCGCTGTCGATCGCCACCCGAATTCTGCCAATGCGGCTGTTCGTCCGCTCGGCTGACCTGGTCTATCCGGCCAACCGCCAGACTCCGATCGCCGCCCGGATCCACTTTGCCGGCGACCAAGGGACATTATGCGCCGATTTCGACTGGCGGTGCAGCGAGGGCGAAAGCTGGACGATCCGGGTCGAAACCAGCGGCGGGAAGATCGTCGAGCTGCTCGACGGCGGCGCCCGACTGACCCTCAACGGCGAGCCCCGGAAGCTCCCTGTCCAAGGCGAATATCCGGCACTCTACGCCCATTTCGCGCGACTCATCGAAGCCGGCGCGAGCGACGTCGACAAGGAGCCGCTGCGAATCGTCGCCGATTCCTTCCTGGTCGGATCGCGGAGTCTCGACGAGCCGTTCGACTGAGCGATGAGCGCGCGAAGATTGTGGCCAGCGCGCCCATTCATGTTATCCTTCGGCATGTCCAGCGGAGCCAAGCCGGCCGACCTGCGGGCGACGCTCGCCACCGAGGAGGCCAGTCACCTCCCCGCGTCCGTCAGCCGCAACCTGACCTTCGGAATGCTCGACACGCTCGGCCGGGCGATCGTCACCGGAGTCTATGACGATCGCCGCTTCCCGACCGAGGCGGAGCTGGCCCAGCAATATGAGGTCAGCCGGTCGGTCACCCGCGAAGCGGTGAAGATGCTGACCGCCAAGGGGCTTTTGACGGCGCGGCCGCGCAAGGGCACGACGGTCCAGCCGTCGGCCTGCTGGAACCTGTTCGACACCGACGTCCTTCGCTGGCTGCTCGAGCGAAAATTCTCGCTCGAGCTGCTTCGCCAGTTCAGCGAGCTTCGGATCGCGATCGAGCCGGCGGCGGCGTCGCTCGCAGCGAGATCGGGAAGCGAGGCCGCGATCGAGGCGATCCGCGCCGGCTATGACCGGATGCAGGCCGCCGAGAAGGGCCGCGACGACGCGCTGGATTCGGACATCGCCTTCCACATCGCCATCCTCGACGCCTCGGCCAATCCCTTCTTCATGCAGTTCCGCGACATGGTGGAGACGGCCCTTCGGACCTCGATCCGGTTCACCAATCGCTTCAAGGGCCGAACCGCGAGCCTGCCGGCGCATCGCAAGGTGCTGAACGCGATCGTCGACCGCGATCCCGAGCGAGCGCGCTCGGCGATGGCAGCGATCATCGCCGACGTGATGGCGCTGGTCGACGACGCCGAGCGATCGGCCTGAATTACCTGGCCGAGAACCGCCAAATGATGATGTTCCGATATTCCTCGCCGGGCGCCAGCCGGACCGATCCGAATTCCGGCCGATTGGGCGTGTCCGGAAACATCTGCGGCTCGAGCGCGACCGCGTCGCCCATCCGGTAGAGGCGGTTCGATTTGCCGATGCTCGTCGAATCGAGAAAATTGCCCGAATAGAATTGGATCGAGGGCTGGTTCGACCAGGTCTCCAGCACCCGGCCGGAAACGGGATCCTCGAGCCGCGCCAGAAGCCGCGGCTCGGCAGCGACGGAGCGGGCGATCGCCCAGGCATGGTCGTACCCCTTGCCGATCCGGATCTGATCGTCGGCGGCGTCGCGGACCCGGTCCCCGATCTTTGTTGCTTCGCGAAAGTCGAACGGCGTGCCCTCCACGGGCCGGAACTCCCCGGTCGGGATCGCGCCCGGGTCGGTCGGCAGATAATGAAGCGCCGGGATCGTCAGAAAATGCCCCATCGCACCATCGGCCGAACCTTCGCCGCCGAGGTTCCAATAAGCATGGTTCGAGAGATTGATGATCGTCGGCCGATCGGTCGTCGCGCGATATTCCACCGACAACGTGTCGCCGTCTTCGATCGCGTAGCGGGCGGTGGCGGTGAGCGTTCCGGGAAAGCCCTGGTCGCCGTCGGCGCTGACATGGCGGAGCGTGACGCTCTTATCCTCCTCGGCGACGATGTCCCACAGGACCTTGTCGAAGCCCTGCTCGCCGCCGTGAAGCGTGTTGGCACCATTGTTCAGCGGAAGCCGATATTCCTCGCCGTCGAGGCTGAATCGTCCAGCGGCGATTCGATTGGCGACCCGCCCTACGGTCGACCCGAAATATTGCGGCTGGCTCAGATAGTCGTCGAGGGTCGAATGCCCCAGAGTGACGTCCTTCGGTCTTCCCTCGCGATCGGGGACGAGAAGCGACTGGAGCGAGGCCCCGTAGGCGATGATCCGCGCCGAAAGGCCGCTTCGGCCGGCAAGAGTGACCGCCTCGACCTTTCGCCCATCGGGGAGCGTTCCGAACCGCTCGCGCGACATGATCTCACCTCTTCCAGGGCTGTGGCACGGGTCGGCCCGGCGCCTTGCCCGGCCATTGATATGATAATAAGCCGGAGTTGAACAATGGCGGCCGGCGCCGGAGCGCGACGGCCATGGAGACTGCGAATTGCCTCGTGCCTCGACGAAATTGCTGACCTTCCTCCTTGCTCTCGCCGCCTGGGCGCCGTCCGCAACCGCCCCCGTCTCCGCCCAGCAAGTCGATCGCGATCCGTTCGTTCCGGTCTTCACCGTCGATTTCCCGGACCCCTTCGTCTTCGAGCATGAAGGCCGCTTCCTGGCCTATGCGACCAATTCGGGCGGCTCCGTCAACGTCCAGATGGCGGAATCGACCAATCTCGTCGACTGGCGGCGGATCGAAGATCATGACGCCATGCCCGAGCTCCCGTCCTGGGCCCGCTCCGGCTTCACCTGGGCGCCGGAGCTGCTCCGAACCGATGGCGGCTACGTCCTCTATTTCAGCGCAAGGCATCGCGAGAGCGGGCTTCAATGCGTCGGCGCTGCGACGTCGTCCAGTCCGCTCGGCCCGTTCACCTCGCAGGCCGCGGAGCCGCTCGTCTGCCAATATGATCTGGGCGGGACGATCGACGGAAGCCCGTTCCGGGATTCCGACGGCCAGCTTTATTTCTACTACAAGAATGACGGCAATAATCCGCGCTTCGGAAAGCCGACCGACATCTTCGTGCAGAGGATGAGCCCGGACGGACTGACCCTGATCGGCGAACCGGTCGCCCTGCTTCGAAACGACACGGACTGGGAGGCGCACGTCATCGAGGCGCCGACGATGGTCCGGCATGGCGAGGGATATACATTGTTCTTCTCCGCCAACCATTTCGGCTGGGAAGCCGACCAGCGTCTCTCCCGTTACGCGATGGGCTATGCAAGCTGTGACGGGCCGATGGGGCCGTGCATCGATTCGCCCGACAATCCGGTGCTCTACAGCTACAATAATCGCGAGGCCGGCTGCCTCAGCGGCCCCGGCCACCAGATGGTGTTCGAGGCGCGCGGGCGAAGCTTCATCGCCTTTCATGGCTGGGCCGCCACTCCGGGCTGCAGAAGGACTGATCCGAGGCGCTATATGTATATCGCCCCGCTCGGCTGGCGCGGCGCCGAGCCGCAGATCGCCGTGAGCCTTCGACCCACGGGGGAGTGAGTGAAATGACCGACAGGATCGCCCGCGCACTTTTCGTTGCGCTCGCCGTTGGGCTGTCGAGCGCCCCGGCAGGGGCCCAGCCGAACGGAAGCTCCGAGCTTTACCGCTTCCAGGCCGACAGCCGAACCCACTGGATCAGCCCCGAAAATCCCACCGGAGCGCCGGGCCTGGGCGGCCAGGAGAATCGCGGCGCCAAGGGCCATGCGTTCGAAACCATCCCGGCCGGCCAGTCGCACGTCCTCGCCGACATCAGCGGCGCCGGGATCATCGACCGGATCTGGATGACGATCGAGGATCGGTCGCCCGAGGCCCTGCGCGGTCTGAAGCTCGAGATCTTCTGGGATGGCGCCTCGACCCCGGCCGTCTCGGTGCCGCTCGGCGACTTCTTCCTTCATGGCGCCGGTCAGATGGTGCCGATGGAGACGGCGTTGCTGACGAGCCCTGAAGGACGCTCCTTCGTTTCCTACATTCCAATGCCGTTCCGGTCCGGCGCTCGGATCGTCGTGACCAACGAATCGCCTCGCCAGGTCAATCTCATCTTCTACGACATCAATTATCGCGCCCTTCCCGATCAGCCGCAGGACGCTCTCTATTTCCACGCCTGGTGGAGCCGCGAGCGGGCAACCCGGCTCGGCCGCGATTTCCGGATCCTGCCGAGGATCGAGGGCCGCGGCCGATTCCTCGGCGCCAGCGTCACCGTGCTCACCAATCCGGTCTATAACGACACCTGGTGGGGCGAGGGCGAAGTGAAGATCTTCCTCGACGGCGACCGCGGCCATGCCTCGCTCGTCGGCACCGGCGCCGAGGATTATATCGGCACCGCCTGGGGCCAGGGCGCCTATGTCAACCGCTTCCAGGGTGCTCCGATCGCGACCTGGGACGATGGCGGGCGATGGACCTTCTACCGCTTCCACATTCCGGACCCGATCTTCTTCAGCAGCGCCATCGAAGTCACGCTCCAGCAGATCGGCGGCGCCCGAAAGGCGATCGTCCTCGATCTCCAGCGGGCCGGAGCACCCCTCATTCCGGTGACGATCGATCCCGGTTCCCGAACCAATTTCCAGCAGCTGCTGACCCGCGACCCGCCGGTGCCCTTGTCCAATCCGTCGCTGCCGGACGGCCACACCAATTTCTACCGAAGCGACGACGTCGCGGCTGTGGCCTATTTCTATCTCGACCGCCCCGAAGGCGTCCTGCCGCCGATCGCCGGCCCGGCGGAGCGTCTGACCGAGCTTCGATCCCCTCCGGCGGCGCAACCGGCGCAATGAATCAGGGTCGGGCTTTTCCGGTCATTCGGGCCAGATAGTCGCGATAGGCCGGAAGCCGGTCCGGGAGCCTTTCGAGCCGCTCCGCAAGGCCCGCCATCGCCGCCGCCGCCTGATCGTCATTGACTCGGTCGGCGCTGGGATCGATCCGCCGCGGCATCACGCCCATTCCGAGCAGCACCGCGAGCCAGCTCTGGGCTTCGAAACTCTCTTCGTCGTGGAAGGGAAGCCGGCCTCGCGCCTCGAACTGGTCGAGACTGTGGGCAAGGCTGGCGGGCGCCTCCTGGGCCGACGCCCGTTTCCAGAATTCGCCTTCGGTCCTTCCCGAGCGCAGGTAATGAAGCGCCTGGAAGTCCCGGACCCGGTCGGTCTCGAGCGCGGTCCGCCGATTATATTCGCTCAGCTCGAGCGGGTGGCAGTCGCGTCCTGGAAGAAGCTCCAGCGCCCGCAGGATCGCGCTCTGGGCCAGATGCAATCCAGCCGAGTGGAGCGGATCGATCGCGACCGCCGAGTCGCCGATCGCGAGCACGTTGCGCTTCCACGGCTCGGGGCGGCGGCCGACGCGGATCGTCAGCTTTTCGGCCACCGGCACACCGGACCAAGCTTCGAACTGATCTGCCGCCCGCTGATCCTCAGTGACGGCCGAATTCCAGGCAAAGCCGACGGCAAGTCGATCGGGAAGCGCCGATTCCCAATGCCAACCGTCGGCGACGGCGAAGACCTGGTCCGAAGGCGCCGGCACTGCGTTTCGCTCGCCTGTCGCGACGAGCAGGCGATCGCAGGGTAGCCAGGCGCTCCAATCCTCCCAGGCGCTGTCGACGGCCGATCGCAACGGCGCGCAAGGCCCGGAGCAATCGATGAACAGGTCCGCCTCGAACGCTCGGCCGTCCTTCAGCCGGATCGCCGCGATCCCGCCGTCGTCCCTCCGCACGGCGTCGCCATATTCGCCTTCGACGACATCGACGCCATGCTTTCCGGCCTGGGCGACCAGCCGTTCGAGATAGGCTTTGGGCTCGAATCGAAGCCCGTAGAGATAGGTCGACAAAGGCGATGCCGGATCGTCCTCGGGATGAACGAACTTCCCCGCCTCCGCCAGCCGAGCCGCCGCCGCGAACCGATCAAAAGCCGCCATCTGCCGAGTCGCCCGAAGCTTTGCCCAGATCTGGTGGAACGGCACGCCGTCGGCAGCGAGGCCATGGTCGCCGAAGACGTGGAACCAGGATTCGCCCGAAGCGGACCAGCCGTTGAATCGGGTGCCGAGATGATGAAGCGCGCAGCCGTCGCGGACGAGCTCGAGCTCGTCGATCCCGATCGCGGCGTGAAAGCGGTGGATGGCGGGCAGGCTGGCCATCGGACGGTCGGCGAGCGCGGCCGAATCGGCGGGAGTCGCGATCAGGCGCACCTGCACCCGCGGCAAGGCCCGGGCGAAGGCCAGAGCTGCGGAAAATCCGGTGATTCCGCCGCCGAGAACGCACAGGCTGCGGATCCAGCGCTGTTCCGCGCTCATCGCGCCGCCTCG
>CBIGXQ010000063.1:0-12598 GCA_966193865.1 uncultured Sphingosinicella sp. | reverse complement strand
GCCCTGGGCTGAACTCGGCTCCGTCCCGGCGATTCCATATGAAGGGGACAGGCTCTGGCGGAGGCGCGACAAAAGCGCAGGCCTGCCCATGGCAGAATCGATTAGCCGGTCGCAAGGGCCGGTCGGCCGAGTCCGTTCAGTCGCGGACGACCCGGAACCTGGTCAGCTCCGCCCGGGGCTCCGCCCAGTCCGGATCGAGCTCGCTCGCGCGCCGATAGTCGCGATAGGCGGCGCGGGCATTGCCCAGCCTCTCGTTCGCGATCGCCCGGCCATAATGGGCGAGCTCGGGCCGGCTCGTATTGCGCTCGATCGCCATCGTGAACAGGCCGAGCGCGGTGCCAGCTTCGCGCTGCTTGATCATCGCCGCGCCCTTGTTGAGATAGGCTTCAGGCTGGTCGGGATCGATCGCGATCGCCCGGTCGAAATCGGCGATGGCGAGGGCGATCTGATCGCGGCGAAGGCGAAGGATGCCGCGATTGACATGGGTCGCCACCCGATCGTGCTGAGTCAGCCCTTCCTCGCTCAGCGCGGTGTCGCAGATCCTGATCTCGGCGAAGGTCGGAGCGACCGGGGAATCCGCCGCCTGATAGCAGAGGCTGGCCGACGTGCTCCCGATCGAGATGACGCTTGCGGCCGCAGGGACCGAGAAGGCCGCCAGCAACGCGGCCGAGGCGAACGTTCGTATAGCCATAGTCGAGTCCTTTCGAACCACAGCCCACCGTCAGGATCATAGCATGTTTCGGGGACGACGGCGAATCCAACCAGCCCGAAATGGAGGATGTTTTCGCGCTTCCCCGGCTGATGCCGTCGCGGCGGTGACGGCAGGGGCGAGGCCTGAGGTCAGGCGGGGCGAAGGGGGCCGATGGCGGTACCGCCCTCGATCCAGGCACGGCCGGCCTCGACCCGTTCGATCTCCCTTCGCGCCATCGCGCCGACCAGGAGGTTTCCGGCGCGGCTGGCCTGCTCATAGACGGCGATCCGGCCCTCGATCCCGTCGGCGGCGGAAGCGCGCGCCTGGACGGCGCGCCAGCGGATCCGGTCGCTCGGATGATCGTCGGCGAAGCTCTCGACCAGATCCATCCCTTCCTCGCCGCCAAAACAGGCCGCGAGGGCGAGCATCGGCTCGATCGAGACATGGGTCATGATGCCGTCGATCGTCGAGCGCTCGAGATCGAAGCGATACTGGTCACGGAACGCCGAGCTGTGCGCCGTCTCGACGATGTTGAGCGAGACCGACATCGAGTCCGCCGGCAGCTGGAGATGAATGTCGCGATGAGCGCGATAGAGCATCACCTTGCCTTCGCTCAGCCGTGCCTTTTCGACGAAGGTGAGATCGACCTTCTCCCCTGGAATGCCGACCACCGCGTCATGGTCATATTCGTAATAGTCGCTCCAATAGCCGGGGCCGAGATAGCCGACCGTCAGGAACGAGAAATTATGATCGTGGGGGATTCCGTAGAAGAAGGGATCGGCACCGCTGTGGCGGACGACGCTGTCGTTCTGCGCCGGCCAGAAATTGGCGCGGATGATGAACTTCTTCGAGGAAGCGTGGAGCATCACGACCTGGGCGCTATACTGGTTGTCGCGGAGCTGGCCCTCGCACCTTCGCTTGATCTCGTCGACGATGAGGTCGCCGAGGAAGGCGCGGTCGTTGGCGAGCTTCTTCAGAGCCGGCCCCCAGGAGGCGAAAACGTCCTCGTCGCGGCTGTCGAAATCGCCGGTCTCGAGTTGCTCGACCAGATCTCCCAGGGTGATCCGTTCGTCGGTGTCGGCGGGGATCAGGCGGGGCACGGAGCCGCGTCCTGATGGTCGGCGAAGAAGCGATCGAGGGTAAGGGCGGCGGCGGCGCGCACCTCCGGATGGGGGTCCGATACGGCCATCCGCCGAAGCGGCGGCAGCGCCGTCTCGGAATCGATCGCGAGCAATTCGCGCATCACGTGCCAGCGTGTGTGGAAATTCGGGCTGTCGAGCAGTTCGACGATCATCGGAAGAGCGTCGCGCCGGTCCATCACGCGAAGAAGCGAGACCATCATCTCGACCCGCGAGCTGGCCTCGTCGGTGCTGGTCGCGGCGAGGAACTTGCGGGTGGAGCTGTCATATTCCACCGACACCGGCGCCGCGTCGGCCCGGATCACGGCCTGGAAATAGACGATGTCGCTTCGCGCATGCTCGATCACGAAACTCTCGCGGCGGCCGTCGCTGACCAGCTCGTCGCCGTCGCGAAGCCGCCTCATCCCCACCGGCCGGCATGAACCGGCTTCGGCGCCGGCGAAGGAATCGGTGATCGGCGGCGCCTCCCAGAGGGAGATCGCGGCGTCGCCCGATCTGACGTAGCGATAGAGGCTGACGACTCCGGTGAAGCCGACCGAGGTGCTGCCGCGCCTGCCGCTTTTCCTGGCGGCGAGGCGATCGACCGGGGTCACCCCCAAAGCGATCGACAGCGGCGCGCTGTGGAACAGCAAAAGGGCCTCGTGGATGTCGCTGGAGATCGCCCGGAACGGCGGCCGGAAGAAGGGATCGGCGCGGCTCCCGTCGATCAGATCGCGGACCAGAGCTTCGATGTCGCCGCTTCGATCGATGAACCGCCTCGCCGAGTCGAGCAGCGAATCGACCTTCAGCACCTTCATTTCGCGAAGCTCGCGCTCGAGCTGGGTCATCAGCGGATGGAGGCCCCAGCGGTCGGCGCAGGCCTCGACCCGATCGAGCGAATCCTGCTGCGCCTGAAGGTCGTCTAGCCACTGGCGCAAGGAGGGGCCGGGGATCATCGGATCGGGATCAGGCGGGCGGCAGGAGGCGCGGGCCAAAAGGAAGGAGGCGCTCGAGGCGCCTCCCCCAGTTCATCTTTCGCCGAGCGCCATGAGGATGGCGACGACGACTCCGAGGCAGAGCGGTCCACCGACCTCTTTCTGCTTCAGCGAGCCGTGGATCCCGACTTTGGTGTCCAGCTCCGGGATTCCGGCGATGTCGATCTTCTTCATTCTACATTCCCCTCTGGATTGTCGAAGGTCGACAAACAGGGAAGCGAGGCGCGACGGCTCGGCCAAAAGCCTCCGTCAGGACACCCCGCTTATGCCGTCGGGCATCTCGAGGATCCTTCAGGAACGGCGTCCCCCCTTCCCTTCCTCCTTAGTCTCGGTTGCAGGCGGGACATGTCGCATGGTTACCGCAATTTTTACCATGATCGGCAACGTACCGGCGGCCCTTGCTTTCCCTCGACGGCTCCGGCTAGCCCGGTGGCAGATGGATCGAAGCGTCCAGAATGTCGGCACCAGCGAAGTGCGCGAGGCGCATCGTTTCGACGAGGCGAGGCTCGAGCAATGGCTGGCGAGCGAGGTTGAGGGCTTTTCGGGGCCGCTCAATGTCGAGCAGTTCCGCGGCGGCCAGTCCAATCCCACCTACAAGCTCGTCACCCCCGGCCAAAGCTACGTGCTCAGGCGCAAGCCGCCCGGAAAGCTGCTCCCCGGCGCTCATGCGGTCGAGCGGGAATATCGGGTGATCACCGCGCTTGGCGCCCAGGGCTTCCCGGTCGCCCGGACCTACGCCTTGTGCAGCGACGAAAATGTCATCGGCACGCCCTTCTACGTGATGGCGATGGTGGAAGGCCGGATCTTCTGGAACGTCTCCTTCCCCGAGGTGAGCATCAGCGAACGACCCGCTTATTTCGACGCGATGAACGCGACCATCGCCGCTCTCCACGCGATCGAAAGCAATATGTCGAGGATGAGGAGGCCGGGCGGGTCGAGGCGATGGACCGGCTCGTCGAATGGCTTCCCGACAACATCCCCGCCGACGAGCCGCGGGCGCGCATCATCCACGGCGACTTCAGGTGCGACAACATGATTTTCGATCCGGTCGAGCCAAGGGTCCTGGCGGTGCTCGACTGGGAGCTGTCGACGCTCGGCCATCCGCTTGCCGACTTCAGCTATCATCTGATGATGTACCGAATGCCTTACGGCCTCGCTTCCGGACTGGCCGGTCTCGACCTCGAAGCGCTCAACATCCCGAGCGAAGCGGACTATGTCGCCGCTTATTGCCGGAGGACCGGCCGCGAAGGCCTATCCGACCTCGATTTCTACATGGCCTTCAACCTGTTCCGGCTCGCCGGCATCGTCCACGGGATCAAGGGAAGGCTGGCCAGGGGCACGGCTTCCTCCGCCCATGCCGCAACCATGGTGGCGACCCTCGAGCCGCTCGCCGACCTCGCCTGGGCGCAGGCGGTAAAGGCCGGAGCGCGCTGAGCACGAGCGTCACCCCGGCGAAAGCCGGTTCCAGGTCCCCCTCTTTCTTCCTTCGCGCCTTCGCGTCTTCTTCGCGCCTTCGCGTGGAATCTTCGGCGCTGGTCTCATGCGATGCCCAAGTCTTGAGGTGCGGAGGAGGACCTCAGCGGGACCTCAGGACAAGCCACGCGCGGTTCGAACGCTGTTGGGTTTCACGCGAAGGCGCGAAGAACGCGAAGGCGCGAAGAGGGCGGGCCCCGATTTGATGGGCTCGGCTGCGGGGCTCGGAAGCTGCCTTGATGGAACCCGGCTTTCGCCGGGATGGCGAGAGGCCTTGATGTTTGGGCCGGCGCGGCCTGTTCATCGCCGCGCTTTCACTTTATCCCTTGTGGCGGAAAGCGGGCTTGCGGGGGCAGGATGCCTGATCAGGGGCGACGGGGCTGGCGCGAAAAGGCGAAGCGGGACATCCGGCAGATCGGCCCGGCGCGCCTGCTCGGGACCCTTCTCTTCCTCCTTCTCGGCCTCTACGTCGCCCGCTTCAGCTGGGACATACCGCTCGTCAGCGACGCCGAGCGGGCGCTCTACGATTACCGATTCCTCGAAATGGCCGAGCGGACCCTCGAGCAGGACGACCGGATCGTCCTCGTCACCTTCGACGACCAGACTCTCGAGCTGCTCGGCAAGAGATCGCCGCTGGACCGGCGGATGCTCGCCCAGGCGCTTCGGGCGATCGACCGGATGGAGCCTCGGGCGATCGGAATCGACATCCTCATCGACCAGCAGCAGCCCGAGGATCCGGAGCTGATCGACACCTTCCGCCGAATGCGGACGCCGACCTTCCTCGCCTTCGCCTCGAGCAATGCCGAATATGGCAATCCCGACCAGATGGAATATTGGCAGGAGCAGTTCCTGACCGGCTTCCTTGCCCAGGTCGAGTCGGGACCAGTGCGGCCGGCGAGCATCAAGACCGAGCCCGATCTCGCCGACGGAGTCATCCGCCGCTGGGGCGGCCAGGATCCGCGCCTTCCACCCTTGCTGTCCAACGCCCTCAGCCCGGTCAATCCGCAGTTTCGCAACTACCGCGGAAGCATCGATTTCCGCCTTCCCGCGAGCAGCGAGGTCGGACGCTTCACCAATCTGCCGATCCAGCTTTTCTCCGGGCTCGAGGACGGAAGCCTCGACGCCGAGTCCCGCGCCGCGCTCGAGGCCGGCTTCGCCGAGACGATCCGGGGCCGGTTCGTCCTGATCGGCGGAAACATCAAGGACGTCGACGATTACGAGACCCCGATGACCCGCTTCGGCGAAAGCTGGATGAAGGGGCTCGAAGTCCATGCCCATATGCTCGCCCAACAGCTCGACGGGCGGATCAGGCCGCCGGTGCCGCCGCTGGCGCTGTGGATCGCGGCGCTCGGAGTCGTCATTGCCGGTGGACTGACCAGCCTGCTCGAGGCGCGCGGCTGGAAGCTGGCCCTGATCCTGTTCGCCCAGATCCTCTTCCTCGGCGCCTTGCCCTTCTTTCTCCAGTGGCGCGGAATCGAGACTCTCGATCTGCCGGCGTTCGGCTGGGGCGTCGGCTGGCTTCTCGCCTTCGTCGGCGTCGGCACCGCCGCCCGCGCCGTCGGCTCAGAGCAGAGGCGCTTCGCTCAGTCGGCGCTCGGCAAATATCTGCCGCGCGACATCGCCAACGAGATCATGCGCGATCCCGAGCGGCTGGCGCTGACCGGCGAGAAGACCCAGATCTTCGCCTTGTTCACCGATCTCGAAGGCTTCACCAAGCTCAGCCACGCGATCACGCCGGAGCAGCTGTCTGGGCTTCTCAACCGCTATCTCGACGTGATGAGCGAGATCGTCCTCGATCATGGCGGAACGATCGACAAGTTCGTCGGCGACGCGGTCGTCGCCTTCTGGGGCGCGCCGATACCGCGCGAGGATGACGGCGATCGCGCCGCCCGAGCGGCGATCGCCATGTTCGAGGCCGGCGAGGAGTTTCGTCGGACCGCGGGCGACGACGTTCCCCCGATCGGCTGCACCCGGGTCGGCCTCCACCGCGGCGAGGCGGTCGTCGGCAATTTCGGCGGCGAGGACCGGATCCAGTATACGGCCTTGGGCGACGCGATGAACACGGCAGCCCGGCTCGAGTCGGCGAACAAGTCGCTCAAGTCGACGGTCCTCGTCAGCAACCAGGCGCGAGAGGAGACGATGATCGACTGCTTCCGGCCGATGGGGCGGATCGTCCTGAGCGGCCGATCGACCCCGGTCGAGGTGTGGGAGCCGGTGCCGCACATGGATCCCGAGCTTGTCGAGCGGCTGAACGATCTCTGGCGTTTTTATGACGGAGGCGATACGACTGCCCTGACGGAACTTGAGGAACTGGCCGAATCCAACAAGGAGGATGCGGCGCTCGCCCATTTCGTCTACAGGATCAGAGAAGCAGGTCCGGGAGGTCACTTTGTCTTGGGTTCAAAGTAAAGCTTCGCTTAGCCGCCTCGCCATCGCGGCGCTCCTCGTCACCGGCGCCGCCTCGGCCGCAGCCAATGTCCTCGTCGTTCGATCGACCGGACCCTCGGCGAAAAGCTATCCGCCCGGCCGATCGCTTCCCGACAATGCCAGGATCACGCTGCAGGCGAACGACACGCTCGTCGTTCTCGCCAACGGCGCCACGCGCACGTTCCGCGGGCCGGGCAATTTCAGCCCCACCGCTGCCGTCCAGGCGAGCTCGCGCACCGTCGCCACCGCCGACGGCCGCCGTGCCCGGATCGGCGCCGTCCGCAATGCCGGCCTCGTGCCTCGAAGCCCGACCATCTGGCATGTCGACTCGACTCAGAGCGGTACCTTCTGCCTCGCCAGCACGTCGGAAGTGAATCTGTGGCGGCCCGACGCGTCCCAGACCGTCAGCCTCACCATCACTGGGCCAGGCGGGGAATCGCAGACGATCGACTGGGCTGCCGGCCAGGCCGTCCTGCCCTGGCCAGCGTCGGTGGGCATCGCCGACGGCGGCGAATATCGGCTTCGCCAGGCCGGGGTCGCCGTGCCGACCCGGATCACGTTCCAGACTCTCGATTCCCAGCCGGGCGACATCCAGGCCGTGGCCCAGGCGCTGATCGCCAACGAGTGCCAGGAACAATTGAACGTCCTCGTCGAGACGACGGCCGAAGAGAGTGCACCTCAGGGCTGAGCTTCCTCGTCGGAGCGACGTGCAAATAGTGCACCGTCACCGAATTGAAGCGTCACCGAATTGAAGCGAGGCCGGCGTAAAGAAGAAGGGCGCTTCGAGGAAGCGCCCTTCTCTTTCTTTGGACCTACTGGCGGGTGCCGGTCGGGAATCCCCGGCGGCGGAGCAGAGCGTTGACGTCCGGATCGCGGCCGCGGAACTGGCGATAGGCCTCAGCCCGGTCGGTCTCGTTCCCGGTCGAGAGCAGATATTCGGCGAACCGCCGTGCCGTCTCCGGATCCCAGACGTTGCCGGTCTCCTCGAACGCCGCCCAGGTGTCGGCGTCCATCGTTTCCGACCAGAGGTAGGAATAATAGCCGGCCGAGTAGGAATCGGACGAGAAGAGGTGATTGAACTGAGGCAGCCGGTGCCTCATCACTATCTCGCGCGGCATCCCTAGCCGCTCCAGGGTCTCCCGCTCGAACCGGTCCGGATCGACGACTCCGTTCGGATCGACATGGAGGGCCATGTCGACCAGCGCCGAGGACAGATATTCGACCGTGGCGAAGCCCTGGTTGAAGGTGCGCGACGCTTCGATCCGCTCGACCAGGGCCTGAGGCATGGGCTCGTTGGTTTGGTAGTGGCGGGCGAAGCGGTTCAGGGTCTCCGGCGTGAGGACCCAGTTTTCATGCACCTGGCTCGGATATTCGACGAAGTCCCGAGGCGTCCCGAGCAGGCTCGGATAATGAACGTCGGCCAGGAAATAATGGATGGCATGGCCGAATTCGTGGAACAAGGTCTCGGCGTCGTCGAGGCTGATCAGGACCGGCTCGCCCGGCCCCGGCTTGACGAAATTATTATTGTTCGAGCCCAGGACGATGTCGTCGCCGAGCAGGCCCGAGCGGATCCGGTAGGTCGTCGCCCAGGCGCCCGACCTCTTGCCGGTGCGGGCGAACATGTCGCCGTAGAAGACGCCAACGGTCTCGCCGGCGCGGTTGGTCACGCGCCAGGTGCGCACGTCGGGGTGGAAGACCGGGACCTCGCCGGTATTCTCGGTGAACTGGAGCCCGTAAAGCTGTCCCGCCATGTGGAACATGCCGCTGATCATGTTGTCGAGCTGGAAGTAGGGCTTCAGCTCCTCCTGGGAGAGCTGGTAGCGGTCCTGCCGGATCTTCTCCATGTAGTAGCGATAGTCCCAGGGCTCGATCGTGATGTCGTGGCCGAGGCGGCCGGCGATCGCCTGCTGCTCCGCTACTTCCTCGCGGACCCGGGCGACGGCGGCGGGCCAGACCCGCTCCATCAGCTCCTGGGCGCGGGCCGGCGTCCCGGCCATCGTGTCCTGCATCCGCCATTCGGCATGGCTCGAGAAGCCGAGCAAGCGGGCGCGATCGGCGCGCGCCTTGACGATCTTCGCGATCACCTGGTTGGTGTCGTTGGCATCGCCATTGTCGCCGCGATTGACGAAGGCCTGGAACACCTGTTCGCGAAGCGCGCGATCGTCGGCGAAGGTGAGGATCGGATCGACCGCCGAGCGGGTGTTGACGATCGCGAACTGCCCCGCCGGGAGATTGCGCTCGCGCGCCGCCGAAGCGGTCGCCGCCTTGACGTCGTCGGGGACACCGGCGAGCTGGGCTTCGGTCGCGACGATATAGGTCTGCTCGTCGGCCAGCACCTTCTCGCTGAACTCTGAGAAGAGCCGGGCAAGCTCCTGGTTGTAGGCCGACAGCTGCTGCTTCTGGGCATCGTCGAGATTGGCGCCGCGGCGGACGAACTGGTCGTAGAGCCGGGTCACGACCCGCTGCTGCTGCGCATTGAGGCCCGACGTCTCGCGGGCGGCGTGGATCGCCTTGACCCGATCGAACAGCGCCTGGTTGAGGATGATCTCGTCATAGGCCGCGGCAAGACGCGGCGACCATTCGCGGTCGATCGCCTGATATTCGGGCGTCGACATGTTCGAGGTCATCACCGAGAACAGGGTCTCGACCCGGTCGAGCCGCTCGCCGGCGCGCTCGAGCGCTTCGACCGTGTTGGCGAAGGTCGGCGCCGCCGGATTATTGGCGATCGCGAGCACCTCGCGCCGGCGCTCGTCGATCGCGAATTCGAAGGCCTGCGGAAAGAGATCGGGCCTGACCTGGTCGAACGGCGGGACGCCGTCGAAAGGGCCGGTCCATTCGGCGAGGAGGATGTTGTCGGGAACGGTCACCGCCGCATTGGCCGCCGGTGCCTCGGAATCCGTCTGCGACGCGGTCGCGGGAGCCTCGTCAGTCATTGTGGTGCATCCGCCGAGCACGATCGCCGCCGCGCCTGCCATCAAAATCGCCTTCAATGTGAATCTCCATCTCGAACATGAGAGGCCGAAACGCGGGCGCGCCGGCCGTTGGGCAGGCTTCCTATAGGATCAAGGCTTAACCCCGCGCAACGTCGCGCCTTTCGCCGGCCGGCGACTGAATACCGAAGCCGCTTTTCACGTGGAGAGACGGTGGCGCGGAGGGGGTGTCGCTCCATCCCCCGCGAAGCGGGAAAGGCGTACTCCGCAAGCCATCAGATCGTGCCGGTTTGCGCTGGAACCGCGGACTCTCCACGCCTCCGCGCCTCCGCGCGAACCGACAAGGCGGTGTTCATGGATCACGGCCTGCGCCGGGATGACGAATAGGGCGGTATCATGCTCTTTTCGGCAATGCGGGTTTGGCGCATGATCGGGGCGGGAGGATCGATGTTTTCGGCCGACGCTCTGGTCCAGCAATCGAGCTATGCCTTGCTCGTCGCGGCGATGCTTGCGCCGCGGCTCGCCCGCGCCCGGCTGCTCGTCGCGATCGCGGCGGCGATCGCGCTCGGCCATGCCTGGTGGAACGGCGACATGGTGACGGCGGTGTGGATGGCGCTTCTGGCGGCGACCTGCCTCGCCGTCTTCGCGGTCAACCTCCAGGGCGGCAGGAACATCCGGTTCAACGGCGAGGAACAGGCGATGGTCGACCGGCTCTTCCCGGGTCTGCCAAGGCGAAGCGCGCGCCATATCCTCGACCAGGGCGTGTGGCTCAACGGCGAGGAGGGCGACGAGCTCACCCGCGAAGGCGAGCCGGTCCATCATCTCTATTATCTCGCCAGCGGCGAGGCGCGGGTGACCAGCCTGGGCCGGCAGGTCGGACTGTGCCGGGCCGGCGACCTGGTCGGCGAGATCACCGTATTGTCGGGCGAGGCGGCGAGCGCGAGCGTCGTCCTCAACGGCCCCGCCCGCTTCTGGTGCGCGCCGGCGGAGGAATTGCGGCCCTATGTCGAGGCGAACGAGGACGTCCGGCAGGCGCTCGAGCACGGTTTCGCCACGTCCCTCAAGGCCAAGCTCCGGGCGAGCAACCGGACCATCGCCGAAGCAAATGCTGGTTCAGCGATCACCTGAGGCGATTCTTACTCGCCGAGATGCTTGAGGGCGGCGCCGGCGCCTCGGCGGATGACGAGGTTTCGGATCTCGGTCATGTCCTCCATCGCGAAGCGGACGCCTTCGCGGCCGAGGCCGCTATCCTTGACCCCGCCATAGGGCATGTTGTCGACCCGATAGGAAGGAACGTCGTTGACGACGATGCCGCCGACGTCGAGCCGGTCCCAGGCGTCGAACATCTTGAACAGGTCGCGGGTGAAGATTCCCGCCTGAAGCCCGAACTTGCTGTCGTTGACCTCCTCGAGCGCCTCGTCGAACCGGCTGAACTTCGACAGGATCGCTACCGGGCCGAACGCTTCCTCGCGCACGACCGTGGCCGAGCGGTCGACATTCTCGAGAAGGGTCGCCTCGAGCATCGCCCCTTCCCTCTTGCCGCCGCAGAGCAAAGTCGCGCCGCCGTCGACGGCTTCGCGGATCCAGTTGTCGAGCCGGCGCGCCTCGCTTTCGCTGATCATCGGCCCGATGAAGGTGTCGCGGTCCTTGGGATCGCCTGCGACCAGCTTGCTCGTCCGCTCGCAGAGGCGGTCGCGGAGCTCGTCATAAATGTCGGCGTGGATGATGATCCGCTGGACCCCGATGCAGCTCTGTCCCGACTGATAGAAGGCGCCGAAGATGATCCGCTCGACCGCGTCGTCGAGATCGGCGTCGGAATCGACGATCACCGCCGCATTGCCGCCCAGCTCGAGGACGACCTTCTTCTTGCCGGCGCGCGCCTTGAGGTCCCAGCCCACTCCGGGCGAGCCGGTGAAGCTGAGCAGCTTCAGCCGCTCGTCGGTGGTGAACAGATCGGCGCCCTCGCGGTGCGCGGGAAGGATCGAGAAGGCACCCGTCGGAAGATCGGTCTCGGCGAGAACCTCGCCCATGATGATCGCGCCGAGCGGAGTCCGGCTCGCCGGCTTCATCACGAACGGGCAGCCGACGGCGATCGCCGGAGCGATCTTGTGGGCGGCGAGATTGAGCGGGAAATTGAACGGCGAGACGAAGCTGCAGGGCCCGATCGGAACCCTTTTCCAGATCCCCTGATAGCCTTTCGCGCGCGGGCTGATGTCGAGCGGCTGGACCTCGCCGGTCATCCGGACCGATTCCTCGGCGGCGATCCGGAACGTGTCGATCAGGCGGGTGACCTCGCCCTCGCTGTCCTTGATCGGCTTTCCGGCCTCGACGCACAAAGCGAAAGCGAGCTCGTCAAACCGTTCCTTGAAGCGGTCGACGCAATGCTGGAGCACGTTCTGCCGTTCGTAGCTCGCCATCCGCGCCATCGGCTCGGCCGCCTCGGCGCAGGCGGCGATCCCGGCGTCGATCGTCTTCGCATCCGCCTGGGCGACCCGGAAAGCGACCTCGCCGCTAAATTTGTCGGTCACCTCGAGATCGGCGTTGGGCTGCTTCGCCTCGTTCGCCAGATAGAGCGGATAGACGTCCCTCAGCTTGACCATCCCCCCGCTCCGATCAGGCGAGGGTCGGCTTCGGGGCGTGCGCCGCGGGCGCATGTTCCTCGACCTGCTCCACGGTGAGGCCCGCCGGAGTCCCGAGGTCGAGCGCGGCGCTCAGCTCCTTGATCTCGCGGTTCAGGATTCGGTCGTTCTCGCTATAGTCGACCTTGCATTCGATCAGATGGACTCCGGGCGTGTCGAGGCATTGCCTGAGAAGCGCCGGAAGGCTTTCCGCGCTCTCGACCCGATGTCCGCTGGCGCCGTAGCTTTCCGCATATTTGACGAAGTCCGGATTGCCGTAGGTGAGTCCGAAATCCTGGAAACCCATGTTCGCCTGCTTCCAGCGGATCATCCCGTAGGCGTCGTC
>CBIGXQ010000062.1:0-12826 GCA_966193865.1 uncultured Sphingosinicella sp. | reverse complement strand
ATAGGCGTTGCAGCCGATCGCCCGTCCATCCGGATTGTCGGCATATTTCCAGCGAAGATAGCGTTCGGTCAGGTGGCGGGCCTTGGGGAAGACGCTGCGCAGGAGCGCCGACATCTCGACAAGCTCCGCCGAGTCCAGGGTCAGCAGCCGAAACTCGTAACCGTCGCCCATCCGGATATGCTCCCGCTCCCGTCCAGCTTCACCGCATAGCCATCATTGACGACGCGCTGAAGGCCTGAGCATCGTCGATCCGGCGGAGCCCGGCGTGGACTTGGCCGGAACGGCTGGCTAACAAACCAGCCATCCCCATTTTGCGGAGAAGGACGATAAGCGCATCGCCGAAAGGCCTGTCCAAGGATCCGCCGGTGCTGGCGGTGGTCATACCTTCGTTCCGAGCCGCGGCGACAATCGGACCGGTATTGGCCGCGATCGGGTCCGAGGTCGCGCGAATCTACGTGGTGGACGATGGCTGCCCGGATTCGACCGGCCGCCATGTCGCCGACCATGTCGAGGATCGAAGGATCACCGTCCTCCACAACGGCCGCAATCTCGGCGTCGGCGGGGCGATGAAGCATGGCTATCGGCGCGCGCTCGCCGACGGCGCCGACATCATCGTGAAGCTCGATTCCGACGGCCAGATGGACCCCGCTCACATTCCCCTGCTGATCGAGCCGATCCTTCGCGGCGGTGCCGATTACAGCAAGGGGAACAGGCTTGCGCCGACGCGGCTGATGCCGCCCGGCACGTCGGCCGACGCGCTCAAGGCCATGCCGCCGGTAAGACGGCTCGCCAACCGGCTGCTCTCGATCCTTCACAGGGGCGCCACCGGCTATTGGCGGATCGGCGATCCCGCCAACGGATATACGGCCGTCCATGCCGAGGCGCTCCGCCGGATGACGCTCGATGACCTTGCCGACTGCTTCTTCTTCGAGACCGACATGTTGTTCGGTCTTCGCAAGATCGGCGCTCGGGTTGCCGACGTGCCGCTTCCGGCCCGTTATTCGGACGAGGTGAGCAGCGTCAGCCTTCGCCGTGTCGCGCCCCGTTTCGGCGCACTCATCACCATCCGTCTCGTCGAGCGCCTCGCCAGAGGTCTCGGCGAGCGGCTCATGGCGAGGCCGCTCGCCGGCACCCCGTCGAGCTGATGGGGCCGAGCGGCCCGGCGGCCGACCTCGCCTTGCACGAGACCGCCAAACCGACCGCAAGGCTTTCGCGCCTGCCAGCGCCGCCTGCGTGGCAGGCGGGCCTCATCATCCTCCTGGTTCACGGCTTCTACGTGCTGGCGGCCGGACCGACGACCGGCCAGGACAGCGCCACCTATGCCCGCTTCGCCCAGCAGCTTGCCGAGAGCGGATTCGATTATGCCGGCCAACTGGCGCAGGTGAATTCTGAATTTCCGGCGATCCTCTACGTCCTGTTCGTAACTCTGGTCGCCCTCCTCCAGCTCGCATTCGGCGACGGATGGCCGATCGCCTTGATCACTCTCAATCTCGCCGCCGACATCGGAGTCGGACTGCTTCTTCTTCGCCTTGTTGGACGGGCCACCGGAAGCGCCGCAGCGAGCTGGGGCGCGCTTCTTCTCTTCCTTGCCTGCTTCGACCTCTTCCAGTGGGTCCGCTACGCGCTTTCCGACTCCACCTTCGTCTTCATCGCCTTTTCGATCTTCGCCCTCGTTGCCGCTCGAATCCTCGGCGATTCGCGCGGATGGGCGCGTGTGATCGGCCTTGCCGGCACAGGAATCTTCTATCGGCCCACCGGCTTCGTCCTGGTGCCAGACCTCGTCTGGGCCGCCTATCTCGCCCGCGCCGGCAGATTCCCGATCGGCCGCGGCCCGCTCCTCCTCCTGCTCGGCGCGGCGGCGGCGGGCGGCGCCTTCCTGTTCGCCTGGCTGATCCAGGATCCGCAGCGATGGCCGTTCGCAATGCTGGCGCGGGCGTTCGAGGTCACGGCCGCCGGCTATTCGGCCGGCGCGGTCGTGGACGCCCGCGTCGAAACCTATCACTCGCCGCCGAGCGCGCTGGTCGACTATGTCTTCATCTCCGGAGACCGCTTCATCCATTTCTTCGCTCCGGGGGCGGCCGGCTTCAGCCCCACCCATTGGGTCGCGCAGCTCATCTTCTTCCTCCCGTGCTACGCGCTCGCGGGCTGGCTCCTGATCGCCCTCTGGCGCAGCGACACCGGCTTCGGACAGTCGGAGAAGAAGGTCTTTTTCGCGTCCGCCGGAGCGGTTCTGGCCTATGCCGCCTTCCATGGCCTGGTTCAGGTCGACTTCGACTGGCGCTACCGGGCGCCGATCCTGCCGCATCTCATCCTGCTCGCGGCCGGCGGCATCGCCGACCTGGAAAGACGGCTTCGACGAACATGATCGACCAGGCGCCTTTCCTGTTCAGCGTCGACGTCGAAGACCCGCGCCTGTCGATCGAGGGCGGCGAACGCCTCGCTCCGCGGGTTCCCGAATTGATCGAGACCTATCTCGATTTCCTGGAGGCGAGGGAGGCCCGGGCGACCTTCTTCGTCGTCGGCGAGGTTGCCCGCCGCCATCCGGAGATGGTGAAGCGGATCGCGTCCGCAGGCCATGAGATCGCCTGTCATTCCGACCGTCACATCGTCCTCGGCGATCAGGATCCGTCGTCGTTCCAGGCCGACCTGCTTCGCAACATCGAAGCGATCGAGGCGGCGGGCGCGGATCGGCCGATCGGCTACCGGGCCCCCTGCTTCTCGCTCACCAAAAAGAGCTGCTGGGCCTATCCGATCCTGGCGGAGCTCGGCTTTTCCTATTCGAGCTCGATCCTCCCGGCGCCCAGCCCGATTCACGGCTGGGCGGGCTTCGGCCCGAACCCGCGACCGATCGCCAATGTCCTCGAGCTTCCGGTCAGCCTCCATTCCCGTTGGCTTCCACTGCCTTTGGGCGGTGTCTATCTTCGAGTCCTGCCGATGCCCCTGATCGTCGCCGCCTTTCGACGGCGCAGGCGGCTCGGCCAGGCCATCCTCAGCTACGTCCATCCCTATGACATCGACCCGGACGAGGAGGGCCATGCCCATCCCGGCTTTTCGCGCTGGAGCCCCTATAACGGGCTGATGCGCCTGAACCGGCGCAACATGATGGCCAGGCTCGAAGCCTTGTCGAAGCTCGGCCTCACCTTCCAAAGCTATGGAGCCTATGCCGAAAGCGTCCGCCGGGAGATTGACTTTCGCGGCTGAAGCCTTAGATGCGCGCCTTCGCTTGCGGGCTCGCCCGCAGGCCCGTCCGAGACAGCTGGTGGGCGCTTCGCCCTTAATGTCCAGCCTAGACGGGGAAAGGATTTCCGGCGCTGTGCGACCGGTTCGGCTGAAGCCTCCACGGCTCGCGGCCATTCGCTTCTCCCCTTCGGACATCGTGTCGTCGCTCGCGGCGGTGCGAAAGGCGTGCGGCCTGCCGCGCGCCGTCCAGGCTCAGGCCTGGACACCCGTTCCGGCGAAATCCGGGATGCGCCCGGCGGATGGTCCGCCGGGTGAAGTTGGAGACTGAAATGGATCGAGCTCAGAAAAGAGAGCAGGTCGCCGAGCTGAAGCAGACGTTCAACGAAACGAACGTCGTCGTCGTCACCCGCAATCTCGGGATGACGGTGGCCCAGTCCACCGCTCTGCGGAACCGGATGCGTGACGCCGGCGCCCGTTACAAGGTCACCAAGAACACCCTCGCTTTGATCGCGCTCGAAGGCACGCGCTACGCTCCGCTCAGCGATTTGCTGACCGGTCCGACCGCGCTCGCCACCTCGTCCGATCCGGTCGCTGCCGCCAAGGCCGCGGTCGATTTCGCCAAGACCAACGATCGTCTCGAGATCGTCGGCGGCGCGATGGGCGACACCGTGCTCAATGCCGAGGGTATCAAGGCGCTTGCCGCTCTGCCCTCGCTCGACGAGCTGCGTGCGACGATCGTGGGCCTCATCCAGGCGCCCGCGAGCAAGATCGCGCGGACGATCAACGAGCCCGGTGCCCAGCTGGCCCGAGTCTTCGGTGCCTATGCGGCCAAGGAAGCCGCCTGACCTTTTGCTTGAACTATACCCAGGGCGCGATTGCCCGAATGAACCTAGTGGAGAATAGAAATGGCCGACATCAACACCCTCGTCGATCAGCTGAGCGAGCTGACCGTCCTTGAAGCCGCTGACCTCGCCAAGTTGCTCGAAGAGCGCTGGGGCGTCTCCGCCGCCGCTGCGGTTGCCGCGGCTCCGGCCGCCGGCGGCCCCGCTGCTCCGGCTGCCGAAGAGCAGACCGAGTTCGACGTCATCCTCACCGGCGACGGCGGCAAGAAGATCAACGTGATCAAGGAAGTCCGCGCCATCACCAACCTGGGCCTCGGCGAAGCCAAGGCGCTGGTCGAAGGCGCTCCGAAGCCGATCAAGGAAGGCGTCTCCAAGGCCGAGGCCGAAGAGATCAAGAAGAAGATCGAGGAAGCCGGCGGCACCGTCGAGCTGAAGTAATCCGGCGCGCCGGAAGGCGCGTTCGGAATCATCCGGGCGAAAGCCGGGATCCAGACCGACTCGATCTCATTCTCGAGCCTTCGAGAAGAGCAAGAAGGAAGGGCGGCGCCGAAAGGGGCCGCCCTTTCTCGTTCGAGGCGATTCGATCCTGTCGAGAGCCGTCGGTCAGCGCCGGCCGCGATGCCGGATATTGGACGGGCGGCCTCGCTTGCCTTCCTTGTACTTGCGCTCGCCGCCCTGCTCGCGGCGGCCGTCGCGCCTCGGCCCCGGCCGGCCTGACGGGGGTGAGTTGGGCAATTCGAAGCGAAGGCCTCCGCTCACCGGATTGGCTTCGGCAAGGCGAAGGGTGAGCCGCTGGCCGAGGCTGTATTGTTCGCCGGTCTCGTCGCCGGTCAGGGTCTGGCCGGTCTCGTCATAGCGGAAATAATCGTGGGTGAGGGTGGCGACCGGAACCAGGCCGTCGCCGCCAAGCTCCTCGACCGTGGCGAAGAAGCCGAACGGTTGAACCCCGGTGATCCGGCATTTGACGAGCTCGCCGACATGGTCGGCGAGATAGGCGGCGACATAACGGTCGAGAGTCTCGCGTTCCGCCTCCATCGCCCGCCGCTCCAGGTTGGAGATGAGCTCGCCGGTCACCTCCATCGCCTCGGCTTCGGAATCGCTGAGCCCGCCCTCGCCGAGCCGATAGGCTCGGACCAGCGAGCGGTGAACGACGAGGTCGGCATAGCGGCGGATCGGGCTGGTGAAATGGCCGTAGGAGCCGAGCGCGAGGCCGAAATGGCCATGATTTTCCGGTGCGTAATAGGCCTGGGTCTGGGTGCGAAGGATCTGCTCCATCACCTGCGGCCTGAAATCGGCCTCGCCGACCCGTTCGATGATATGATTGAAGGTACCGGGGCGGACGACCTGGCCGAGCGCGAACTCGATTCCGAACGTCTTCAGATAGTCCTTGAGCGCGACGAGCTTCTCGCGGCTGGGCGGCTCGTGGACCCGGTACATGACCGGTGCCTTCTTCGCCTCCAGCGCCTTGGCCGCGGCGACGTTGGCCGCGATCATATAATCCTCGATCAGCTTGTGGGCGTCGAGGCGCTCGCGTGGAGCGACCGACGTGATCCGCCCCTTCTCGTCGAGCACCACCCGCCGCTCGGGGAGATCGAGCTCAAGCGGCGCCCTTTTCTCGCGCGCCTTGTACATCGCCTTCCAGCAGGCCCAGAGCGGCTTCAGGCTGCCTTCGACCAGCGCCGGCGCCACGATCGGCTCCTGTCCCGACTCGATCTCGGGCATCGCGCAGGTCGGCGACGCGACCTCGATCCGTTCCTGGCCGAACGTGGCATCGATCGCGGCCTGCGCATCCTCATAGGCGATGTTGGCGGCGATCCGGACCCGGGCGCGGGTGAAACGCCAGGATTTCAGCTGTCCGTCCTTCGCCACCTGCAGATGGCAGACCAGAGCGGCGCGATCCTCCCCTTGCTTCAGCGAGCAGATGTCGGCCGACAGGTTTTCCGGCAGCATCGGTACCACCCGGTCCGGGAAATAGACGCTGTTGCCGCGCTTGCGGGCCTCCTTGTCGAGGGCGCTTCCGGGGCGGACGTAATAGGAGACGTCGGCGATCGCGACGATCGCCTTCCAGCCGCCGGGATTGGCGGGATCGTCGTCCTCCGATGCCCAGACCGCATCGTCATGGTCGCGCGCGTCAGCCGGGTCGATGGCAAGGATGGGGATGTGAGTCAGGTCCTCGCGCTCGCCGAGATCCTGACCCGCGACCTGCTCCGCTTCCTCGATGACATGGTCGCCGAACTTGTGCGGGATGCCATGCTTGTGGATGGCGATCAGGCTGAAGCTTCGCGGCGCGAAGGGATCGCCGAGGATAGTGTCGACCCGGGCCGACAGCCGCGGCGGCCGACCGGTCTTCTCGGCCAGGACGAGATCGCCGGGCCGGGCCTCGCCGAGTTCGGAAATGGGCAACTCGCGCCTTTCCTTCTTCTCGACCGGCCGCAGCCAGTGGTTCGTCCCTTCCTGATGGACGACCCCGAGAACGAGCTCGCTGCCCTTCAGCAGCTTCTTCATCGGATGGGCGATCCACCCGTCGCGCCCTTCCTCAGTCCGCGACAGGATCCGGTCGCCGACGCCGAGCGCGTTGCCGCGCCCCTTGCGTTCCATCACCCGCAGACGCGGCGGCGCGCCTTCCGCCTCCCAGCGCTCCGGAGTCGCCCAGGCGCGGCCCGAATCGTCCACGTCGATGACCCGCAACACCGTGACCTTGGGAACGCCGCCCATCTTGTGAAAGGCGCGGCCCGGCGCCGAGTCGATCAGCCCTTCGTCGGCCATGTCGCGGAGCAAGGTCTTGAGCGCGATCTTGTCGGCACCGCTGAGCTGAAACGCTCGGGCGATCTCGCGCTTGCCCGCCGGCTCGTCCGAAGACTGGATGAAGTCCAGGATCTGCTGGCGGGTGGGAAGCCCGCCTTGATATGATCTCTTCCGGCTCATTTCAGTTCGTCATTGCGAGGCGCTAGCGACGAAGCAATCGAGCAGGGCGGAGGTTCCCCGCACGCGCAGGCGTGGTTTCGCTCGCAAGGGGCGATTCACTGCGCCGCAGGCGGCGGTGTGTAGGGCCGGAACGCGCCGCCCGGAACCGCCGAAGCCACCGGGCTTTCGCTGCCGTCGGGGGCGATCGACGAGACTCCGAACACCCAGTCGTCCACGCGCACGCCATCGAGAATGGCTCCGAACGACCGCGATTCGTCGGTCGTGAGCAGGCAGGCATCGTCGTCGACGGGAGCGCAGTTCACGACAGCCGTCTGGAACCGGCGGCTGTGCTGCCATTGATTGGAGTCGGTCCTCCGCCAGCGAACGACATAGCCGGTCGCGCCGGGAACCGCGTTCCAGCGGACGTTGGTGTCGGTGGAGACCGCCCCTTCGACCGTTGGTGCCGGCGGCATCGGCGCTCGGGCCAGGGCCGCGAGGGCAGCGACGTTGAGCTGGGTCACTCGCCGCAAATAGGGGAAATCCATCTTGTCGACGGTGTCGCCATATTCGATCCCGTTCTCGGTCCTCAGGTCCTGGTGCTGCCAGTTGTAATTCTCGACTGCGACCGAGAAACGGACGGCGGGAAATCCGGCATTGAGGAATTCGGTATGATCGCCGCCGCGGCCGAAGCGGTCGTTGCGCCAAATCTGGCGGACGTCGAGGCCGAGGCCGAGCTCGCCGGCGAGGTCGGCAAGAAAGCGTGACAGGTTGCGAGACGGCGAATCATTCTCGCCGCCCTGGCTGCGGACGAGCGGCCGGAGCAAATCGCCGCCTTGCCAGCGAAGGCCCTCGGAAAAGACCCTGACATTGTCGTCATCGCAGACCCCATCGGATCCGCAGCTATTGCCGATGATGTCGTTGTTCAGATTGGCGACGACCTCCCAGCCCTGCGCCCGGGCATAATCGGCGAGGATCCGGCCGCCGATCAGGCCCTGCTCCTCGCCCGACAGAGCGGCATAGACGATGGTGGCGGGGAAACGATGCTTCGAAAGCACGCGCGCCGCCTCGATCACCGCCGCCGTGCCCGATCCGTCGTCATTGGCGCCGGGCGCATCGGCGGTGGCATTCATGACGTCGCTCACCCGGCTGTCGATATGGCCGGTGATGATGACGACCTGGTTCGGGCGCTCGCTGCCGCGCTGGATGGCGACGACATTCTCGACCAGGGTCGGGTTCGGGATCCGCCGACCGGTGACGGTGTCGCCGGTTCGGATCACCTGAAGGCAGCCGCCGCACGCTTGCGAGTAGCGGCCGAGCTCGGCCTCGGTCCAGTCGAGCGCGGCACCGATCCCGCGGGTCGGATGATCGCGGTCCGACAAGGTGTGCCGGGTGCCGAAGCTCACCAGCCGCTCGACATGGGCCTTGAGCGACTGTTCCGACACCTGCTCGGCGATGGCGTTAAGGCTCGCCGGCTGCGACGGCGCCCGGGCGCTTCGCTGGGCATGGGCGGTGACGGCCATCGAGGCGGCCATAACGGCGATCAGGAGCGGATGTCTCATGGCTTGCCTCTGCTCCCGAGCGACGGGACTCGCAAGCCTTGGCTCCTCGACGGATCAGCCGGCGGGCGGCGATTCCGCGCGTGGAGCGGCAATCTCGCGACCTCCCTGGTGGATCACGAGGCGGCTGACCGCGCCCTCGTCACTGTGGAACACGATCCTTGCCTCCACTCCGACGGTTTCGAACTCGGTCGCGCTTGCCGGTCGCAACGGGATGGCGCGCTGGCCGCCGAGCTGAACCGTCAGCTGGCCGTTCTCGCCCCAGGCGATGGCCACCGGCGCCATCGGCGCGACATAGTTTCCGACATAGGTCTCGAGGATGGCGCGCGACACTATCGCCGCCGGCGCCTCCTGGGGAATCGGGCCGGTCCAGGCGGACCGCTCGACCGCCTCCTCGCCGTTCTGATGCATCTCCATCACCGGGTTTCCGGCGCCGTCCCGGACGAGGCTGAACCAGGTGAGGCTCTCGGGCCCATAGAAGAAGCGATTGTCCCCGGCGGCGAAGACTTCGAGCTCCGAGCCGCCGCTGCGCCGCGTGTAGAGCTTGCCGTCGCGCGCGTAGAAGCGTCGGGTCGCGGAGTCCTGGCCCAGGCCATAGACTCCCATCCACGGCTCGAGCGAAGCGATCTCGGCCGTGGTCCGCTCGAAATCGGGATAAGGATCGGCGAGAGCGAGCGCCGCGACCCGGCGAAGGACGATTCCCGGAGAAGCGGCCGGCTCGTCGGAATTGGTGAACACCGAAACGAACAGATCCTCTTCAGGCAGGTAAACGCTGTCGGTCGAGAAACCGAAGATGCCGCCGCCATGGCCGATCGCGCGGCGGCCTCGGAGCTCGGCATTCGACAGGCCGAACGCGTAAGGGACGGTGCTTCCGTCGGGCAGCCGGGTCGGCGCGGTCATCCGGGCGTAGGATTCCGCGTCGACCACTCGGCCATGATGGAGAGCGTGCGCCCAGCGGGCGAGATCCTCGACCGTTCCGACCAGCGCGCCGGCCGCGTGCGGCACGCTCATGTGGATACGGTTGGCCGGACGAACTCCGTCGGAGCCGAGGCTATAGCCGCGCGCCATCGCAGGCATTTCGGCCTCACCGACGCCATAGCGGATCGTCGCGAGACCCAGCGGAGACGTGATCCTCTGCTCGATGGCCTGGTGCCAGGGCATTCCGGTCACCTGCTCGATGATCGCACCGAGCAGCACATAGCCGCTATTGTTGTAATCGTGGCGCTCGCCCGGCGCCGAGGGAGAGGGCAGATCGCGGAACAGGTTTATCATCTCCGCGGTGGTGTAGGCGCGGTCGGTATTGGCCTCGACCATCCAACCCGGGATCCCGGTATAGCTCTGGATCCCGCTGGTATGATTGAGCAGTTGAGCGACGGTCGCGCCGGCGCCGGGCTGAGGATAATCGGGAAAGAAGCGCGAGATCGGGTCGTCCAGAGAGATTCGTCCTTCCTGGACGAGCTGAAGGATCACGGCCGCCGTGAACTGCTTGGAGATCGAGCCAAGGCGAAAGACGGTCTCCGGCGTGACCGCCGTTCCGGCCTCGACATCGGCGAGCCCGCGCCCCCCGGCATAGACGGTCTCGCCGTCGTCGGTCACGATCACCGAAACGCCAGGGCCATCTGCAGGGAAGGCGCTCGCGAGATAGGCATCGACTCGCTCGCGCAGATCCGCGGGAACGGCCGAGGCGGGCGCGGCCGCCAGAACGAGCGCTGCGGCGAGCACCGACGTGCGTGATAGCAATGACATGAGTTCGAACCCTCCCGAAGTGTCCCCATCTGTGTTGCAGATATAATACACCTGCGTCAATGACCTTTGACGCGTCGGGGGTTGGGCCGAATAGCCTCAGGCCGCGACCACCTCCTGCTCGATCGCGCCGAAGATCGAATGGCCATCTTCATCGTCCATCGAGATCCGGACCCGGTCGCCCGGCTTGAGGAAGGGCGTCGCCGCCGCTCCGTCGAGAATCGTCTCGACCGTGCGCACCTCGGCGATGCAGCTGTAGCCGCGGCCGCCGCGGTCGACCGGCTTGCCGGGGCCGCCGTCGGAATCGCGGTTGGAGACGGTTCCCGAGCCGAGGATCGAGCCGGCGCCGAGATTCCTCGTCCGGGCCAGATGAGCGATCAGGGTACCGAAATCGAAGGTCATGTCCTGCCCGGCATCGGCGCGGCCGAACGGCTGGTCGTTGAGGTCGACCTTGAGAACGCCGCTCAGCTTGCCGTTGGCCCAGGTTTCGCCCAGCTCGTCCGGGGTCACCAGAACCGGCGACAAGGCCGAGGCGGGCTTCGACTGGAGGAAGCCGAAACCCTTGGCCAGCTCGGCCGGAATGAGGTTGCGGAGCGAGACGTCGTTCACCAGCCCGATCAGCTTGATGTGCCCCAGCGCCTGTTCGCGGGAAACGCCGCGGGCGACGTCGTCGGTGACGACGACGATCTCGGCTTCGAGGTCGCAGCCCCAGGAGGGATCGGCGAGCGGGATCGGATCGCGCGGCGCGAGCATCTCGTCCGAGGCGCCCTGATACATGAGCGGGTCGGTCCAGAAGCTCTCCGGCATTTCCGCGCCGCGCGCCTTGCGGACCAGCTCGACATGATTCACGTAAGCGGACCCGTCGGCCCATTGATAGGCGCGCGGCAGAGGCGCCGCCGCCTGGCGCTCGTGGAACCGCTCCCGGGGAATGACCCCGTGATCGAGATCGGTGGCGAGAAGCCGCAATTGCGGCTCGACCTCCGCCCAGCCGTCGAGCGCGGCCTGAAGGGTCGGAGCGATGTGCGATGCGTCGGCATACCAGGCGAGGTCGCGGCTGACGACAACAAGCCGTCCGTCACGGCCCGATTTGAGCGAACCCAGTTTCATTTTTGCTCCTCTCGGCTGACCCGCAACTGGCATTTGCCGAAAGGCTTGGCTAGGGCTGATCTATCCCCTCACCCTAGAAGTCGAGGCAGTCTCAATGCGGAATATCGATCATTTCATCGGCGGCGCGGCCCATTCGTCGGGCGAACGGCAGGGGGACGTGTTCGACCCCAATAATGGCGGGGTCCAAGCCCGGGTCAGGCTCGGCGGCTCGGCCGATCTCGAGCAGGCGGTCGCCGCCGCCCGCAACGCCTTTCCGGGCTGGGCAGCGACCAATCCGCAGCGCCGCGCCCGGGTGATGTTCAAGTTCAAGGAGCTGGTCGAGAAGAATCTGGAGGACCTCGCCCTGCTTCTCGCCTCGGAACATGGCAAGGTGGTCGCCGACGCCCGGGGCGACGTCCAGCGCGGTCTCGACGTGATCGAATATGCTTGCGGAATCCCGCATGCGATGAAGGGCGAATATACGCAGGGCGCGGGACCCGGAATCGACGTCTATTCGATGCGCCAGCCGCTCGGGATCGTCTGCGGGATCACGCCGTTCAACTTCCCGGCGATGATCCCGATGTGGATGTTCGGAGTCGCCATCGCCTGCGGCAACGCCTTCATCCTGAAGCCTTCCGAGCGCGATCCGAGCGTTCCGGTTCGGCTCGCCGAGCTGATGAAGGAAGCCGGTCTTCCGGATGGGATTCTCAACGTCGTCCATGGCGACAAGGAGATGGTCGACGCCATCCTCGACCATGAGGAGATCAAGGCGATCAGCTTCGTCGGAAGCTCCGACATCGCCCATTATATCTATTCGCGCGGCACCGCGAACGGGAAACGCGTGCAGGGCTTTGGCGGCGCCAAGAATCACGGCATCGTCATGCCCGACGCCGATCTCGACATGGTCGTCAACGACCTCGCCGGCGCCGCCTTCGGCTCGGCCGGCGAACGCTGCATGGCGTTGCCGGTGGTCGTTCCGGTCGGCGAGAAGACCGCCAACGAGCTTCGCGAAGCGCTGATCCCGGCGATCAACAAGCTTCGGGTCGGGGTCTCGACCGATAACGAGGCGCATTACGGACCGGTCGTGAACGCCGCCCATCGCAAGCGGATCGAGGATTATATCCAGATGTGCGCCGACGAAGGCGGCGAGCTCGTCATCGACGGCCGCGGCTTCTCGCTCCAGGGCCATGAGGAGGGCTATTTCATCGGCCCGACCTTCTTCGACCATGTGAAGCCCCACTTCCGCTCCTATCAGGAGGAGATTTTCGGGCCGGTCCTGCAGATGGTCAGGGCCGACAGCTTCGAGGAAGCGGTCCGGCTGCCGAGCGAGCATCAATATGGCAACGGCGTCGCCATCTTCACCCGCAACGGCCATGCCGCGCGTGAGTTCGCCCACCGAGTCAATGTCGGCATGGTCGGGATCAACGTGCCGATCCCGGTGCCGGTCGCCTATCATACATTCGGCGGCTGGAAGCGAAGCGGCTTCGGCGACATCGACCAGCACGGCCCCGAGGG
>CBIGXQ010000061.1:0-12866 GCA_966193865.1 uncultured Sphingosinicella sp. | reverse complement strand
CGCGAGCGGAGGAACTGCTCGTAGCTCTCGCGCTGAACCTCGATCAGGTTCGGCATTTCGGAAACTTCGTGGATGTTTCCGAAGATCTTGCGGATACGCTTGGACGCGGTGGGCCGGGTCTCGGGGGCCGGAGCTGCCTTGGTCGCCATGTGGGTGCTTCTCGCCTTCGCCTGTTGCCGCGGCCGGGCGGGAGCCCGGGGCGGCTGACTGAAAATATGCGCTCAAACGCAAAAAGCCGCGCGATTCCCCCTTGGAATCGGCAGCTTCAGCGTCCTATGAAACCCCAGCCAATCAATGCGTTGAGCACGCTGCGCGACGGCGTACCCTGTTCCGAGAGGCTGTGGTGAGGCGCGCTATTTAGGGAGCCGGGAGAGGGATGTAAAGCCCTTCAGCGGTGCCAGTGGCGGACTTCTGCGGCCCGAACCCGGGGTTCGAGCCGGAGCCGAGGCTCCCCCCGCGCAGATCAGTTGGGCGGTTGACCGCGCCGCGCCGCGGGCTAATCATCGCCGCGCGAATAATCATATAAAAGGGGGTGTCTTGGCCAGCCTCGAACTGAGCAACGTCAGCAAGGCGTTCGGCGAGACGCTCGTGCTCGATGACGTCTCGCTCGACATGGAGGCGCGCGAGTTCATCGCCTTCCTCGGCCCCTCGGGAAGCGGCAAATCGACGCTCCTGCGCATCATTGCCGGCCTCGAGACCCTCGACAGCGGCGAAGTCCGCCTCGAGGGCGAGCGGATCGATCAATTGCCTCCCGGCCGGCGTGGCGTGGCGATGGTGTTCCAGCATTATGCGCTCTATCCGCACATGACGGTGCGCGAGAACATGGCTTTCGGTCTTCGCAACGCCGGAATGGCCAAGGACGAGATCGAGAGCCGGGTCGCGGAGGCGGCACGGGTTCTGGAGATCGAAGAGCAGCTCGAAAAGAAGCCGGGCCAGATGTCGGGCGGCCAGCGGCAGCGGGTCGCGATCGGCCGCGCGATCGTCAAGCAGCCCAGGCTCTTCCTGCTCGACGAGCCGCTCTCCAACCTCGATGCGGCGCTCAGGATGCGAACCCGGGTCGAGCTCGCCCAGCTCCGCCAGAAGGTCGACGCGGCCGTCATCATGGTGACCCACGACCAGGCCGAGGCGATGACCCTTGCCGACCGGATCATCGTCATGAACGACCGCCGGATCCAGCAGATCGGGCCGCCGATGGAGATTTACAGCCGCCCGGCCAACACCTTCGTCGCCCGCTTCGTCGGCTCGCCGGCGATGACCTTGTTGCCGGCGGAGCTCGTCGACGGCGGGGATCGAGCGAAGGTCAGGCTCGGCGACGGCGCCGAGGTCGAAACCGCCGTGCCGCGCGCGGCGCTTCCCGCGGGCAAGCTCGAGCTGGGTCTTCGCCCGGAGAGCGTGCGGGTCGTCGCGGCGGGGGAGGGGACCACCGACGCCAAGGTGCTTCTGGTCGAGCGGCTCGGTGAGCGCACCCTCGTCTACGCCACGCTCGACGACGGCCAGTCGATCACCGCCGAGGACGTCGGCACGAGCGCGGTCAAGATGAACGACAGGGTCGGCCTCCGGATCGACGGAGCCATGACCCATCTGTTCGGACCGGACGGTGCCGGTCATCACGCCGAGGCCGCCTGATGAACCGGCGCCGACTCGACGGATTCCTGTTCGTCGGGCCCTTTCTCCTGATCTACGCCGTGATCCTCATCTACCCGCTGCTGCTGGGCATCGGGATCAGCTTCCACCGTGCCGACCTGTTCGGCGCCCGCCAATGGGTCGGGCTTGAAAATTACGCCAGGCTCGCTGCCGATCCGGTCTTTCACCATTCGCTTCTCAACACCTTCCAGCTGGCTCTGCTGATCGTGCTGCCCTTGACCCTGATCGCCTTGCTGCTGGCGCTGGCGCTGAATCGCGCGACCCGAACCGCGGCCGTCTTCCGCGGAATCTTCTTCAGCTCGTCGGTCCTGTCGGTGACGATCGTCACCCTGATCTGGCGCTTCATCCTGACCCCCGACGCCGGTCTCCTTGCGGAAGCCGCCACCGCTCTCGGCTACCAGCCGCTGCCCTTCCTCAGCGATCCGGACCTCGTCATTCCGGCCCTCGCGATCACGACGATCTGGTGGTCGCTCGGCTTTCCGATCATGCTTTTCCTGGCGGGGCTCCAGCAGGTTCCTGCCGACATGTACGAAGCCGCCGCGCTCGACCAGGCGAGCCGCTGGACCACTTTCTGGCGGATCACCTTGCCGTCGATCCGGCGAACGCTCGTCCTCGTCATCATGCTGCAGACGGCGGCCCAGCTGCAGCTGTTCGGCCAGGCTCAGCTCCTCACCGCCGGCGGACCGAGCGGCGCGTCGCGACCGGTCGTCCTTTACATCTACGAAATAGCCTTCGGCCGTTGGGAGCTTGGCCTGGCCGTGGCTGCGGCCGAGCTCCTTTTCCTCCTCATTGTCGCCGTCACTTTGCTCCAATATTGGGCGGTCACCCGCCAGGAACCCGAACGATGAGCGGCTCGCCCGCCCGAGCGAGCCTGTCGGCTCCGGCACTGATTGCGGTGACGATCGCCGCGATCATCATGGTGACTCCGCTGTTCTGGACGCTCCTGCTTTCCTTCAAGAGCAATTCGGAGCTGATGCGCGACAGCGCCACTGCCTTCTCGGCGCCCTACACCCTGGAAAATTACCGGGCGATCCTGGGCTCCCAGGTGACCCGCTGGCTGCTCAACAGCCTGATCGTCTCGCTCGGCACCACCGTCGGCGTTCTGATCCTTTGCTCGCTCGCCGGCTATGGCTTCGCCCGCCTCGACTTTCCGTTTCGCCGGACCCTGTTCGTCTTCGTCCTCCTTGGGCTGGCCATCCCCGAACAGGCCGTGATCCTGCCGCGGCATCAGTTCTTCGCCGATCTCGGCCTCCACAACTCCTATACGGGGCTGATCCTGCCGGGGCTCACCGCTTCGTTCGGCGTCTTCTTCATGACCCAATATTTCCGCGCGATCCCGCGCGAGCTCGATGAAGCGGCCTTGCTCGATGGCGCCTCCCACTTCACCTTGTTCTGGAAGGTGCTTCTGCCGCTCACCATCCCGGCCCAGGCGACGCTCGGAGTGTTCACTTTCCTCGGCGCGTGGAACGATTACTGGTGGCCGCTCATCTCGGCGACGACGAGCGACAGATTCACCCTGACGGTCGGCCTGGCGTCGGCCCAGATGAACTATGCACAGACGAGCGGTCTCGGCTTCCTCATGGCCCAGGCCGTCTTCGCCTCGATCCCGATCCTGATCGTATACATCATCTTCCAGAAGCAGATCGTCCGGGCGATGGCCGGAGCGGCGGTCAGGTGAGAATCGCCGCAATCCTTGCCGCGATGGCGGCACTTGCCGGCTGCGGCAGCGGCGGCGAAGGGACCGAGATCGTCGTCCAGCGCTTCTTCGGAGAATGCGGCGCGGTCTACGGGCAGACGGTCGACGTTTCCGCCGCCGAGGGCGAGTGCGGAATCCTCACCACCCTCATCAACAAGTTCGAGGCCGAAAATCCGGATATTCGCCTGAAGATCAATGTCGTCGCCTGGCCGGGCTATCCGCAGCTATCGGCGCAGATTGCCGCTGGCGATCCCCCCGACGTCGTCATCATGCACCAGTCGGTCATCTCGGATTATCAGGGGCGGGGACTCCTCGAGCCGATGGACGAGCTTCTCCGCGAGGCCGGCATCGGCCCGGAAACCTTCACCGAGGCGGGCCGCGCCGGAGCGATCAAGTCCGGCCGGACCTATGCGCTTCCCTGGGACACGATCGGGCGGCTCTGGCACATCAACACCGCCTTGATGCGCCAGGCTGGGCTGATGGACGGCGACCGGCCGATCCTTCCCGCCTCGCCGGAACAGCTGCTGGAACATGCGCGGCGATTCAAGCAGGCGACCGGCAAGCCCTATCTCATCCAGGCCCAGGTCAGTGCGCCCGATTATTACGTCGCCAATCTCTATACCTACCTGCTCGCCCAAGGGGCCGAGATCTTCCCCGATTCCCGCCACATTCGCCTCAACACGCCGGAGGCGCACCGGATCGTCCAGCTGTTCAAGACCCTGAACGCGGAAGGGCTCACCACCCGCAACCAGGATTTTCCGGCCGCCACCGCCGCCTTCATGAACGGCGACGGCGGAATCTTTCCGACCGGCACCTGGATGATCGGCCCCTATGACGACGAGGCGAAGATCGAGGGTCGGCCGCTTCACGGCAATTATGCCGTCATGCCGTTTCCGCGGCTTTGGGGAGAGGAAGCGGCTTTCGTCGACGGCCACGCCTGGGTGATGCCTCGCGCCGAGCGGACGGCCAGGGAACGGCAGGCGATCGGCCGATTCCTCAGCTTCCTGGCCGCTCACAATTTCGACTGGTCCAGGACCGGACATCTCCCCGCCTTCCAGGCGGTGCTCGCAACACCGCAGTTTCGGGCGCTGCCGCACCGAAGCGACATTGCGGCGATGGCCGCGACCGGAGCGCAACTGCCCGAACATGCTCAGCGCCAATCGGCCATCCAGGGCTTGATCGGCGAGGAGCTCGAAGCGGCGGTCGCCGGAACCAAGCCGATCGATCAGGCGCTGGCCGATGCGGAGCGGCGGGTCAACGAGCTGCTCGCCTATATGCCGGAAACTTGATTACGGCGACGAAACCTCAATGGGCTTCGGCGGTTGTCGGTGGGTGAGCGGCAATCGAACAACATTGGCGAGGAACGAGGAATCGCTGCTCGATCCGGGCCGCAATTGCTGGCGGATCGAACAAGCCGATCGTGCCGCTCTGGTCGTCGATGCCGCCAATTATTTCAGGCTCGCCCGAAAGGCGATGCTCGAGGCGCGGTCTCAGATCCTGCTCATCGGCTGGGATCTCGATACGCGGATCAAGTTGATCGGCGAGGAACAGGACGAATCCGGCGAGGACGACATTCCCGTCCATCTCGGGCCGTTCATCGCCTGGCTGGCCAAGCAGCGCCCTGAGCTGCGGATCTACATCCTCGCCTGGAACGGCGAGCTTTACAGCCTGCTCGGGCGCGGCACGACCTTGGCCCGAATGATGGTCTGGCGGCTGCTCAACAAGAGGATATCGTTCAAGCTCGACAGCACGCCGCCGCTCGCCGCGAGCCATCACCACAAGATCCTCGTGGTCGACGACTCGATGGCCTTTTGCGGCGGCATCGACATGACCGGATCGCGCTGGGACAAACGCGATCATCTGGACGATGAACCCGGTCGCCAGCGACCCACCACCCATCGTCCCTACGGGCCATGGCACGACGCGACGATGGCGGTCGACGGAGCGGTGGCTCGGGCGCTGGGCGAATTGGGGCGGCGGCGATGGCAGAAAGCCTGCCGGGAGCTGGTCGAGCCGCCGAAGGAGCAAAGTGATCCCTGGCCGGACGAGCTGCTGGCCGATTTCCACGACGTGGAGATCGCGATCTCCCGAACCCGCGGCGACGATGGCGAGGAGGACGAGGTCCGGGAGATAGAGGCCCTGTTCGTCGATCTCATCGGCGAGGCGAAGCGCTTCCTCTATGTCGAGCAGCAATATTTCGCCTCCCGTGTCATCGCGGAGGCGATCTGCAAGCGCCTCGCCGAAACCGACCCGCCTGAATTCGTCATCGTCAATCCCTGCACCGCGGACGGCTGGCTCGAGGAACAGGTGATGGGCGCGGCCCGGGCCGAGTTGTACGAGACTCTTCGCAAGGCCGATCACAAGGATCGTTTCCGAATCTATTATCCGGTGACCGAGCAGGGGGACGAAATTTACGTCCACGCCAAGATCATGATCGTCGACGATGTCGTCCTGAAGGTGGGGTCGGCGAACATGAACAACCGCTCGATGGGGCTGGACAGCGAATGTGACGTGACGATCGATGCCCGGCGGCCGGCGAATGAAGGATGTCGTCTCCAGATCGCTGCCTTGCGCGCCGATCTGATGGCCGAGCATCTCGGCGTTGATCCCGCCGATGTCGGGCGGCTCTTCGCCGAAACCGGCTCCCTGATCGCAACGATCGATCGTCTTCGCGGCGACGGCCGAAGCCTCTGCCTCTATAACCCGCCCAATTTCGGCGCGGGGGCGAAGGCGGTCGCCAAATCGGAGGTCGCCGATCCGGAAAGCGCCGGGGAGCCGTTCGAACCGTTCGCCCGGCGGCGCCTGTTTCGTGGCTTCCTTCAACGCGTGCGGGCCCGGCGTCGCTAGCCGGCCGAGAACGCCCTGGTCAGTCGCCCAACCTTCCCGCTTTCTCGATCACCAGGCGTTGGAGCGCTGATCGGGCGCGCAGGTGGCGGTTCCACGAAAGAACGGCGCCCCGCGCCAAGTGTGAACATCGGTTCGTTCATCGAGCTTCTCCCTCTTGATCGTCGAAGAGGGGAGCGTCTATGCAATCTCAACTATAGTTGAGGTCAAGATGAATCGCAGCGGATCGGGCGGGCCGGCGAAGGTGCTGACGGTAGGGGACCTTGCGCGGCGAAGCGGGGTCGCCGTTTCTGCCGTTCACTTCTACGAGCGGAAGGGGCTGATCACCGGATGGCGATCAGGCGGCAATCAGCGTCGCTACGAGAGGTCCGCACTTCGGCGGATCGCCATCATCAAGGTCGCGCAGCAGCTCGGCATCCGGCTCTCCGAAATCGCGCAAAGGCTCGCGGCCCTGCCCGTCGACCGGACGCCTGGTCAGGCGGATTGGGCCGCAATGGCGGCCGACTGGCGAGGCGATCTCGATCGACGGATAGTGCGTTTGACCTTGCTCAGGGACCGGCTCGACGGATGCATCGGCTGTGGCTGCCTGTCGGTCGACAATTGCCCGTTGCGCAACCCGGGAGACCGCCTCGCCGCCGAAGGGGCGGGGCCCCATTATCTGGAATCTTCGACAGCCTCTTCGGATTGAGACCCCGGTCGCCGCACGAGGTCGATGCGCACATGCTTGCGATCTTCGAGCTGCGCCTTTCTGAAGCCATGCCGTATGCGCAAAGCCAGCAGCGCGGCCGCGGCCAGCAGCGCGAAGATCAAGATATACGCAATCATTTCACGTGAGCCCATGGCGCAGTTACTAAGGCAAGGTCACGGTATTTCAAACACATTCGGGCCATGAGCTGATAATTTGTTCTAACACCGGTCCGAGTTGAACGGTAGGTGCGCCGACTGGTGCGCAGCCCTTTTCCCGGCTAAGGCCCGCGCCAACTTTCACCGGGTGGGTCTTCATGTTTCGCGCGCTGTACGACTGGACTCTGCGTCTGGCGCATCATCGTCACGCTCTCAGATCGCTGGCGGTTGTTTCGTTCGCGGAGAGCAGCGTCTTTCCGATTCCCCCAGACGTGATGCTGGTGCCGATGATCCTGGCGAGACGCGATCAGGCCTATCGGATCGCCACGATCTGCACGATCACTTCCGTTGCCGGAGGCATGCTGGGTTATGCGATCGGCTATTTCCTCTACGACAGCGTCGGCCTGTGGCTGGTCAATCTCTACGGCGCGCATGACGCGATAGCCGAATTCCGGGCCTGGTATGACAGTTGGGGCGCGGCCGTCATCCTCATCAAGGGTTTGACCCCGATACCGTTCAAGGTGGTGACGATTGCCAGCGGATTCTTCGCCTATAATTTCCTCCTTTTCGTTCTGCTCGCTGCGATCACGAGAGGCGCCCGCTTCTTCCTCATCGCCTGGCTTCTGAAGCGTTATGGCGAGCGGATGAAAGCCTTCATCGAGCGACGGTTGAACCTCATCGGGACCGCGGTTCTACTGCTCCTGGTCGCGGGCTTCGCAGCGGTCGCCTTGATCTAGGCAAAGCGTGCCGTCGCGCCGCTGTCGACTGAATTTCTCCAGCCATCTCAGACCGATCGGCGATCGGGGCGTTTCTGTCGCCGCGGCTCGGCCTGTGGCTGCGCCCCAGAAACGATTCAGCCATCTTGCGGTCAAATCGATCGGTCCCTCCGAACTGCGACAGAAACTGCGTTAACGAAAGACTAAGAAGGCGGGAGGAAGCCGAGTGACCAGATATCGCTACCGCACCTGCGCGATCCTGGGTCCGTGGAGGTCGAGTCCGGACGAGGCAGCAGCCGATGCCGTCAAGGCGCGCCAGGCGCGATGGGACGACGATAGCGAGGCCTTGTGCTGGCTCGTCCCCGGCGAGATCGAGAAGGATCATCGCGCCGCCGCCTGATCTCGCGACCTGCAGCCGCTTCAATCCGATCAGTCGCAGCAGCCATGCGGCGGGCATCGTGCCGGAGGTGGAACGGCGGCCCTGCCTCGCGGGTTTTCCCTCCTGCCACTGAAATCGCAGGAGACGGCCCATGGAACATCGCGAATTTGCCCGCGGGATGCAGGTGCTCACGTCGGACGGCGAATTGCTCGGCACCGTCGACCGGCCTTCGAACGAGGGCTTCATGCTGCGCCGAATGGGCAGCGGCGACCGTGAGGAGACGATCCCGGAAATGTGGGTCCATCGGGTCGACGATCAAGTTCATCTCAACCGCACCGGCGCCGAGACCGTCGCCGGCTGGAAATCGCTCCAGTTCCAGACCTCCTCGGGCGAACATCCCGGGGCCGTTGGCGAGACTCGCGAAGAAGAAAAGAGCAGCGCCGGCATGGGCTGGCTGCTCTGGCTGGCGATCGCCGCCGTCGCGGTGCTCGCTCTCCTCGTCCTCACCGGTCAGCTGAATTTCGGCTGAGTTTGCCAACCGAGCTTCGAGAGGAAATGACAATGGACCGCGACACCGTGAACATCGCCCGCGACGAAACCGAGCGACTGATCTCGTCCAAGAAGGTCGAGGGAACCCCGGTCTATGACGGCCAGGGAAAGAAATTGGGCACGATCGACAGCTTCATGGTCGAAAAACGCACCGGTCAGGCGGAATATGCGGTTCTGACCACCGGCGCCCTGTTCGGCGGGAGCAACCGCTATTACCCACTGCCGTGGAACGAGCTGCGCTACGATACCGAACGTGGCGGCTATGTCGTCGACCGCGGCCTGGAGCAGTTCGAAGGCGCGCCTTCCTATTCCGAGGGTGACGAGCCCCGCTTCGACAGCGACTATGACGATCGGGTGCGGAGCCATTACCGCCGCTGAAGTCCCGGCTTTGCGACTTGCGCGGCAAAGAGGCGAGGGCGTAACCTGATCGTCATCGCTCGTCGGAGGGGGAAGTCCGTGAAGAAGATCCTGCTCGCCGCGGCGGCGTTTGCCGCCTCCGTTCCTGCCGCGCCCGTCTTTGCCGATCCGCCGCCCTGGGCGCCTGCGCACGGCCGCCGCGCGCGTGACGCCGGAATCCATCCCGGACATCAGGAGCGCGCCCTTACCCGCCGCGACCGCGTGTGGCGCGGCGAGGATGGCGCCTATCGTTGCCGCCGAAGCGACGGAACCGTCGGCATGATCGTCGGCGGTGCGGCCGGGGCTCTCGCCGGTCGGGCCATCGACGGCGGGCGCGAACGAACGCTTGGAACCTTGATCGGCGGAGCAGCGGGCGCGCTGCTCGGCCGCGAGATCGACCGCGGCGAGCTTCGCTGCCGATAGGTCGAAGGCCTCCGGCGCGAGACGGCCGGCCCCATGACAAAAAAACAGGGCCCCGGGAAAGGGTTTCCGGGGCCCGAGTCGTCTACGGTGCCTACCGCTAACATGGATTAAGAGGGGGGTCGACTCTTCAACCGCCCCATTTCGGTACAGGCGATGTCCGCAGTGGCGAAGGCGCGCCCGTCAGACGCGCGCGAGACGCCGCTCGGCCGCCTTGATCGCCGCCTCGATCGCCTGGTCCGCGCTCAGCTCGCTCGTATCGATCGTCTCGGCGTCCGGGGCCGGCCTCAGCGGCGCGGTCGAGCGGCTGGTGTCGCGTTCGTCCCGGGCGCGGATATCGGCAAGCACGTCGGGATAATGGACGTCGAGGCCAAGCCGCTTGAGTTCTGCGAGCCGCCGCTCGGCCCGCGCTTCGGCGCTTGCCGTGACGAACAGCTTCACCTCGGCCTCGGGGGCGATGATTGTGCCGATGTCGCGGCCGTCGAGAACGGCGCCTTGGGGTTGGGCCGCGAACCGGCGCTGCCGTTCGATCAGGGCTTCCCGGACCAGCCTGTAGGTCGAGATCCGGGACGCGATCCCGCCCACCGTCTCGCTCTTCAGCTCGGGGTCGCCGAAGTCGATCTGGGAAAGATCGCAGGCGCGAGCTGCCGCGAACTCGCTTTCCGGGTCGCCGCCCATGCTCAGCAGGTTGAGCGCCGCGGCGCGGTAGAGGAGGCCCGTGTCCATGTGCGGAAGGCCGAAATGCGTGGCGAGCGCACGCGCGATCGTGCCCTTTCCGCTCGCTGCGGGTCCATCGACGGCGATGATCATGGCCGGGTCAACGCCTCGAGGGCGTGAAGGAAGCCGGGGAAGCTGGTGTCGATCGGCCGCATGTCGTCAATCCCTACCGGCTCGACGCTGTGCAGACCAGCCACGGCGAAGCTCATCGCAATTCGGTGGTCGAGCAAGGACGCGATCGTCGCGCCGCCGGAAATGGGCTCGCCGGCCGTGCCCTCGACGTCGAGTCCATCTTCATGCTCTTCGACCCGCACGCCGATCGCCAGAAGGCCCGCGGCCATCCCTGCCAGGCGATCCGATTCCTTGATCCTGAGCTCGGCCAGGCCACGGGTCCTCGTCCTTCCTTCGGCGAAGGCGGCGGCAACGAACAGGATCGGGAATTCGTCGATCATCCGCGGCGCCAGTTCGGGCGGGACATCCACGCCTTTGAGGGACGAATGGCGTGCCTCCAGGTCGGCGACCGGCTCTCCCGATATCATTTTCGTGCCGCTGAAGCGGAGATCGGCGCCCATCGCGACGAGCATTTCGAAAAGGCCGGTGCGATGGGGATTGACGCAGACATTGTCGATCCGGATCGCCGAGCCCGGGACGATCAGGGCGGCGACGACCAGGAAGGCGGCGGCGGAAGGATCGCCGGCGACGGACAAGCATGTCGGGTGGAGTTCCGCTTCGCCGCGCAGCCGGAGCTCACGGTCGGCGATTTCCAGCCGGGCCCCGAACAGGGGAAGCAGCCGTTCGAGATGGTCGCGGCTCGGCGGGGCCTCGACGATCGTGGTTCCAGGCAGATTGAGTCCGGCCAGGAGCAAGGCGGACTTCAACTGGGCGGACGGGATCTCGAGCGCGTGGCGGCGGGGCAAAGCGGGGTAGATCCCCTCCATGGTCAGCGGCAGCCGGCCGCCCGGCGCAGTCTCGAATCTCGCGCCGATGCTCCTCAGCGGCTTCGCGATCCGCTCCATCGGCCGCCTGGAGAGCGAGGGATCGCCGGTGAAGATCGCCCTGATCGGATGGCTCGCAATCAGCCCCATGAGGAGCCGGGCCGAGGTCCCTGAATTTCCCAGCGCGAAGGGCTTTTCGGGCTGAAGAAGGCCGCCGACTCCGACTCCTTCGACGGTGCAGCCGGCGCGGTCGCGGCGAATATGAACCCCCATCGCTCGGAGGGCATCGACCGTCGCGCTGACGTCGCCGCCGTCGCTGAGTCCGTCGATGCGGCTCTCGCCGACCGCCAATGCTGCCAGCATCAGGGCACGGTGCGAAATGCTTTTGTCGCCGGGAATTCGGGCGGTCCCGCGAAACGCCCTGCGCGGCTCGAACGCCTTCATGGAATGGGCTTTTGACAGCGCCCCCACCATGTGGCAAGGCGCCCGCCGACCCGGGTCCCGACCCCTCATGGCGGCGCCCAGATTTCAATTCGTACACGGAGAGTCTTCACCCATGGTGAAACCGGAATGGGGCACCAAGCGGACCTGCCCCAAATGCGCCACCCGCTTCTATGATCTCGGCAAGGATGATCCGGTGACCTGCATCGCCTGCGGGATCAACTGGCAGCCGGAACCGGTGCTCAAGTCGAAGCAGCCGATGCCGTTCGAGACCGCCAAGCCGGAAGTCGAGGTCGAGAAAGCCGATTCCGATCTGGCCGCGCCGGATCTCGACCTCGATGTCGATGAGGAGGCCGAGCAGAATCCGGACGACGAGGTCGATCTCGGCGGCGACGACGATATCGGCGTTCCGGGCGCCGGCGACGACGACGAGGAAGTCTAGATCCAGGCGATCAACAGTCTTGCGCCGGGGCGAAGCCTCACTTACATCCGGCGCGCGTTGAAACCGGTGCGGTCGCCCAGACCGCCAAGCCCCTGAACGGGCAGCCGGAAAAATGGTTCGGGGCCGTAGCTCAGCTGGGAGAGCGTCGCAATGGCATTGCGAAGGTCAGGGGTTCGATCCCCCTCGGCTCCACCAGCCTTCGTTTCGGATGAACTCATGGCGAACTGCCTGCGCTGCCGCGCGCATTCGGGCTGTGTGCCGTTGCGCTGAGGCAAATGGACGACTGCGGAGCCAAGCTTCAATTGGCCCGGCTTTGCTGTTATTCTGACATCATGTTCACCGACATGAAGCAGGGCACCGCCGCGGACTGGGCCCACATCGCCGCCGAACATTACAAGCATCAGGCGAGCGAGGCTGCGAGCCAGATCATGGAGAGCCTCGCACGGCTCGAGAAGATCGAGGTCGGCTTCGCCGCCAACCAGCTTACCCACTCGCTGATGGCGGGGACCCTGGCCCGTCGCTCTGGAGCGAGCGACGAGGAGGTCGTCGCCGCCTTGTGCCACGATCTCGGCAAGATCTTCTCGATACCGAACCACGGTCCGATCGCCGCGGAGATGCTCAAGCCCTACGTCTCGGAGGACATCTACCACGCCATCTACTGGCATCAGGAATTTCAGGGCCGCTATTATTTCGAGCATCTCGGCAAGGATCCGGAAGGCCGGGAACGGTTCAGCCGCGAAAGCTGGTACGCCTTCGCCGAGAAGCTGGTCGACGAATGGGATGCGCCGGCCTTCGATCCCGACTTCCAGGTAGACCCGCTTGAAAGCTTCGCTCCGGAAGTGGC
>CBIGXQ010000060.1:0-12923 GCA_966193865.1 uncultured Sphingosinicella sp. | reverse complement strand
TCGCTCGTCGGTCACGATGCGTCAGCAGCGCTCCCACCTCGCTCCACCCCCGGGGCTGAAATCGGCTCCGTCCCGGCGATTCCATATGAAGGGGACAGGCTCTGGGTCCACTTGACCGCCAATCGACGCCAAGCGAAAGCGAGGGCGATGGAGAGCGAGACCCCGACTCCGGCCCCTGCGGCCGAGGTGCCGCCCGAGAAGAAGGAGAGTTGGGGGGAGACCTTGCGCTTCTTCCTCATCCTGTTCGTCGCCGCGCTGGCGCTTCGGACCTTCATCATCGCGCCGTTCAGCATCCCCTCCGGCTCGATGCTTCCGAACCTGTTGATCGGCGATTATCTGTTCGTCACCAAATGGCCCTACGGCTTTTCGCGTTATTCCTTCCCGTTCGGGATCACCAACTTCGACGGCCGGTTGTTCGGAGAGCTTCCGGATCGCGGCGACATCGTCGTCTTCCGCTATCCGGGCGGAAGCGGCGAAGATTATGTGAAAAGGGTGATCGGTCTGCCCGGCGACACGATCGAGGTGCGCCGAGGAATCGTCATCCTCAACGGCCGGGCGCTGCCGCGAAGGCGGATCGCGGACTTTGCGGTGCCGATCAGCCCAAACAGTCCTTGCCGGGCCGTCCGCCCCGGCTCTGCCCGCCAGCTTCCGGACGGCCCCGGCGGAACCGTCTGTGCCTATCCGCGCTTTCAGGAGACCCTTCCGGACGGGCGAAATTACGAGGTTATCGACCAGGTGAACGACGGCGATGGCGACGAATATGGCCCGATCACGGTGCCTGACGGACACCTGTTCGTCATGGGCGACAATCGCGACGACAGCCAGGACAGCCGCTTCACCGTCAGCGAGTTCGGAGTTGGCCTGCTGCCGGTCGAGAATGTGGTCGGCGAGGCGCTCATCGCCTTCTGGTCGACCGACGGTACGTCGGAATGGGTCAAGCCCTGGACCTGGTTCACCGCCGCCCGCTGGGAACGCGTCGGACGGACCTATTGATGGACGATCTCGCCGACTGGTTCGAGGGCTGCGCCGGCTATCGCCCGGCCGATCCCCATCTGTTCGAGCTCGCCCTCACCCATTCGAGCCGCGCCGAGCAGAATTACGAACGACTCGAATTTCTCGGCGACCGGGTGCTCGGCGTGTCGATCGCCGCCTGGCTCTACGACCTGTTTCCAGAGGAGCCGGAGGGCAAGCTGTCGAGGCGCCTGAACGTCCTCGTGTCGCGCGCAACCTGCGCCGAGGTGGCCCGGGACATCGGAGTCCCCGAACGGATGCGCCTCGGCAAGCAGGCGCGTGAGGACGGCGCTCAGGACAGCGACAATGTCCTCGGCGACGTCGTCGAAGCGTTGATCGGGGCGGTCTTCCTCGACGGCGGCTTCGACCCGGCCGAGCATGTCGTCCAGAGGCTCTGGGCGGCCCGCATCGGCGACCAGGAGAAAGCCCCCAAGCATCCCAAGTCGGCGCTCCAGGAATGGGCAGCGGCCAATGACCGGCGACCACCCGTTTATGCCCTGGTCGGCCGATCCGGGGTCCCGCACGCGCCCACTTTCATGGTCGAAGTGTCGATCAAGGGGGTCGGAGAGGCGCGCGGCGAAGGTACGACCAAGCAGGACGCGGAGACCGAGGCGGCCAAGGCCCTGCTCGGGCAGGTTCGATGAGCGAGCGCTGCGGTTTCGTCGCCGTCGTCGGCGCTCCCAATGCGGGCAAGTCGACCCTGGTCAATGCCCTGGTCGGCCAGAAGGTCGCGATCGTCACGCCAAAGGCGCAGACGACCCGGACTAGGCTGATGGGCGTGGCGATTGCGGGCGAGGCGCAGATCCTCCTCCTCGACACTCCAGGTATCTTCCAGCCCAAGCGGAGGCTCGACCGGGCGATGGTCGCCGCCGCCTGGGGAAGCGCCCAGGACGCCGACCTGATCGCGCTGGTGATCGACGCCGCGTCGGGGATCAACCGCAACGTCGCCGAGATGATCGAGCGGCTGAAGGATCGCAGAGAGCCGAAGATCCTCGTCCTCAACAAGGTCGACCTGGTCCGAAAGGAAGTGCTGCTGACGCTCGCGGCCGAGCTCAGCGAACGGATCGAGGCGGAGGAGATCTTCATGGTCTCGGCGACGACCGGCGACGGAATCGCCGATCTCAAGGCGGCGCTTGCGGCGCGGGTGCCGCCCGGCCCCTGGCACTTCCCGGAGGACCAGGTCTCCGACGCAACCGACCGGATGCTCGCCGCCGAAGTGACCCGGGAGCAGCTCTATCACCAGCTCCACGCCGAGCTTCCCTACGAAAGCGCGATCGAGACGGAGAAATTCGAGGAGCGTCCCGACGGATCCGCCGCGATCCACCAGCAGATCCTGGTCGCACGCGACAGCCAGAAGGCGATCGTCCTCGGCAAGGGCGGAACCCGGATTCGGGCGATCGGCGAAGCGGCGCGAAAGGAGCTTTCCGCCCTCCTCGGGCGCAAGGTCCACCTCTTTCTCCACGTCAAAGTCAACCCGAAATGGGAAGAGGATCGCGGGCTCTATCGCGAGATCGGGCTCGACTGGGTGGAGTGACGAACAGCATGCCCCCTTCACGTCATTCCCGCGCACGCGGGAATCCCGCTTCCTTCTGATCTCCTGAAATGCGGGGCGGCTGGGTCTACATCATCTCCGATCGTTACCGCGGAACGATTTATATCGGCGTTACCGCCAATTTGCCGCAGCGAGCCGTGCAACATCGCGAGGGCACCGGATCCGAGTTCGCCTCACGGTACGGGCTCAAGCGCCTGGTCCACGCGGAAGAATATCCAACGATCGATGAGGCGATCGCTCGCGAGAAGGCGCTGAAGAAATGGCGGCGGCAGTGGAAGATCGATCTGATCGAGCAAGCAAATCCTGACTGGCTGGACCGCTTCGACGAACTCATCGGACTCTAGGGAAGCGGGATTCCCGCATTCGCGGGAATGACGGATTAAATGATTCTTGCCAGCAGCTCGTCCACCCAGGCCGGGACCAGCGCGCCTGCTCTGCCGGTCCGGCTCTCGTTGAAATGGTAGCTGCCGAGGCTCGGCTCCAGGTTCATCTCGATGGCATGGGCACCGCAATAGCGGGCGGTCTGGACGAAGCCGGCGGCGGGGTAGACGGCGCCGGAGGTGCCGATCGAGACGAACAGGTCCGCCCTCGTCAGCGCCTCGTCGATCCTCTCCATCCCATAGGGCATTTCGCCGAACCAGACGATGTCCGGACGAAGCGTGCCGGCGACCGAGCAGATTGGGCAAGCCGGATGATCGCCGAGGCTGCCTTCCCAAGGGGTCCGGGAATCGCAGGCGAGGCACCAGGCCGATTTCAGTTCGCCATGCATGTGAAGAAGCCGCTTCGCCCCGGCGCGCTCGTGCAGGTCGTCGACATTCTGGGTGACGATGAGAAGCTCGCCCGGCCAGTCGGAATCGAGCCGAGCGAGCGCTTCATGGGCGGCATTGGGGCTCACCGAGCCGAGCCGAGCCCGGCGGGCGTCGTAGAAGGCCTGAACCAGAGCCGGATCGCGCTGAAACGCCTCGGGCGTGGCGACATCCTCGACCCGCTGCCCCTCCCACAGACCGTCCGGTCCGCGGAAGGTAGCAAGGCCGGACTCGGCGGAGATGCCGGCGCCGGTGAGGATGACGATGTTGCTTATGTCGCTCATCGGCGTTGCCTTAGCCGAGCCGGCCAGGCTCCGGAATGGGGACATGGGACCTGTCCCGTCAGGCGAAACGGGGTGGAACGGCACCCTTCGAACGTCCATGCTCCGCGGAGCAGTGGGGGGATGAAGAATGGACATGGTTGAAGCCCAGCGCGATCTCGGGCGCGCCTATGTCGGCGGCGGGCCTGGAGTCCTGGTTTCGTCTCTGGTCTGGTTCGCCGCAGCTTTGGTGGAAACCCGCGGCGGCACAGGTCCCGCCTTTGCGGCTCTGTTCCTTGGCGGCATGCTGATCTTCCCGACAAGCATGGTTGCGTGCCGGTTCCTGTTTCGGAGGGAGAGGGAATCGCGGGCCAATCCACTCGGGCGGCTCGCTTTGGAAAGCACGATCGCGATGATCGGCGGCCTGCTGGCGGCCTGGCTCTTCCTTCCGCTTCGGCCCGATCTGGTCTTTCCGATTGCTGCGATCGCCGTCGGCACGCATTATTTCGTGTTCAGGACGATCTATGGCGACATTGTCTACTGGCTGCTCGGCGGACTGATCACCGTCGCCGGGCTCCTCGCCATTTTCGACATGGTGCCGATCCCCGGCGGCACGATCCTCGCCGTCGGCCTGATCGAGCTGATCTTCGGGCTCTTCCTGACGATGAGGGCGAAATAGTCGGACCAGGATCCGCAAGCCCAACCGATCAGGCCGAGGCGGCCCTGAAGCTGCGCGGTCTCGCCCACTCTTCTTTCCGGCCAATATGGCCCGCAGGAGCATCGCCTGCCGGGGCCCAGGCCTCGCTCAGGCTCGCGGCAGGACGTAGATGTTGCGCGAAATTCCGTCCGGGAAGGTTTCGCGGCCGATGATCGTCCCGCCCAGCTTCTCGGCGAGCCGCCGGGCCGGCTGGTTGCCGTCGTTCATATGGGTCTCGACCTGATCCCAGCCGAGGCTGTCATGCGCCCAGGCGATCGCCGCCCTCGACGCCTCGAGGGCATAACCCTGGCGCCGGGCCGCGGGGGCGATCCACCAGGTCAGCTCATGCCTGGGCCAATCCTCCGGCCAGACGATTCCGCAGCCGCCGACCATCCTGCCGCTCGATTTCTCCTCGATACTCCACATGCCGAAGCCGCGAAGCGACCAGTGACCGATATCGGCGGCAAGCTTTCGCCAGGCGAGCCCCGCGCGAAGCGGACCGCCATAAGCGGCCGATGCCCGGCGATCGGCGTAGAAATTGCGATAGACGGGAAAATCGTCTCGCCCCGGCGCGCGCAGGATGAGCCGATCGGTGTGGAGGGTCGGAATGTCCATGCGCCGAGCCCTAGCGGGCAGAAGCCGCTGCCGGAAAGGCCTGAATGTTCGATCAGGCGAGAGATGGGCCCGGAGAATCGAAGCTCCCCGGCGCGGCCAACACGCCGGGGAAGCTCGGGAGACACGGAAATATATTATTCGGTCGTGGCCGGTGCCTCGACCTTGACGTCGGCATTGATGTCGGTCGCGTCGTCGGCGCCGCCGAGCAGGCCCCTGCCGAACAGCAGGAACAGCACGACCAGCACCGCGATGAGCAGAACGACCGCGAGGATCGTGCCGCCGCCACCGCCGCCGCCGTCGGTGGTGACGATCGTCTCTCTTTCGCGCTCAGCCATGAGATAACTCCTTCAGTCGTTGCAGGGTCGGAACGCGGTCCGGTTCAGGCTGTTCCATGGCACGAAAGGCTATTCGACCCCTGCGACCCGCTCGAGCTTGCGGGGCGGACGCGTGTCGCCCATGAAGCGGCCCTGGAGGAGAGCGGTGGCGATGATCGGGATCGGCATTTTGGGATCGGGCGGCCGGATGGGCACCGCGATCGCGGCGGCAATCGAGGAACGGCCGGACGTGAAACTCGCCGGCGGCGCCGGCAAGGGCGACGACCATGCCGATCTCGCGCGACGGTCGGACGTGCTGATCGATTTTTCGACTCCGGACTCCCTCGCCGGCCATCTCGACTCCGCCGTCGCCGCCTATGTCCCGATCGTCGTCGGAACGACCGGGCTGACCGCCGATCAGGAAAGGCACATCGACGAGGCTGCCGGTCGGATTGCCATTCTCCAGTCCGCGAACATGTCGCTCGGAGTCAATCTGCTCGCTTTCCTCGTCCGTGAAGCCGCAGCTCGGCTCGGGCCCGACTGGGACGTGGAGATCGTCGAGATGCACCACCGGCACAAGGTCGACTCGCCGTCGGGGACCGCTTTGCTTCTCGGCGCCGCCGCCGCCAAGGGCCGGGGAGTCGCCCTGGACGATGTCAGCGATCGCGGCCGCGACGGCATCACCGGCGCCCGCGAAGCGGGCCGGATCGGTTTCGCAGCCCTTCGCGGCGGGACGGTGACGGGCGATCACATGGCGATCTTCGCCGGCGAGGGCGAGCGGATCGAGCTCGGCCACCGCGCCGAGAGCCGGGCGATCTTCGCTCGCGGAGCGGTTCGGGCCGCCTTGTGGCTGAAGGACCAGCCGGCGGGCCGCTATTCCATGGCCGACATGCTGCAAATCTGATGACCGTGGCCGGCACTGACGGAAGCTCGGCCGGCCTCGCCCGGCGGCTCGGCCTGTTCGACGCGACGATGCTCGTCATGGGCGGGATCATCGGCGCCGGCATCTTCGTCAACCCGGCCGAGGTCGCCCGGATCGTCACCACCCCCGAGCTGATCGTCGGCGCCTGGCTGATCGGCGGCCTGGTCGCGATCGCCGGTGCGCTCGTCTATGCCGAGCTCGCCGCCCGCCGCCCTGAAACGGGCGGCCAATATGCCTATCTGCGTGACGCCTGGGGGCCGGTGCCGGCCTTCCTCTACGGTTGGTCGCTACTGCTCGTGATCCAGTCCGGAGGGATGGCCGCGGTCGCGATCACCTTCGCCCGTTATTTCGTCGAATTGACCAGCTGGCCGATCCACGAGGGCGCTCTGGCCGCCGCCGTTCTGGCGCTTCTGACCGCGGTCAACTGCCTCGGCGTGCGCACCGGAAGCAACGTCCAGAGCGCCTTGATGGTGCTCAAGATCCTCGCCATCGCGGCGCTCGTGACCTGCGGACTCCTGTTGGTGGCGCCGGCACCCGATGCCTCCGCCGCGGCGCCCGACGCGGACGGTTTGGGCGGCTGGGGCCTGATCGCCGCCCTGACCCCGGTCATGTTCGCTTATGGCGGATGGCAGACCTCCAGCTTCGTCGCGGGGGAAATGAAAGATCCTCGGCGTGACCTGGCGCGGGGAATGCTTCTCGGCGTCGGCGCCGTCGTGCTCCTCTACGGCGCGGTCGCCTTCGTCTGCGTCCAGGCGCTGGGGCCGCAGGGCCTGGCCGAAACCCGCACTCCGGCGTCGGCGGTAATGCGCCTCGCCCTCGGCGACGCCGGAGCCCGGCTGATCGCTCTCGGGATCGCCGTGTCGGCGCTTGGCTTCCTCAGCCAGAGCATGCTGACGACTCCCCGGGTCTATTATGCGATGGCCAAGGACGGCCTCTTCTTCGACCGTATCGGCGAGGTCAGCCCCCGCACCCGGGCGCCGGTCTTCGCGATCCTCCTGCAAGGCGCCGCGGCGATCCTGATCGCCCTTTCCGGCAGCTATGGCCAGATATTGAGCTTCGTCGTCTCGGTCGATTTCATCTGGTTCGGGCTCACCGGCGCCGCCTTGTTCGTGTTCCGCCGGCGGCAGCCGGAGGCGGACGGATTCCGGGTGCCCTTCCATCATTTCACCACCGGCCTGTTCGTCGCCGCCTGCGCGCTCATCGTCGCCGCCACGCTCTACAACCATCCGGTCAACAGCGCGGTCGGCTTCCTCATCGTCCTCGCCGGTATCCCCGCCTGTCTCTATTGGCTTCGCCGGCGGAGGGAAAAGGCGTGACCGGCCGGACGATGCGTTCCGACTATATGCACTGGGCGAAGAACCAGCCGCCGGTGCGCTACAATCTCGCTTCGAGCGAAGTCCCTGGTTTCCGGCTCGACCGCCTGCCGATCCGGATCGAGGATCTCGAGCTCGACGGCGCCAGCCGCCACCGCTACCCGCCGCTTCGCGAGGCGATCGCCGCAAAGGAAGGCGTCAGCGCCGACCAGGTGGTGATGGCGAACGGCACCTCGATGGCGAACTTCCTCGCCCTCGCCGCGCTCGTCTCGCCGGGCGACGAGGTGCTGGTCGAGCAGCCGACCTACGAGCCGATGCTCGCCGCCGCCCGATTCCTCGGTGCCGAGGTGAAGCGCTTCTCGCGCCGCGGCGAAGACGGATTCCGGCTCGACCCGGAAGCGGTGGAGCGAGCCGTCACGCCGCGGACCCGGCTGATCCTGATCGCCAATCTCCACAACCCCTCCGGCGCCTTCGCCGACGAGGAAGTGCTGGCGCGGATCGGCGCGATCGGACCTCGGGTGCTGGTCGACGAGGTCTATCTCGACTCCAGACCCGGCGCCCGCTCGGCGGCCCACCTCGGGGCCAATTTCGTCACCACCAACAGCCTCACCAAGGTTTACGGCCTCAGCGGCCTGAGATGCGGCTGGATCCTCGCCGAACCCGAAACGGCCGAGCGGATGTGGCGGCTGAACGAGCTGATGGGCGTGGCCCAGCCCCATGCCGACGAGCGGCTGGGCTGCATCGCTTTTGCCCATCTTGGTGAGATCGCCCGCGGAACGCCCGACTTGCTCGACCGCAACCGCGCCCTCGTCGAGAGCTTCATCGCCGAACGATCCGAGCTCGATTGCGCGCCGCTGCGGCAGGGCATCACCGCTTTTCCGCGCCTTCTGGGGCTCGACGTCGATTCGCTCCACGCCCTGCTCGTCTCCAGATACGAAACGTCGATCGTTCCGGGCCGCTGGTTCGAGAGCCCCGATCGATTCCGGCTCGGCTATGGCCAGGCCACCGATCTCGTCGAGGCCGGGCTGGAGCGGCTCGGCTCGGCGCTGGACGAGCTGGGGCGATGAAGAAAGCGGACGTGGACGAATTCTTCCGTCGGCTCGCGGACCGGATTCCCGAGCCGGAGACCGAGCTCGATTATGTCAACGACTTCACCCTGCTCGTCGCCGTCGTCCTCTCGGCCCAGGCCACCGACGCCAGCGTCAACCTCGCCACCCGCGACCTGTTCGCGAAGGTCCGGACGCCCGAGCAGATGGTCGCGCTCGGCGAGGAACGGCTGAAGGACCACATCAAGACGATCGGCCTGTTCAACACGAAGGCGAAGAACGTCATCGCTCTGTCGACGGCGCTGATCGAGCGTCATGGCGGCGAGGTGCCGGCCGATCGCGACGCTCTCCAGGCGCTTCCGGGGGTCGGCCGAAAAACCGCCAACGTCGTCATGAACTGCGCCTTCGGGGCCGAGACCTTCGCCGTCGACACCCATGTCTTCCGGGTTTCCAACCGCACCGGCCTGGCGCCGGGAAAGAGCGTCGACGAGGTCGAGGCCAAGCTCGACCGGCTGACGCCACAGCCCTGGCGCCGCCACGCCCATCACTGGCTGATCCTCCACGGCCGCTATGTCTGCAAGGCGAGGAAGCCCGAATGCTGGCGCTGCGTCGTCCGCGACCTGTGCCGCTTCAGGCCGAAGACTCCGGCGCCGGGGAGCGAGGAGGAAGCGGAGCTTCGAGGCGCTGCAAAGGTCAAACGCGCGCCGGCGGCCAAGTCGAGACCACGCCCCCGACAAAAGTAGCTAGCTGCCGTCGCCGCCGGACGGCGTCCCCAGATGAAGAGCGAGCCAGCGATCCATCTCCCACATCAGATGCATCAGTGATTCCCGGGCGCGGTACTGATGATCTTCGTGCGGCAGAAGGACGAGGCGCGCCTCGCCTCCGAGCCCGGTGATCGCCTCGTACAGGCGCTCGCTCTGTACCGGCAGAGTCCCGCTGTTGAGATCGTCGGCGCCGTGGACGAGGAGGATCGGCTCGTTGATCCGGTCGGCATGGATGAACGGGCTCATCGCCAGATAGGTTTGCTTCGCTTCCCAGAAGGAACGGCGTTCCGACGCCTGGAAACCGAATGGCGTCAGGGTTCGGTTGTAGGCCCCCGACAAGGCGATGCCGGTTCGGAAGAGGTCGCTATGGGCTAGCAGATTGGCGACCATCCCGGCGCCGTAGCTGTGGCCGCCGATCGCCACCTTGTCCCGGCTCGCCACGCCCAGAACCTCGACCGCGGCGATCGCCGCTTCGGCATTGGCGACGATCTGCGCGATATGTGTGTCATTGGGTGGATTGGAGGCGTCGCCGACAACGGGCATTCCGGCTTCGAAAACGGCATAGCCGCGTCCAGTCATCAACAAGGGAAGATCGGCGAAACCTGACGGGCGATGATAGCTTGCGGGCGCTTCCGACGGGCGGGAAGCAGGCGCTCCGCTGACCGAGGCGGGATAGGCCCAGATCAGGAGCGGCAAGCGGCCGTCATCTTCCGGATCGTAGCCAGCGGGCAGATAGAGCGTGCCGTGAAGAGGCCGGCCATCGCCTCGGCGATACTCAAGGCGCCTGACCTGGACTCCGGCATAAGCGGGAACGGCGTCCGCGAAGCTTGTGACGGCGCGGCCGGCACCGGACATCCGATCGAGGAGGAAGAGGTTGGGCGGGAGGCTCTCGCTTTCCCGCCATACGAGCAGCCGTTCGCCACCTCGATCGAGCGGCTGGAACAGCCGGTCGCCCTCTCGCTGCGACCAGATGGACGTCACCGACCCCGAATTCAGATCGACTTTCCCGAGACCGTCTCGAAGCGTGACCAGCAGACCGACTCCGTCCGGAGTGAGTGCAAGCCGGCCCTCCGTCCATTCGATCAAGGTTCCGACGTTGCCGCCGCCACGGAAAGGCCTTCGCTGAAGCAGGCGGGTCGAGTCCGTCGTACGGGGATCGACGGCGACTCGCATTTCCATCTGCGCCTGAGGCGAGATTCCCACCGCCAAAGCGAGATCCGGTCTTCCCCAGAGAATTCGTTGGAAGCGCCAATCGAGATCGGCGATCAGCCGCGGTGACGCCGAAGGCGAGTCCAGGAGATACAGCCGGTCGCGCGGGCCGTCATCGTCGGCCGACTCCGCCCAGAACAGGCTTGCCGGCGAGTCGGCACGCCAGCTGACCGCGCGCGGTCCCGGCGGAAGCGCCGCCAGGCTGGTGAGGCCGTCGACGCGATCGGCGATCGTCCGGATCCGCCGCCCCTCGCCGTCGGTGACGACTATCTCCTCCGGAAAGGCCGAGGCCGGCAGATCGTAGCGGTATGGCCGCTTCAGCCGGCGCTGCAGAATGAAACGACCGTCGGGGGACGGAATTGCTTCGACGATCAGCCCAGCTTCGCCCAGCAGGATCGCTGGCGATCCGTCCAGCTCCACCCTCGCGAGGCGGGAAGTGAAATAATGTTCGAACAAAGCTTCGTCGTGGGCGCTGGACAGCAGATTGTGCAGGGTCTGGCCCGAAGTGGCGGCGTCGCTGCTTTCACGAACGACCGGGCCGGATGGAAGCCGCGGCGTTTCAGGCGGCCTGCCGCGTCCGGCTGGGACCAGTCGGACAAGGAGCCCGGAACCGTCGGCCAGCCAGGCGAAGGCCTCCGGAAAGGCGGCGTTGACGAAGTCCGCTCTCCGGCTCGCCTGACCGGTTGCGGAATTCACCGTCCACAATTCCACCCTCGTCTCGCCAAGCAGGAGAAAGGCGAGGTGTCGCCCGTCCGGCGCCCATCTGGGCGCGATCAATCGCGCCTCCGCCGGAAGCGGCACGACCTTTTCCTCGCCGCTCCGGACATTCACCAGACGGAACCCCGAATAGCCGAGGACTCGACCGGGGCCGTTGTTGCGCGGATTGATGAGGATCCCGGCGAGGCCCAGCTCGGGCTCCGCCAGTTCGGCGATCGACGGCAGGCCCGGCCGGGACAATATCGCCAGCCGGTCTCTGGCCGGACTGAGCAATATCGTGGGCGGCGCCGGCGCCTCGAGGGCAGTAGCGATCGGCTCGGGCGCCAGTTGATAAGCCGGCGGTTGTGCCCAGGCCACCGCCGGCGCCGCGAACGCTGCCGCCAGAAGGGCGAGCCAGGAGCGCGCGCCGGCTCGCCGCAACTTGCTTACTCCCCTTCCGGCGATGCCCCGGCTGCGCTTTCGGAGGCGCGCGGCTCGATCACCAGCTTCCAGGCTGTTTGCGGTCGAAGGAAGAGCCGGGCGGTCTCACGAAGGCTGGCGGGAGTGACCGATTCATATTCCTGAAGTTGGTTTCGGATGGCATCGGCGACCCGCGGATCCTCACCGATATCCGCAAGGATATACTGCCAGCCGACATTGGACGCCATTGTCCGCTGCAGCCCCTCGACCATCGGCCGCCGGGCCCTTTCGAGCTCGTCGGCGCTGACCGGATTTTCCACGAGGTCGCGAGCGATCGCCTGCGCTTCGCCGAGGAATTCGTCCAGGGCTGCGGGCGGGGCCTCGATCCGGCCGAACAGGAAGCCGAAATTCTCGAAATGGTTCGAGGTGACCTGGCTCACCACTGGGCTGTAGGTCGTCCCGAGCTCTTCCCGGATACGCTGCTGGAGGCGGAGCCGGTAGACCGAAGCGAGCACCGAAAGAGCGCGCGATTGGGCGGTGTCGCGGAGCAGGCCGAGGGTCGGCCAGGCGACCATCGCGAGGCCCTGATCGGCTCGGCCGCCATGCGTCAGCCGAACCGGCTCAGCCGTCCCCGCCGGGAAATCGACCGGTGGAATGACGTCGGTTTCGGGAAGACGATCCGGCAGGGCGCCGAAGGTCGCGGCCGTTCGCGCGATCGCTTCGTCGACGGTGATGTCGCCGATGACGATGACCTCGAGCGGCTCCCGGGCCAGGCTGTGCTCGAAGAGTCGCCTGATGTCGTCGATGCTGCTTCCTTGCATCTCCTCGAGCGAAGGCGTGGCCCAGCGTCGGTCGCCATTGTGGAGCAGTCGGGCGGCTTCGCGCTCATAGATCCCGCCCGGCGTCGCCTCATATTCGCGGTGAGTCGTTTGCGCATTGGCGCGGAGCCGGTTCCAGCCGGTCGGATCCCAGCCCGGCTCCGAGACATAAGCGGCAAGGACCTGAAGCTGAGTCTCGAAATCCTGGGGACGAGTGCGCCCGATGAGGGTGAAGGATTCGTCGAACAGCAAGCTGTTTACGCCGATGCTGCGCGCGGCGAGAACGTCGCGAAGCTGTTCGAAGTCCAGCCGGCGTAGGCCGCCCATGACGAAGCCGGTTCCAAGCGCCCATTGCGGGCTCGGCCGGTCCGCCGGCATGTTGCCGCGCCCGTCGCCGGTCCGCACCTGGACCAGGATCTCGTCGTCGGCGAAATCCGTCGGCTTGATGGTCAGGCGAACGCCGTTGTCGAAAACGACATG
>CBIGXQ010000059.1:0-13402 GCA_966193865.1 uncultured Sphingosinicella sp. | reverse complement strand
GGCGCGGGCGAGCGCTTCGCCGATCGCGTCGAGCGCGGAAGGCCCGAGGCCGCGGCCGGCGTGACGGCTCGCAAGCGCTTCGAGCGCCGGAATGAAGACGTGGAGGCGATGGAGATCCTCGACGACGAGGCCGGCGCCATTGACCAGCTTCGCGCCGAGCCGGACGAGATCGCCGGCGAAGAGCCGTCTCAGCCCGGAATCGATCCCGAACAGGCTGGCGAAGAAGAAGGCGGTGGCGCGCTCCCTATCGGCGGCGACAGTCCGATACAGGCTCCTGACGATATGGATCTGCGCCGGACTCATGGAAGACGCCTTTCGCCGCTGGTGACGAAAGGCGTCTAGACGAGGAGCGTTACGCCTCCATGCCGCCGTCGCGACGACAAGGTTTCAATTGTCACAGCCGCGGCTGGCTCAGCCGCGCTGGAGATCGGCGAGGAAGCTGCGGATCCGCTTGGCATTGACTCCGACGTCGCTCACCCCGACCCGGCTGATCGAGCGCATGTCGACCTGGCTTCCGCCACCTTCGGCCGGCCGGACCCGGACGACGATATCGTCCTTGAAGCGGAAGAAGGTGGACGTGTCGACCGCCTCGACGATGCCGCGATCGTCGGCGGAGACGATCTGCCAGCCGCGGTCGGCGGCGAGCGCCCGCGCCCGGCGAACCGTCTCCGGCACCGTCCAGGGGACCTGGATGGTGGCGAGATCGCCATAATGTTCGCGATGGAGGGCGCGCCATCTTTCCTCGGGCGGAAGCGGCTCGAGATCCGGCCGGCCCTCGACCGGCACATTGTCGAGGTTGTCGGCCCTGATCTGGGTCCGGTAGAAAAGCGGCGGATCCTCGAGGTCGGTGGTGACGTCGTGAATGGCCGGGACCGAACGGGCGGTCTTCACCTGAAGCCCGAGGAAGGCCAGGAAGCCGAGCGCGACGACAAGGGCGACGACATTGGCGAGGAGGAGCCGGGAGCGGGAGCGGCGGGCGGCGATGAGGCCGACGATCGCCACGACGACTCCGGCGGCCGCCGCGTAGAAGGCGTAGCGAAGGACATCGAACCCGCTTCGGAAATGCCACCAGCCCTGGCCGCTTCCGACCGCGGCGACGAGGGCGGCGGCGACCGATCCGAGACAGAGAAACAAAGCCAGCTTCGTCAGCCTGCTCGCCCAGATCCGCTTGCGAAACGCATCCGCCATGACCGGTCTCCTCTCGAAGGATGGCCTATCCTGCGCTTCCCCGCCGCGATCGACAAGGCCTGACCCGCCGTCGGCGCGCACAAGTCGCCAGGAGTGCTATTGCGAATGATTTGCAGTAACGTTAGGACCCCCGCAAAACATACCAAGGGGTCCTCATGTTGCTTCGAGTCTCGCTGTCCGCCCTCGCCGTCGCTCTCGCCTCCCCCGGAATCGCCTTCGCCCAGAGCGGATCCCAAACCGACGAGGAGGCGATCATCATCACCGCGGCGCGGACCCGGCTGCCGGCCAGCGCGCTTCCGCTGACCGTCGACGTCGTCGACTCCGAAGCGCTCAGGCAGCAGGTGCAGCTGTCGGGCTCGACGGTCGACGCCGTCTCGGCGCTCCTCCCCTCCTTCTCGCCGACCCGGGAGAAATTGTCCGGTTCGGGCGAAAGCCTTCGCGGCCGATCGCCGCTCTACGCGATCAACGGGATCCCGCAGTCGACCCCGATCCGCGACGGCTCGCGCGACGGCTATACGATCGATCCCTTCTTCATCGACCGGGTCGAGGTGATCTATGGATCGAACGCGCTCCAGGGGATCGGCGCGACCGGCGGAGTGGTCAACCAGGTCACGGTCGGCGCGCCCGCCCAGGACGGAATGGCCATTCGCTCGCTCCTCCAGGGGAGCGCCGCCGACGGTTTCGACGGGGCGGGACTCGGCGGCAAGGTCGGAGCACTCGTCGGCTACCGCTCCGGCGCTTTCGATTCGAGCGTCGGCGCGACCTTCGAGCGGCGCGGCGTGTATCGCGACGGCCACGGCAACACTATCGGCGTCGACGGCACCCAGGGAGAGGTCCAGGACAGCGATTCCTGGTCGGTGTTCGGCCGCTTCGGCTATGCGATCGGCCCGACCACCCGGCTGGAAATCGTCGCCAACCGCTTCGAGCTGGAAGACAATGGACATTATGTCCTCGTCCCCGGCAACCGTGCCCAGGACCTTCCGGCGAGCAGCCGGCGAGGCACCATCCAGGGCGATCCGCCGTCCAACCGGGCGGAGCTGCTGTCGGCGGCTCTGACCGACGAGGATCTGGGCGGCGGTAATCTCGCGGTGCAGGCCTTTTTCAGCCGAACCCGCGACATTTTCGGCGGCCTCGTCACCGACACGTTCCAGGATCCCAGCATCGATCCGACCGGCAATCTGTTCGACCAGTCGGCGAACCTGTCGCGCAAGGTCGGCGCCAAGATAAGCTACGAGCGGGCGATGCCGGGCTTCGAGGACCTCACCCTGACTCTCGGCTTCGACGCTCTGTTCGACCGGACCGAGCAATATCTCGTCCAGACCGGCCGGACCTGGGTACCGAAGACCGATTTCAGGAGCCTGGCGCCCTTCGCCCAGGCCAATCTCGCCTTGATGGATGGACTCGTCCGGATCGCCGGCGGCGCCCGCTACGAGGACGTCAAGCTCAAGGTCGGCGATTTCGAGACCCTGGCCTCCTACGGCGCCGACGATCCCGACGATCTTTCGACCTACGCGCCGGTCTTCGTCTCCGGCGGAAGCCCGTCCTTCCGGGAGCTGCTGTGGAACGGCGGACTGATCGTCGAGCCGATGCGGGGACTTCGCGCCTATGGCAGCTATGCCGAAGGCTATACGATCGCCGACATCGGCAGGATCCTTCGCGGAATCGAGGAGGAAGGCGTCGACGTCGACGATTATCTCGCGCTGGAGCCGGTCATCTCCAACAATCGCGAGATCGGCGTGGAATGGAATCGCGGCGCCATCGATGCCTCGATCAGCTATTTCTGGTCATCAAGCGACCTGGGCTCTTTGCTCGTGCTCGGCCAGGACGGAATCTTCAGCGTCTCGCGCCAGCCGATCCATATCGAGGGGCTGGAGGCGAGCCTCGCCTGGCGGACCCCGATCGAGGGACTATCGCTCAGCGCCGCCTATAGCGGGATCGAGGGCCAGACCGACAGCAACGACGCCGACGACCTGGTGAACAACGATCTCGACGGTGCCAACATCTCGCCCGATCGTCTCAACCTCGCCGCGGACTATCGCTCCGGACCGCTGACGGCCCGGCTCCAGTCGCGTTTCTACCTGCCGCGCACGTTCAACGACGCCAGCGTCGACACCGACTTCGAAGGCTATGTGTTGATCGACGCCTTCCTGGCCTACCAGACCGGGATGGGGGAGTTGTCGCTCGCCGTTCAGAACCTCACCGACGAATATTATCTCACCTACGACAGCGACACCGTTCGAACCTTCGACAACAACCGCTTCTACGCCGGCCGCGGCCGGACCTTCAGCCTCGCCTGGCGCGCCAATTTCTGATGAGCTTCCTCGCTCTCCTCCACCGCTGGGCCGGCGGAATATTCGGGCTATTGCTCGCCATCATCGGCCTCAGCGGCACGATCCTGGTGTGGGAGGAGAGCTGGATCGGCCTGCCCGGAGCGGACGATCCGCTCCGATCCGATCCCGCGTCGGCCGGACAAGCGGTGGCGGCGGCGATCGCGGAGGATCCGCAATTGTCGCGGATGACGTTCGCCGACGACCGGATGGGCCTTCACCAGGCGATCTTCGCCGACGGCGGCGGCGCCTATCTGACCCAGTCGGGAGCCCTGGTCGACCGCTGGGACAGTCTGTGGGGACGGCCGGAGCTGTGGCTGTTCGATCTCCACCATTATCTGTTCGGCGGCGATGCCGGCCTGTGGGTGACCGGATCCCTGGGCGTCCTCCTTTTGGCCTTCGCCGTCACCGGACTCATCCTGTGGTGGCGAACCCGAAAGACGTTCAGGTTCCGGCTATGGCCGGCGCGGATGACGAGGAGCGCGATCGTCCGCCATCATCGCGATCTGGGCGCAGTCGCTTCACCGCTGCTGATCCTCAGCGCGCTGACCGGCACCTTCATGGTCTTCCCGGCGGCATCGGCAGCCCTGCTCTCGCCCTTGACCGACGCGAAGACGAAGCCTGCGCCGCCCGCTGCGACCGGGACGGTCGGTCCCGCCACCGACTGGGTAAAGGTGATGAGGAACGCCCAGGCCGCCTTTCCCGAGGCCCTGCCCCGACGGCTGACCCTTCCCGACCGGCCCGGCGCACCGCTCGTGCTTCGATTGAAGCAGGAATTCGAATGGACCCCGAACGGCCGGACCTATGTCTATCTCGATCCGGCCAGCGCTCAGGTGCTCGGGATCGACGACCCCGCGAGCGGCGACATAGCGGCGGCGATCACCGAGAAATATTATCCGGTCCACGCCGCCAAGGTCGGCGGAATGCTGTGGCGGCTGATTCTGACCTTCTCCGGCCTCACTTTGGTCATGCTGGGCACGCTGGCGAGCTGGAGCTTCTGGTTCGCCAAGCCGGCGAGGCCCGAGTCGAGACCGATCCGGCGGGAGCCGGTCACCGAGGCCGCGGAGTAAGCGCGAACCCCCGAGAGAAGACGGTCACCACATTCTCGGCGGCTGCCAGTCGCCGAGCCCGGATCCCCGGCTCCTTCACATGAAGTTCATGCAGCGGGCACTTGATGCGGTATGGCAGAGCGACGGCACGTGCCAGCCGAGTAGGACCCCCGCTTGACGTTCATGAACCTCCTGATGCGCCCCCTGCGGGGGATGGCGATCGATCTGGGCACTGCGAACACGGTGATTTACGTCAAGGGGCGGGGGATCGTGCTCAACGAGCCTTCGGTCGTCGCTCTGGAGAACAGAAACGGAATTCACAGGGTCCTCGCCGTCGGCAACGACGCGAAACTGATGATGGGCAAAACTCCGGACCATATTCGAACCATAAGGCCGCTTCGAAACGGGGTCATCGCGAACCTCGAGGTGGCCGAGCAAATGATCAAGCATTTCATACAGAAGGCTCAGGGCCCGCGAGGCCGGCGCCTGGGGCGCCTGGAAGTCGTCGTCTGCGTTCCCTCGGGCTCGACCTCGGTCGAGCGACGCGCCATTCGAGACGCCGCCACCAATGCTGGAGCGAGCGAGGTTTGGCTCATCGACGAGCCGCTCGCGGCAGCGATCGGGGCGGGGATGCCGGTCATCAAGCCGGTTGGCTCGATGGTCGTGGACATTGGCGGCGGAACGACGGAGGTCGGAATCATTTCGCTGCGTGGACTCGCCTTTGCGACGTCCGTCCGAGTCGGCGGCGACAAGATGGATGATGCCATTTCATCCTATGTTCGACGAATATTGAACCTCCACATCGGGGAGAGCACCGCCGAAAAGGTAAAGAAGGAACACGGCACCGCAAAGATGCCCGGCGCGGGCAAGGGCGAGGCGATTACCTTACGAGGCCGCGACGTCGCGAAGGGCATGCCCCGGGAGATCGAGCTTCACGAAGCCGACCTGGCGGAAGCCCTTCGAGAGCCGGTCAATGCCATCGTCCAGGCGGTTCGGAGCGCGCTCGAAAACACGGATCCGGAAATCGCGGCAGACATCGTCGATGAAGGAATCGTCATGACCGGCGGTGGATCCTTGCTGAGGGACATGGATCTTGTTCTGGCCGAGGCCACGGGACTGCCGATCAGGTTGGCCGACGGCCCTTTGACCTGCGTCGCCGTGGGAGCGGGCCGTACGTTGGAAGACCCGGAACTCCGTGGAACTCTCTATCGTCCCTGAACCGGGGGCCATCCCGCCGGGTACCCTTGCTTGTTGCGGGCCGTCACCGGATCGAACGGTTCATGTCCCGCTTTCAGCGTTTGCGACGATCAACTGAATCGACGAGCCAGGCAGTGCTCGACAGATCAGATGGGAAATCTGATCTCGACCCGAGTTCCGCGGTCGCCCTCCACCAGAGTTTCACCGCCCAGGGTCCTGCCCAGCGCCCGCAGAAGCCGCATTCCCAAGGCGCTTCTTCGCTGCTGAACCGGAAAGCCGACGCCATCGTCATGAACGGCAAGGCAAACGGACCCCGCCTGCTCCCTGCAAATGATTTCAATCACGCCCTTCCGGCCGCCGGGAAAGGCATATTTATGGCTGTTCAGGACGGCTTCGCCGACGATGAGAGCGACGCTGACCGCGCGCGACACGTCGAGCACCAGGGGAGGCACATCATAGGCCAAGGTGACTTCCGGCCGATTGAACGCGCGCTCCAGCGCATCCCCAATGTCCATCAGAAAGAGGCTTATATCGATGGCCTGGATGTCGTCGCCGCGCTGGTAGAGCAGTTCATGGACTCGGGCGAGATAGCCGAGCCGGTTGGAGGCGGCGTTCAGGGCGTCGGAAACGACGGGATTGTCGGCCGCCAACGCCTGCATCGACAGCATCGCCATCGCCATTTGCAGGTTGTTCTTGGCGCGATGGTTGACCTCCTTGAGGAGGTCGCTCTTCGCGGCCAGCTCTTCTTCCAGCCGGATGATCTCCGCCTTCAGGCGGTCGGCTTGCCGATCAGCCGGAGCCTTGTCTCTTGTCCGTCCAGCCAATGGCTTTCCCCCGCGCGCCTACTCAATGGCAGCTTCGCCCTAATGTCCAGCGCAGACCGGTTTGTGGCGGTCCAGATCCCCCTCGCCATGGCCGCTTATTCCGGCGAGTCGATATTCGCCTCCGCCGCCGGGAACACAGTCTCCGAAGCCAGCGCCCGGACATCGATCGTCCCGGTCAGGGCCATCGCGACATCGAGCTCGTCGCGAAGGATCTCGAGCGCCTTCGTCACCCCCTTCTGGCCGAAGGCCCCCAGCCCATAAAGATAGGCTCGCCCGATGAAGCAGCCGCGGGCCCCGAGCGCGAGGAACTTGAACACGTCCAGTCCGGAGCGGACGCCACCGTCGACGAAGATCTCGACCCTTGAGCCCACGGCTTCGACGATCCCCGGCAACACGGAGACGGTCGAAGGGGCGCTGTCGAGCTGCCGGCCGCCATGGTTCGACACGAGCAAGGCGTCTGCGCCCGAGTCGACCGCGATCCGCGCGTCCTCCGCATCCAATATGCCTTTCACGATCAGCTTGCCGGGCCAGAGCTTTCGAACCCATTCCAGCGATCGAGCGTCGAAGGACGGATCGAGCTGGCCCTTCACGAGCTCGGCCATTTCCCTGATGTGCGCCGGATCGACCCGGCCCGCATAATTGCCGAAGCTCCACCTCTTGCTTCGAACCATGCCCAGGGCCCAGCGCGGATGGCTGACGATGCTCCACAGATTGCGCGCCGTCAGGCTGGGCGGAATGCCCAGGCCGTTATGCACGTCGGCGTAGCGCGTGCCTTCGACATGGAGGTCCATCGTCAGCACCAGAGCGGTGCAGCCCGCTTTCCTGGCGCGATCGATCAATTCGGCGCTGAAGCCTCGATCGCGTACCAGATAGAGCTGGAACCAGAAGGGTCCTGCCACGCTTTCGGCGACGTCCTCGATCGAGAGCAGAGCATTGGTCGAGAGGCAGAACGGGACGCCGAATAACTGCGCCGCGCGGCAGGACAGGATTTCGCCATTGGCACGGACGGCGCCGCACAGGCCGACCGGCGCGAGGGCCACCGGCATCGTCACGCTTTCGCCCAGCATGTCGGAGGCGAGCGTCCGACTCGAGACATCGACCATCACCCGTTGCCGAAGCGCCAATCGGTCGAGCGCGAGGCGGTTGCGCCTGAGCGTCAACTCCTGGAACGAGCCGCTCTCCAGATAGTCGAAAAACGGCGCAGGCACCCGTCTACGGGCCAGCGAGCGCAGGTCCTCGATGCTGGCGACCCGGGCGAAGGGAAGACTCACAATTCCCCGCTTGCCGCCATGGCCGTGATGCTGTCGCCGATTCGGCAGGCCAGCGCCTGGATCGTCAGCGAAGGGTTCACCCCTCCGCTGGTCGGAAACAGCGAACCGTCGCAGATCCACAGGTTCGGGATCTCCCAGCTGCGGCCGTCGGCGTTGGTGACACTGGTATCGGGGTCATCGCCCATTCGGCAGCCGCCCATCAGGTGAGCGGTGTCGTCGCCGGTCCACAGATCGCGTCCGCCCGCTGCCCGAAGCAGCTCGCTCATGAAGCCGGTCGCATGGCGCATCAGGCGCCTGTCCTCGTCGCAATAGGAGAAAGTGACCCGAGGAATCTTCAGCCCCAGCTCGTCCACCTCCTCGTCAAGCTCGACCCTGTTTTCCAGTCTCGGCAGGACTTCACCGACGATCTCCAGGCCCGCCATATGATTATATTTGAGCATCTCGTTGCGCAGCTCGAGGCCCCACAGGCCGCGGCTTCCGGACAGGATGCTCGACCATTCGGCCGGAAGCGGGCCCTGGCTCATCAGGCAGTAGCCGCCGGGAAAGTCCTTGCCCGAGTCATGGTAATTCCAATGCTCGGTCAGGGCCATCGACGGAGGCGCCTTGTACCAGCGAATCTCCTCCTCCATCGTCGCCCAGGCGTTGGCCCCCGAATGGACCATCAGGTGAGTGCCGACGAGCCCGTTGCCGTTGGCAAGGCCGTTCGGGAACTGATCGTTCGCCGAACCGAGGAGCAGCCTCGGAGTCTCGATCGCATAGCCCGCCGCAACGACATGGCGCGCTCGCTGGAACCGCCACTCGCCTTGCCGGTGATAGGTCAGGCCAGTCGCGCGGCCGTCACGGCCCATCTCGATCCTGGCGACCATCGCGAGATCGCGGATCTCGGCGCCGGCGGCGAGCGCCCGGGGAATCCAGGTGACGAGCGCGCTTTGCTTCGCGTTGGTCGAGCATCCGATCCGGCAAAAGCCGCGATAGACGCAGGGATGAGCCATGCCGCGCGGCGCCGAGAGCGTCGCCAGCGGCGTCGGCGACCAATCTACGCCCAGGGCATCGGCACCGCGCGCAAGCACCAGGCCGGCGGCGTTCACCGGATGGGGTCGATAGGGGTAACGGCGCCGAGGCGGGCCCCAGGGATAGCTGACCGGCCCCGATATCCTCAGCGCGTCTTCGACCTCGAGATAATAAGGCTCGATATCGGCCCAGTCGATCGGCCAGTCGAATCCATAGCCCAGACGCGAGCGCGACTTGAACCATTCCGGCCGGAAGCGAAGCGAAACCATGGTGAAGTGGACCGTGCTTCCCCCGACGCCCCTGCCGCTATTGTTGATGCCGAGCTCGATCGGGTCGTCGCCGCCGGTGATCCGTTCATCGGTCCAGTAGAGTTTCAGCTGCTCCCGCTCGTCCGAGGCGAAATCCTCGAGCGGCCGCCAGAACGGCCCAGCGTCGAAGGCGACGACGGAGAAGCCCGCTTCCGCGAGCTTGCAGGCGAGCGTGCCGCCGCCGGCGCCGGTGCCGACGATCGCGAAATCCACCTCATCGGCATCGGGATAAGAGTGCATCGGAGTCCAGCCGCCGGGCCTGAAGACATCCGGGGCACGGCCGCCAATGGCGCGAGGGGCGTCCGTCGCCTCAGTCACGGCGCTCCTCCGCTTCCCACGGGTCGCGTTCGTCGAAGCCAAGGCGGACATAGCCGCGCGGGGATGCCGGCCCGCCGAACCCGATTTCGCTCCACGCCGCGGGGTGAGAATAATAGGTCGTGACGGCCGTCTTCAGAAGCAGCCTCGAGAAAAAGGCGCGCGATGACAGCCCCGCCCAGCCCGATCCCTGCGTTCGGCCGGCCTGGATATCCGAAAGCACCTCGTCCTGTCTTGAAGAGGCCAGATCTTCGAATGAAGAGCCGTGCCGAGCCTGGGCTTCCGCGGCGATCGCGGCGAGGCCCTGCCGCCAGGCCTCGCGCATTGGAGGCATGTCCGAATAACGGTAACCGGGGCCGCGATTGGCGGCGAGCATCTCGTCGATCCAGGGCGTGATCGGGACGGGATCGGCCCGGTCGGCCTGGGGAAGGAGCCGAGCAACGACCGCCTCCAGCAAATTCCACTCCGCCTCGGTCAGGAACCGGCGCTTCGGCGGTTCGCCAAGCCTTCGACTCACCACCTCGCGGGTCTGATCGTTCCAGGAAGGCGAGTCCCACTTCTCGAGCACGTCATAATGTGCGTAGGGGCTGCGAAAATCTAAACCGCTCATGCCGCCTCCCGCTCGATCAGCGGCAGGACCGCGATGCCGGCGGCAGCGATGCCAATGAAGGCGATCGGCGCCGGCAGCGGCGGACCCTGGAGCAGCATCTGGCTCCAGTTGCGCCAGCCGCCCATGTTTCGATGGACGCCATAGGCATGGAAGAGCGGGCCGGCGAAGCCGAGAGCGCCCGTCGCTGCGAGGAGGTAGCGCGCCGGTCCGGCCGCAGCCGGAATCACCGGGGCGAGTGCAGTGGCGGCCGCCGCGAGCGGCGGAATGGTGACAGGCGCGTACATGATCGGGTTCTGGAACGCGCCGCGGAAATGGAAGAGGCCCGCTTCGGCGGAGGTGCCGGCGAGGGCCGCGGCGACGACCGGGACGACAAGGTTCGTCGCCTCGCGGCCGAAGATGCGCAATTCGCCGCTGGCGAAGCGCTGGCCGAGCAAGCCGAAAAGCCCGGCGAGGCCAAGCGCCGCCGGCGCACCGAGAGGCGCCGCATAGAAGAGGTTGAGCCAGGCGAACCCGCCCTCACGCTTGCCGACATTATAGACATGGAAGGCGAGACCCGCCGTTCCGGAGGCCATCGCGCCAGCGAAGACGAGACGGCCAGTCGACGATTGGCCGCGAGGAGATCCGGAGAGTGCCTGACCGGCGGCGGCAAGGGTCAGAGTCGACATCAAAGGCGCGACGAACATCGCGCGGTTTCGAAAGCGGCCGCGATAATGTTCGAGGCTGCTGTCGGTGGCGACGGCGAGCGCGAGGAGCGCCGACCCGGCCATCAACCCCTGGGCAGCGGCGGCCGCCTTCTCCGGCGGCGCGCGCACCGCCTTGCCAAGCAGCAACGCGGCCCCGACTCCGGCGGCGAGTCCGAAAAGACCGACCGCGAGAAGCGGCCGGCGCGATGGCTCGGGCTTCGAGCCGGAAAGTCTCACTTTGTCTCCTCGTCTGTCGATCCGCGCGGCAGTGCGCGATCAGCGCAGCTCGGGCGCATGTTCGCGCCGGCCGGATCAGAAATGTCCGCACCCGGACGCGTACGGCCACTCACTTCTGCCTGGTCGAGCCCGGCTTTCCGCTTCGACTCTTTCGGGACTCCGTCCCTTCATCCGGTTTCGTGCCGCTGGCGCTTCCTTCCTCCATCCCCCCTTCGATGCCGCCGGCCGCGTCCAGTTCCTTCTGCCGCTCGGATTGGCTGGGAGGCTGCTCAGTGGGCCTTTCCGCCTTCCTGTCGGGATCGCTCATGATCTTGGTCCTTGTCCGAGTGCACTCATGTCGCGAGGGCGTCGGCCTCACACGAGCTCGCGCACCACGTCCGACGCAACGGTGAGCGCGATCTTGCCGCCATGCGGGGTGCCGCGAGCCAAAGCCTCGGCAAAGTGAAGCGCGTCCTTGGCCGTCGCCTTTGGCGGCATCGGCGGCGTATGCGGATCGACGGCTGCCTCGATCAGGCACGGTCCAGGCGTTGCAAGCGCTTCGCGGAGCTGATCGCCGCAGCGTTCCGGATCTTCGATATGGACCCCGCGAAGGCCGCAGCCCTCCGCGACCTTGACGAAGTCGATCGGCTCGAGCTCGCAGGCATATTCGGGGTTGCCGAGGAAAACCATCTGCTCCCACTTGATCATGCCAAGACTGTTGTTCTTGATGACGATCACCTTCACATCGAGGTCGTATTTCTTCAGAGTCGCGAGCTCGCCCATCAGCATCGCCGTCGATCCGTCGCCGATCACGCAAACGACCTGCCGCTGCGGAAAAGCGATGGCGGCGGCGATCGCGTAAGGCAGCCCGCAGGCCATGCTGGCGAGATTGCCCGAGCAGCTGAACATCTGTCGATCGCGCATCATGATGTGACGCGCGACCCAGGTCGTGATCGTGCCGCTGTCGGTGACGATGATGGCATCGTCGCTGAGCAATTTGTCGAGCTCGTGAGTGACGACCTGAGGCTTCATCGGAACGTCCCGCCGGGTACCGCGCTCGTCCATCAGCGAGCGCCAGCCGCCCATCGCCTTTTGCGCCTGCTCCAGCCAGCTCCGGTCCTCATTCGCGCGGACCAATGGCAGCAGCGCCTGCAATATGCGTTGGCTGTCGCCGACAAGTCCCGCCTCGACCGGATAGCGAAGACCGATCCGCTTCGGGTCCACCTCGATCTGAACGGCACGCGCGTCGCCGGGGCGAGGATAAAATTCGATATAGGGAAAGCTCGAGCCGACGATCAGCAAGGTGTCGCAACCCGCCAGCGCTTCCTGCGCCGGAGCCGTTCCAAGAAGGCCGACGCCGCCCACCGCATAGGGGCTCTGATCCGGGATCGCGCCCTTGCCGAGCAGTGGCATGCCCACCGGTGCGCCAAGTCTCTCGGCCAGCGCCTCCACCTCCGAACGCGCGCCAAGCGCGCCCCGGCCGGCGAGGATGAAGGGCTTCTTCGCTTCGTTCAGGATCGCCGCGGCGCGCTGAAGCTGGTCGGACGCCGGAAGCTGGCCGCCGCGTGCCATCAGGTTCGACACATGCTCGGCGATGTTTCGTTCGGACCTTTCCCCTTTTCCGAACGGCATGGACTGGATGTCCACGGGCATGGTGATGTGGGTCGGCTGGCGGTAGGCGAGCGCCATCCGGCAGGCCATTTCGGTGACGTTCTCGACATGCGCCACGCCCATGATCCGGGTGCTGTAGGCGCACGAATCCATGAACAGCTTGTCGAGCTCGACATCCTGCTGGGTGAAGGTGCCGAGGAGATCGTGAAACTGGAGTCCGGTAATGGCCAGGACCGGCTGGCCATCGAGCTTCGCGTCGTAGATGCCGTTGAGGAGGTGGATTCCGCCGGGTCCGGAGGTGGCGATGCAAACGCCGAGGCGGCCGGTCCATTTGGCATAGCCGCAGGCGGCGAAGGCGGCGGACTCCTCATGGCGGACCTGAACGAAGCGGATCTTGTCCTGCCGGATTCGAAGCGCCTCGATGATGCCATTGATTCCGTCGCCCGGAATTCCGAACACCGTGTCCACGCCCCATTCGATCAGCGTTTCGATCATCACATCGGCGGCGGTAGTCATTCACAAATCCTCCTTGGGGCGAGCCTCGTTCGAGGCTTGACGGCAATGCTCCACGGCCCGCCCCGGTGTGCCTCCGAAGGGCGGCGGCGCCACAGACAGGAGGCGGAGCGAAACCCTGGTCTGCGTGGATCGATGGGGGCACGTGACGCGGCGGCGACGGACGGGCCGAAGGCATGCACTCGTCGGCATTCGGAAAGTCGGGGACCGCCATCGCTCATGTCCAAACCGATCCTCATGTGGGGGTAACGTCCCAACGAGACTGTTCGTGCCGCCGAG
>CBIGXQ010000058.1:0-13603 GCA_966193865.1 uncultured Sphingosinicella sp. | reverse complement strand
GCCTTGCGCTCGTCCAGCCGAGTCCTCTCGACGATCATCCGCTCGGCCTTGCCGTCGCCCTCGATCGCCACCGGCCGGGCGAAGAAATCGAAGTCGATCGTCTTGGGCTTTCCCTCTTCGAGCTTGGCGAAGTCGCGAAGATGGGTCACCGATTTGCGAAGACCCGGCTCGAGCAGGGCATCGTCGAGCTCGGGCGGGAAATCCTCGAGATCGACCTTCGGCACCGCCGCCTCGAGATGGCCGAGCTCGCCCAGCTCCTTGGGAGTCATGGCGATCTGGTGCGGGCCGCGCCGGCCGAGCACTCGGATCGTCCGGATCGCGCTGTTGCCGAGCGCCTCGAAGGCATGGGCGACGATGTCCGATCCGACGAACTCGGCCGGCGTCTTCGAAAGGATCCTGGCGACGTCGAGCGCGACATTGCCATTGCCGATCACCGCCGCCGATTCGCTGTCGAGCGGCGGATCGAGATCGGCGAACTCGGGATGTCCGTTATACCAGCCGACGAAGGCGGCGGAGCCGATCACGCCGGGCAGATCGGCGCCGGGTATGTCGAGCGGCCGGTCGTTCGGCGCGCCGGTGGCGAGGATCACCGAATCGTAGAGCTGGAGCAGCTCCGGGATGGTGACGTCGCGCCCGACGAGGACATTGCCTGCGAAGCGGACGGTGCCGGACAAAGCGACCTTCTCGTAGCGCTTGTAGACGCCCTTGATCGACTGGTGGTCGGGCGCGACGCCGAAACGGATCAGGCCGTAGGGCACAGGCATCCGGTCGATGATGTCGATCCGGACCTCTTCGCCGAACTGCTTCTGGAGGGCCTCGGCGGTATAATAGCCGGCCGGCCCCGATCCGATCACCGCAACGTGCCGCATGCCGCCTCCCCCGTGGATCCGCCGGCGATGCTAGGGTCTGCGCTCGACACCGGCAATGGCTGCAATGGTCCTGGCCTAGCGGCGTTCGCCGCTTCGATCCTCGAGCAGCTCGGCACCGGTCCGCCGGATTCCCGCCTCGATCGCCTTGCCGAAGAAGGCCAAAGCCGGCGGAAGCACCAGCTCGACCCGGACGAGGGCATCGCGGACGTCGATCCGGGCATCCACCTCCTGGCCCATCATTCCGATCTGAAGCGCCAGCTGGTCCCCGTTCCAGGTCGAGCGGACGTCGGCGGCGCCCGGGATGAAGTTCTGGAGGCTGCCGACGCCGCCGGCGATTCGCCGTCTGGCCTCCTCGGCGCCGAGGCGATGGGGAATTTCGACGCTGATCGGGCTGCTCATCGCTTCAATCTAGCGACGGGATTGGCGGCGACAACCGCCGCTTTGCAACGGCTTGCCCCGGATAATATCTCGTTAACCATCAGCCGAAGCGGTTTCCTAAGCATTGCAGATGGATATGCACATATTCCATTCGCAGAGGGGACTGATGCGATGCGTGCACTCGCTCGGTTGCGCAGCCTGATCCGGGACCAGAAAGGCAATGCGCTCGTCATCGGCGCAGCGGTCATGCCGCTGATCGTCGGTGCTGCGGCCATTGCCGTCGACACGGCCCAGGTCGCGCTCGCCCGGAGGCAGCTCCAGAGATCCGCCGACTCCGCCGCCCTCGCCGGCGCCTATGCCGTCGCCCAGAGCCTCGAGGCTTCCGCCTCGACTCGGACCCAGAACGTCAACGCCTCGGTCAATCGCGATCTCACGCTCAACAGCGACATGGCGCTGAGCGGCGCCGCGACGATCGAGAATGCGCCGACGGTCGGCACCTATGCCGGCAACCCGCGCGCGGTCCGGGTCGTGCTGTCGCACCAGCGGGCGGTCCCGTTCATGTCCTTCTTCCGCGGCGAGACGATGGGGGTTTCGGTCGAAGCGACCGGCGCCGTCGTCTATACCGGCGAATATTGCCTGATCTCGCTCGAAGACAGCGCCGTCACCGGGATCACCTTCATCGGCAACACGACGGCCAATCTCGGCTGCGGCGTGATCAGCAATTCGCGGTCGAACGCCGCGGTCAGCGCCGGCGGCAGCGCCACCGTCATCGCCGATCCGGTCGCGGCCGTCGGCGGAGTCCCGTCAAGCGGCGCCTATCAGCCCGGAACCCTGCTCCTGCCACACTCGCTGCAGCAGCCCGATCCGTTCGCCGGCCTGCCCGAGCCGGTCGTTCCGAATCCCTGCTCGGCGAGACTGAGCGTCAATCCGACGGAGTCCCACACCGTCACGCCCAATGCGAGCGGCATCTATTGCTACCGGGGAATGGATATCAAGGGATCGCTCAATCTCGCGCCCGGAATCTATTATATCGACGGCGGCGACCTCGGTTTCGGCGCCCAGTCCGTCGTCAACGGCACCGGCGTCACCTTCATCCTCACCAGCAGCAATGCGGCGAGCAATCCGTCGTCGATCGCCAATATCAGCATCAACGGCACGGCCCAGATGAACCTGACCTCGCCGACCAGCGGCACCTACAAGGGGGTGCTGATGTACCAGGATCGGCGGGCGCCCTACGGCGACAGCCACATCAACGGCAACAGCGCCACGTCGTTCGAGGGCGCCTTCTACTTCCCGGCACGCCAGCTGACCTTCAACGGCACCACCGGAATGCAGACCCAGTGCATCCAGCTCGTCGGCCGAAGGCTCGCCTTCAGCGGTAACGGACACATCCAGAACAACTGCCCGTCAAACGGCGGCGGCAGGGCCATCCAGGCGATGTTCGTCAGGCTGGTGGGCTGAGCCGATGCTGAATCCAATCCTCTCCAGGCTTCGCGCCCTCCGCCGAGATTCGGACGGCACCAGCGTCATCGAGTTCGCCTTGCTCGCGCCGATCCTCGCGGTCACCCTGATGGGCGTCACCGATATCTCGCTCGCTTATTCCAATCAGCTGGCGCTCGAGCAGGCGGCCTTCCGCGCTCTCGAGAAGGTGACGGTCGGGACGGTCCAGTCGGATTATAATTATCTGAGGGCCGAGGCAGCGGCCGCGGACGGGCCCGGCGGGGTCACCGAAAGCCATGTCACCGTAACGACCCGGCTCGAATGCGACCACGTGCCCCAGCCCTTGTTCGACGGCACCTGCCTGCCGAACCAGATGATCTCGCGCTATGTCGGGGTCAGCATCGCCTACACCTATCGGCCGATCTTCTTCGAAGGGCCGCTTGCGGCGTTCGGCGATTCCAACGGCAATGTCGCGCTCGCGGCGGCCTCGTCGGTGAGGGTCCAGTGATGAACCTGTTCTTCCGTCTGAAGCGCGAGGAGAAAGGCGCGGCCGCGCTCGAATTCGCCCTGGTCGCGCCGGCCCTGATCCTCTTCATCGTCGGCATCGCCCAGTTCGGCGTGCTGTTCATGGCCAATAACGGGCTCAGCAACGCCGTCGGCGAAGGCGCCCGTTACGCCACCATCTATCCGCGTCCGACCAACGCGCAGATCACCCAGCGTCTCACCGACGGACGATTCGGGCTGAAGTCCGCGAACATCAGCGGCCCGACCTATTCGACCGGAGTCTCGGCGGGTGCCGACTATCTCGACATCACGATGAGCTACACGGTGACTCCGGATTTCATCTTCTTCACTCTGCCGCCGATGACCCTGACCGAGACCCGCCGCGCCTTCGTCCATCCGACGCCCACGACCTGAGGGTTCGAAAATGGCGGTGGAGCCCGCCGCACGGGGTGCAAGGCGGACCGGGCTTCGGCTATAGAAGGGCGATGCTGTCCCGGCTCGTTGCGTTCATCCTCCTCTTCGCCGCCATTCCCGCGGCCGCCCAGGAACTGCCCGAGGGCCAGGGCGAGGCGGAATATCGCCTGGCCTATGAATCGTCTCCCGGCTTTCGCGGCGGCGTGCTGTCGTTCGAAGCCTGGCAGCAGGCGGCCGGAGTCGCCGGCGTTCTCCCGACCTGGCAGGTGATCCGCACCGCGAGCATGTGGCGCGAATGCGGCGGCGCCCCGTTCGAAGTGCCGCCGGCGAGCTTCTGGCCCGATATGGTCAAGACGCTGCGATTCATCCGTGACGAGGTCCGTCCCGCCGTCGGCCCGATCGAGGCCGTCTCGGGCTATCGCAATCCCGCCCTCAACTCCTGCGCGCGCGGATCGCAGCGGAGCGCCCATCTCGATTTCTTCGCACTCGACCTGGTCCCGCTCCAGCCGCTCAGCCGGCGCCAGCTTTTCGAACGGCTCTGCCCGATGCACTCGACGAGCGGCGCGGCCTCCGATGTCGGCCTCGGCTTCTACAGTTTCAGCCGTTTCCACATCGACACGCGCGGCTTCCGGCGCTGGGGCTCGGCCGGCCCCAACGGCAATGAAAGTCCCTGCGCCGTCCTCGAGCGGGGCGGCGACCCCGAAGCCCCGCCGCCGCCGCGGATCGCCGCCCCTGCCGATCCGCAACCGGTCCTGGTCCAGCCCGTCGCTCCGGCTGTCGACCGTCCATCGACTCCGTCCGCCACGCAGCCCGATTAGAGTCTTTCGCGGAGCTCGACCGGCACCCGAATCGCCTGTCTTCATCCGCCGTTCAGGCTGATTCGCTTATAAATCCAGACACATAGCGGGGACAAAATCCGCCGCTTGATAAGAAACAGCCGCGGCTCAGCCGCAGGCGATCGGGGCCCTCGGGGGCTACCCACAGGACAGGAACAGGGATGCTGGACAAACTTCGCTTGGCCGCGATCGCGGCGACGCTCACGCTCACCCTCGCTCCGGGCGCAAGCCTCGGCGGGACCTCTTCGGCCGTGCCGGCGCCTGCGCCGCAGGCGCGGGCCGCCACGGCGATCGCTGCGGCTTCGGCCGCCGCTCCGGCGCGAGCACCGGCGCCCGAACCTGAATTCGGCCTTCACGCCCACGAGCATGACCATGGCTCGGGCCTCGCGCCCGGCCAGAGCGCCGACGATTTCCGTGCCTGGCTGGCCAAATCGCCTGCCAATCGCGCCCGCCTCGGCGCCTTCGAGGATCGGCTCGAGGCGGACGGCGTCGACGGCGTCGTTCCGGTCTGGCAGCTGGTGCGTACCTCCTCGTCCTGGCGGCAGTGCGGCGCCGAGCCGTTCGAGGTCGCTCCGGCCGACAAATGGGACAATATCGTCACCACCCTGAAGTTCGTCCGCGACAAGGTCGAGCCGGCGATCGGCAAGGTCGAGGCTCTGTCCGCCTATCGCAACGAGCGTCTCAACGCCTGCTCGGCCGGCGCTCCGAAGAGCGCCCACCGCCAGTTCTTCGCTCTCGATTTGACCCCGGTGGCGGCGGACGTCAGCCGCGACCGGATGATCCGCGGGATCTGCGCCGCCCACGCCCGCAGCGGAAGCGTCTACCGCGCCGGCCTCGGCTTCTACAGCGGCAAGCGATTCCACGTCGATTCGAACGGCTATCGCAAATGGGGCCCCGACGGCCGCGGCGCCTCCAGCCCCTGCGTCACCCAGGCCTGAGAGTCGCCACCTATTCTAGCCCTCCCCCAGCCAGGGGGAGGGCTTTTTGATTCATCGCGACCTGGCCGCACGCACCTGCCATTGGCGGCGGGCTCCGCTCCGGCTAAACCACGGCCCATGTCCACTTTCACGATCGACACGGCAACGAGCCGGGCGACGCCGACTCCGGCGCCGATGAAGCGGCTCACCGCGCCGGCCATCATGGCGCGCAAGGGGGGCGATCCGATCGTCGCCCTCACCGCCTACACGATGCGCACCGCGCAGTTGCTCGATCCCCATTGCGATCTTCTGCTGGTCGGCGACAGCCTGGGCCAGGTCATTTACGGCCTGCCTTCGACAATCCCGGTCACTCTGGAGATGATGTGCGCCCACGGCGCCGCCGTCGTCCGCGGATCGTGGCACGCTCTCGTCGCCGTCGACATGCCGTTCGGTTCCTATGAGGCCAGCCCCGATCAGGCCTTCCTCAACGCCGCCCGTATCCTCAAGGAAACCGGCGCCGCCGCGGTCAAGCTGGAAGGGGGCGAGGCGATGGCCGAAACCGTCGCTTTCCTGACGAAGCGGGGGATACCGGTGATCGGCCATGTCGGCCTGACCCCTCAGGCGGTCAACGCGCTCGGCGGCTATCGCGCCCGCGGCCGCGACAAGGCCGAGGCGAACAAGGTGATCGCCGACGCCAAGGCGGTCGCGGAGGCGGGCTGCTTCGCTCTCGTGCTCGAAGGCGTGATGGAGGAGATTGCGGTCGAGGCGACCCGATTGGTGGCCTGCCCGACGATCGGCATCGGTGCCTCGGCTCAGTGCGACGGCCAGATCCTCGTCACCGAGGACATGCTCGGCCTGTTCGAGCGCACGCCCCGCTTCGTCAAATGCTTCGGCAACCTGGCCGGAGAGATCGCGGCCGCCGCCCAGGCCTATGCCGTCGAGGTGTCGAGCCGCGCCTTTCCGAGCGAGGAGCAGATCTACAAGAGCCGCAAGTGAGGGCCCTTCCGTTTGCGGCGGCGCCTCGGTAAGGAGCGCGGGGGGCGTCGGCAAGGCGCCGGATTACAAGGCGATACAAGGCGGCAGCCGACCGGGCGAACCCGGCCGCAATCTGGAGAGACGAGTTGGCGATCAAGCCGAACGACAGTGACGTGTTCCTTCGGGAAGTGGACGAGGAGCTGCGCAGGGAGCGGATGAACCGCTTCATGACCCGCTATGGCTGGGCGATCATCGCCGGCATCGTCCTCTTCCTCGGCGCGATCGGCGGCTGGATCTGGTGGCAGAACCGCCAGCAACAGCAGGCCGCCGCCGAAGGCGAGACCCTGGTCGGCGCGCTCGAGAGCCTTGAGGCGGGCAACGCCAAGGCGGCGGAGCCGGAGATCGCCCGATTGGCCGAAAGCGACCGCGAAGGCTATCGGCTCGCCGCCTTGTTCACCCGCGCCAACATGCAGATCCAGTCCGGCAACCGCGCCGCCGCGGTCGCGACCTTGAAGTCGATCGCCGGCGACGAGGACGCGGCCGAGCCCTATCGCCAGGCGGCGCTCGTCCGCCAGACCACTCTCGAATTTGACGCCCTCCAGCCGCAGGTCGTGATCCAGCGGCTCGGCGCTCTCGCCCGCCCCGGCCAGCCCTGGTTCGGAAGCGCCGGCGAGCTGGTCGCCGTGGCCTATCTCAAGATGGGCCAGCAGCAGCGCGCAGGGCAGCTGTTCCAGCGGATCGGCCGCGACGAGACGGTGCCGCCGACGATCCGTACAAGAGCCGTTCAGATGGCGGGCTCTTTAGGTTTCAATGCACTCGAGGAGCCGGCCGCTCCAGCCGCGGCGCCCGCTGCCGCGCCGGCGGCCGCGCCCGCAACGAAGGAAGAGACTGAATGAAGCGTGCCCTTATTGCGCTGACCGCGCTTGGTCTGCTGAGCGGTTGCGGGATCTTCAACGGATCCGAGCGGCGCAACACGCCGACGGTCGGCACGCGGATCCCGGTGCTCGCCACCGAATCGCGGATCGAGGTCGATCCGACCCTGGCCGGCGTTCCGGTCGCTGTCCCCGGTCCGGCGCTCAACGCCAACTGGCCCCAGCCCGGCGGCAATCCGTCCCATTCGATGGGCCATGTCGCCCTCCCCACCGCGCTCCAGCAGGCGTGGAGCGTCAGCATCGGCTCCGGCAGCAGCAACAAGGCGCGGCTTGCGGCCGAGCCGGTCGTCGCCGACGGCCGGGTCTATACGATCGACACCAATGCGCGGGTCCGGGCCTTCAGCACCGAGAATGGCGGCCTCATCTGGGAAACCCAGGTCCGCGGCCAGAATAGCCCGAGCGAGGCGCTGTTCGGCGGCGGAGTCAGCTTCGACGGCGGCCGGGTCTATGCGACCAACGGCGCCGGCGACGCCGCCGCTCTCGATGCCGCGACCGGCGCCCTCGTCTGGCTGGTGAAGCCGGGCGGTCCGCTTCGCGGCGCCCCGACCGTCGCCAACGAGAATGTCTATGCGGTGAGCCAGGACAACCAGCTCTATGCGCTCAACACGGCCAATGGCGAGACTCGCTGGACCGGGACCGGCGCGTTCGAGCTTGCCGGCGTGTTCGGCGCCGCTGCGCCCGCTTTCTCGCAGAGCACGATCGTCGCCGGCTATTCGTCGGGCGAGCTCACCGCCTATCGCTACGAGAACGGCCAGGTCGTGTGGCAGGACGCGCTCGCGCGCACCGGTGTCAGCACCATCGTCGGCACGATCTCCGACATCGACGCCGATCCGGTGATCGACGAGGGACGGGTGTTCGCGGTCGGCCAGGGCGGCCGAATGGTCGCGGTCGAGCTGATCACCGGCCAGCGGGTCTGGGAGCTGAATATCGCCGGCATCTCGACTCCCTGGGCCGCGGGCGAATGGGTGTTCGTCGTCACCGACCGCGCCCAGCTTCTTGCTCTGTCGAGGGCGTCGGGCCGGGTCCGCTGGATCTCGCAGCTGCCCGGCTTCCGCGATCCCGAGGACGAGCAGGGGCCGATCTTCTGGCGCGGCCCGGTTCTCGCCGGCAACCGCCTCGTCCTGACCAGCTCGAGCGGCCATATCGCCCATGTCTCGCCGACCGACGGGACCGTGGTTTCGATGGTGTCGGCCCGGGCGCCGATCTCGCTTCCGCCCGTCGTCGCGAACAACACGCTCTATGTGCTCGACGATACCGGCCGGTTGACCGCCTGGAGGTAAGGGGGCAGGCAGCCCCCGGTCCGCCGGTCGAACCCTTCCCCGGCACAGGTATTTGAAAAGCCCATGGCGAAGCTGCCCATAGTCGCGATCATCGGCCGGCCCAATGTCGGCAAGTCCACTCTGTTCAACCGGCTTGTCGGGCGGAAGCTCGCGCTCGTCGACGATCGCCCCGGAGTCACCCGCGACCGGCGGGAGGGGGAGGCGACCCTTCTCGGCATGGATTTCCGGGTGATCGACACGGCCGGCTACGAGGACGAGGATCCCGCCTCGCTGCCGGGCCGGATGCGCGCCCAGACCGTCGCCGCGGTGCGCGAGGCGGACGTCGCCTTGTTCCTCATCGATTCCCGCGCCGGGGTGACTCCGCTCGACGAGGAGATTGCCCGCTGGCTCCGATCGGAGACCACGCCGATCATCCTCGCCGCCAACAAGGCGGAAGGCAAATCGGGCGAGACCGGCATCCTGGAGGCCTATTCGCTCGGCCTCGGCGAGCCGATCGCGATGAGCGCCGAGCATGGCGAGGGCGTCGTCGACCTGTTCGAGCATCTTCGTCCCCATGTCGAACGCGACGAGACGTCTGACGGCGAGGAGGAGGACGAGCAGGAAGGGCCGCTGAAGCTGGCGATCGTCGGCCGTCCCAATGCCGGCAAATCGACCCTGATCAACCGCATCCTCGACCAGGAGCGGCTCATCACCGGCCCGGAAGCGGGGATTACCCGCGATTCGATCGCGGTCGACTGGGAATGGCGATCGCCCGACGGCGAGGTCCGGCCGGTTCGGCTGATCGACACGGCGGGCATGCGCAAGAAGGCCAAGGTCGAGGACAAGCTCGAGAAGCTGTCCGTCGCCGACGCCCGACGGGCGGTCGATTTCGCCGAGGTCGTCGTCCTGCTCCTCGACGGGACCCGCGGCCTCGAGGCCCAGGACCTGCGGATCGCCGACAATGTCCTTCAGGAAGGCCGGGCGCTGATCGTCGCGATCAACAAGTGGGACGTCGCCGAAAATGCCAGCGCCCTGTTCAACGGGGTCAAGGCGGCGCTGGACGAAGGGCTTGCCCAGGCGCGCGGCATTCCGCTGCTGACCGTGTCGGGCAAGACCGGCAAGGGCATCGACACCCTGTTGAAGGCGGCGTTCGAGATCCGCGAGGCCTGGTCGCGCCGGGTCGGCACCGGCGAACTGAACCGCTGGTTCGAGGAGGCGGTGGAAAAGAACCCGCCGCCCGCCGCCGGCGGCAAGAGGATCAAGCTTCGCTATATCACCCAGGTCGCGAGCCGGCCGCCGACCTTCGTCCTGTTCGGCAACCGGACCGACGAGCTCCCGGAAAGCTACCGCCGCTATCTCGTCAACGGGATCCGCCGCGATCTCGGCTTCGGCGCCGTCCCGGTAAGGCTCACCGCCCGCTCCTCCCGGAACCCGTTCGATCGGAGTTCGAGTTGAGCATTCCCCGCGACATAACGTGGGTTCTCGTCAACGCCCTGTTTACTCGCCGAGCGTAGATCAGGGGGAATATGAGCAGAGGGATTGAGGCTTTGGACGATTCGTCCGGCGAACTGGTGGACTGGACCGTTTTCTCGCAGATGCGCACCGAGCTCGGCGCGAGCTTCGTGCGGATTCTCGGCTATTTCCGCGAGGATGGCGAGAAGGCGGTCGCGAAGATCGAGGAGGCGATGCATCGCCGCGATGCCGCCGCTTTGGTCATTCCGGCCCACACGATGAAATCCGAGGCCCGGCAGTTCGGCGCCGAGCCGCTCGGCGCCCTTGCCGAGGAGATCGAGTTTGCAGGCCGCCGGGCGGTCGAATCGGGCCTTTTCCCCGATCACGTCCTTCCTCAGGTCGCCAAGCTCAGGCCGATCTATGCCGAGACGATCAGCCGCCTCGAAGCGGAGACAAATCCGCTGGTGGCGCGCCGCCAGGGCTTCGGCCGAAAGCCGAGCAACCAGGAATTCGGCCGGATCTAGGACCGGGCCGGCCAGGCTCGAATCACGTCCTTGCGCGGATCCAGGAATGGAGTCCCTGCCGTCCGTGGAGCCCGCCGTGACAGGTGCCCGCTCTGTGGCAAAAGCAGGCCGGACTCGCCAAGCCGCGCTCGATAGGCCATCATTGGGGCCAAGAGACTGCCTCGGTACGGCGCGCACCTTGCCAGGAGAGTAAGATTGTCCAGGCCAACCTGGCTGCCCACCCCGTCTCAGGTGGGGCCATTCTCGCTTACGGCCTTCGCCATCACGGCCGCCGCCGTCGGCACGGCGCTTCTCCTTCGGCTTCTCGCGCATTCGGCCGACTGGCAGATTCCGGCCTGGCCGAACTTCTTTCTCGCAACCCTGGTGACGAGCATCTGGGCCGGCCGCCTCGCCGGCGCCTTTGCCGCCTCGCTCGGCCTCGCACTGGCCTGGGCGACCCTCGAGAGGTTCGTGCCGGACGCCTTCAGTTTGGACGCCATCCTCTTCTACGCATTGGTCTCGGCCGCGCTCGTCGCGATCGGCGATCATTACCGAAGGCTGGTCGCCAGGCTGGAGGCGCAGGGGGAAACGCTTCAGCGGCACATCAGCCTCGTCACCGTCGAGCGCGAGGTGCTCGACATGATCGCTCAGGACCGGCCGCTCCCCGAGACGCTCGAGCAGATGGCGCGAAAGATCGAGGCGATCTCACGGGACGGCATGCTCGCCTCGGTGCTGTTGATCGAGGACGGCCATCGCCTTCGCCACGGCGCTGCGCCGAGCCTTCCGACGGCCTATATCGAGGCGATAGATGGCAGCGAGATCGGGCCGTGCGCCGGATCATGCGGCACCGCCGCGTGGAGGCGTCAGCCGGTCTACGTCTCGGACATCCAGACCGATCCGCTCTGGGTCGACTATCGACAAGTCGCCGCGGGGGCCGGGCTCGAAGCTTGCTGGTCCACGCCCATCCTCGCCAAGACCGGCGAGGTGCTCGGCACCTTCGCCCTCTACCATCACGAGAAGCGTGACCCGTCGGCCAATGAGCGGGAGGTGGTCGGCCTTCTGGTTCGGACGGCGGCGCTCGCGATCGAGCGCGACCGCGCCCGATCCCAGTCGGCCTTGCTGGTTCGAGAGCTGTCGCATCGGGTCAAGAACGTTCTCGCCGTGGTCCAGTCGATCGCGTCGAGCACCCTGCGTCCGCATGTCCCCGCGGACCGCTTCGCCGATTTCGAGAAGAGGCTGGTTGCGCTCGCCAGGACCCAGGACCTGCTGACCCGGCCGCAGCCCGGTGTCGAGGTCAGAGACCTGGTTCACCATTGCGTCGTCGACCCCTTCGGAGCCGAAGGGCGCCGGTTCATCATCCAAGGACCCGACGCCGGCCTGCCGCCCCAGCCGGCCTTGGCGCTTGCGCTGACCCTTCACGAGCTTTGCACCAACGCCGTCAAATATGGAGCGCTCAGCAACGAGGTCGGGCAAGTGGAGGTGAGCTGGGGTTTCGAAGAGAAAGGCGGCCAGGCCTTCTTCTTCCGCTGGCTGGAGAGCGGCGGGCCCCCTGTGCGGCCACCCGAGCGAGAGGGCTTTGGGCTGAAGATGATCCATCGGGCGCTCGGCTCGACCGCCCAAAGCGAGGCGAGCGTCGAGCTGCGACCCGAGGGTTTATGCTGCGAGCTTCGGCTGCCGCGGGAGCAGATCGTCATTCGCCCGTCGGGAGCGGCCGAATATACCGGGCCCGAGGCGTCGGCGGAGCCGGCACAGCCATTTCCGATTCCGCCGATGGCTTGAGCCGCGCACGCCCTCGTCCCGCTGCGCGCTTCGTTCAGGCGAGCCCGGCCACGGCCGGTCTTCGCATCGGCTCCACCCGGCCCCGCGCCAGCGACCGCCAGAGCCATTCGAAGGGGCCGTAGCGGAAGCGATCGAGCCACGGCTTCGACCAGAGCAGCATCACCGCCCACATCGCCAAGACGACGATCCACAGCTCGAGCCGGCCGAACGCGCCGTAAAGGCCGAGGCCATAGCCGTAGAAGAAAGTCGTCATGATCAGGCTGGTGCCGAGATAGTTGGTGAAGGCGGCCCGGCCCGCCGCCGCGATCCGATCGATCAGGACCCCGCCGTTCCGGGTCAGGAGGATGATCAGGGCGGCATAAGCGATGACCATCACCGGCCGGAACGGAACCGTCGCCGCCATCGACACGGCCATCACCATCGGCACCGAGAAGCCGTCCGAGGCCAGGATCCAGGCGAGAAGTGCGTAGACCGGAATGGTGATGGCAAGGCCGATCAGGGCGATCCGCCGATAGGTCTCCGACGCCCACTGGCCGGTGAGAAGGCCGGTCTTCAGGGCGGCCATTCCGAACAGCATGTAGGCGAGGGTCTCCCAGCCGAAATAGAGAAGGCCGGCAAAGGGCTCGAACCAGCGGTCGAGCCGGTCCTCGGTGAGGCCCGACCAGGGCCCCTGGAACAAGGCGAGCTTGTCGGTCAGCGGCTGGCCGGAAAGCGGCCCGAGAAAATGCTGAAGCTCCTGCCACTCCGCCACGAGCTGCGGATCGGGCGTTGGCGAGGCCATGTTCGCGGCGAGCATGAAAGTCCCGGCCGCCATCGACGAGAAGACGGCAAGCTGGACGATCACCAGCCCGATTCCCCAGCGCAGGAGCGACCGGGGGCTGAGCCGCCGGAAGAGGAAGGCGATCATCCCGACGAGCGCGTAGCCGGCGAGGATGTCGCCGAACCAGATGAAGTAGAAATGGCAAAGGCCGAAGACGAGCAGCCACAGCATCCGCCGGTAATGGACCGACCGCGGATCCTTCCCGCTCGCTTCCGCCCGTTCGATGACGAGCAGCATGCTGGCCCCGAACAGGAAGGAAAAGAGGCCGCGCATCTTGCCGTCGACGAGGATGAAGCTGAACGCCCACGAAGCGAGGTCGCCCGATCCCATCTCGCCATAGGCGGCCGGGTTCATATAGGCCTGGAAGGGCATGGCGAAGCCGACGATGTTCATCGCCAATATGCCCATCACCGCGACTCCGCGGACGATGTCGAGGCTAAGGATTCGTGGTCCGGCGCCGGTGGCTGCGGTCATTCCGTCCCCCTTCGGAATGGTTGAGGGTCGAGGATTACCGTGCCTTTCGGC
>CBIGXQ010000057.1:0-13746 GCA_966193865.1 uncultured Sphingosinicella sp. | reverse complement strand
AGCGAGAAGATCGGCTTCATGAACCATTCGAACCAGCCCCAGTCGATCGCCTTGTCGAGGCGAGCGATTCCGAGATCGTCGGTATAATGTTCGAGCAGCTGGACCTCCTTCGCGCCCGCGAACAGGCGGGCGGTGGTGCGGAGGCCGCGGCCCGGCTGGACGATGGCGGGCGCGACGGTGAAGTCGGCCTGGAAGCTGTTCGTGGCCCGGTTGTGTCGAAAGGCGGCGTCGATCGCCCGGCCCTGGTCGGGAATGACCGCGGCGAGCCAATATTTGTCGCTGAAACCGAGCCATCCGCCGGTGCTGTCGAACGTCTGGACTCCGGCCTCGGTCACGTCCTCCCAGTTCGAGCCATATTCGGCGGCGCCGTCGAACACGCCGACCGGCCCGACGTGCATCGTCCAGCTGTCCGGATCCGGCGAGGGTCCGGCCCGGCTGACGAGGGCGAAGGGCTGGGCAAGGACCGGGGCGGCGCCGCGGTTGAGGATTCTCTGCTCGGCGGTGAACATGTAGCCGTCGTCCACCGACAGCAGGATCTGGAAGATCTGGCCCTGGCCGTTGTTCCAGCTCAAAGTGACCGGGGTCGAGGGCGTCAGTCGATCGCCGCTCGCCTGCCAGACCGTGTCGGAGCCCGGCGCGGCAAGGCCGTCGCCCGACCAGCCGAAGCTGCCGAAATAGGCGCCCGGGGATCCGGCGGGCGAGAAAAGGCGGACAGGCGGCGAATCCCGATCAAGGCCCTCGCGATGGGTGGTGAGGAGCAGATCGTCGATTCGGGCGCCCCTGAGATTGATCGTCCCGCTCAGGCGGGGGGTCTCGATCCGAAGCCGCGGGGTTTCGGCGAGAACGACATTGCGGTCGCGCATCGCCTGGGGCGAATCGGCGGCCGGATCGGCCTTGGGCTGGGGCAGGGGAACCTGGCGGCCGTCCTCGATCTTCGTCGTCGGCGGGTTGGCCGTTGGGAAATAGGTCTCCGTGACGAAGCCCCATCCCAGCAGAACGATCGCCGACAGGACGATCGCCAGGATCATGTTCTTGTGATCGTTCACCTAAATCCCCTCTTGGTGCCGGCCCTCATGGTACCGGGTCGTCGCCGGATCCCCCCCAGGGGTGGCAGCGAAGCAGGCGTTTTGCGGCCAGCCAGCTTCCGCGCAGCGCCCCATAGCGGGTCAAGGCGGTGATTGCATAGGCCGAGCAGCTGGGCGTGTAGCGGCAGCTTGGTGGAAGCACGCGCGAAGGGCCCAATTGCCAGCCTCGTGCGATCAGGATCAGAAGTCGGGCGACCATCAGCCTGAGCTCCGAACGGATCGGGAAGAGCCGCCCGATCTCTGGCTTTTCCCAGGGCCACCGGTTTCCGGTTGATCGGCACGGTTGCCAACCCTACGCAACGCCTGCCGAAAATCGGTTTCGAGCTCGGCGAACGATCTCTCGATCCCGCCCGCTCGACCGATGAGGACAAGATCGGCCCCGGCGATTCCGGCTTCGGGCAGAACGATCCGGGCGAGCTCGCGGAAGCGTCTCCTCATCCGGTTGCGGACCACGGCGTTGCCGACCTTTTTCGAAACGGTGAGGCCGAGACGAAGGGTCGAGTCGCCATCGTCGCGCGGACGGACGAGCAGGATGAAGCCGGCTGTGGGCGCGCGCCGTCCGCCGTTCGCGGCCAGGAAGTCCGCGCGGCGGGCGAGCTTGACGATCGGGGGCGTTGTTAGGCCGACAGCTTCTTGCGGCCACGGCTGCGGCGGGCAGCCACGACCTTGCGGCCGCCGACGGTCGCCATCCGGGCGCGGAAGCCGTGCCTGCGCTTGCGCACGAGATTGCTCGGCTGGAAGGTGCGCTTCATCGCTCATTCCTCGTAATTCGATCGAAAGAAAATGGCGGCCGATGGGGGCCGCCGCGTTGCCAGCGCCGATAGGCAAAGGCCGTTGCAAAGTCAATCGCGCAGAGCCTGATCATCGCCGGAGCCCTGCTTGAGCCGCTCCTCGCGGCGCTTCGCGCTCGGCCGACGCATGCCCCAGTCGGCCCAGCGCCCCTTGTTCGGGTGGCTTCGCTTGAAGCGGACATATTGCCGCTTGGCCCAGCCACTATATTTCAGGACGAGGCCAAGACCCGCCGCGAACACGATGACTCCGCCCGGCCCCGGAATCGCCCCGACCAGTGGCGCAACAATGATGAGCAGGCATCCGAGCAGGAACAGGAGGTTCCTGACGATCGGGTTCCGCCCCCAGGCCAGCCATCTCTGCCGGATGCTCATGAGGCGGATGTGGTGACGGTGTTTGACATGTGCAATACGCCTCCGGCGGCTCGACAAATTTCCCCTGTGCCTCCAAAACACCCGCCGGTTCGGGGGGTTGCCTGATGGTCGCGCATGTCGCCACGGTTGCGTTTTTGGGGCTCGAGGCGCGCTCGGTCGAGGTCCAGGTGCAGATCGCCAGCGGCCTCCCCAAGTTCCTCGTCGTCGGCCTTCCCGACAAGGCGGTGAACGAAAGCCGTGAGCGCGTCCATGCCGCGCTTGCCGCGATCGGCCTGTCGCTTCCGCCGAAGCGGATCACTGTCAACCTGTCGCCGGCTGACCTGCCGAAGGAAGGATCCCATTTCGACCTTCCGATCGCTCTCGGGCTGCTCGCGGCGATGGGCGCGATCGATCGCGAAACCCTCGCCGGCTATCTCGCCATCGGGGAGTTGAGCCTCGACGGCCGGGTGGCCCCGTCACCCGGCGTGCTTCTGGCCGCCCTCCATGCGTCGTCACAGGGGCTGGGGCTGATCTGCCCCGCCTCTCAGGGATCGGAAGCGGCCTGGGCTGGCGACGTCGAGGTGATCGCGGCGCCCGATCTCATCGCCCTGATGAACCATCTGCGCGGCACCGCGGTGCTGTCGCCGCCGCGGCCGGGCGAACCCGATCCGCGCGGGACCGGTCCCGATCTCGCCCAGGTGAAGGGCCAGGAGACGGCGAAGCGGGCGCTCGAGATCGCCGCCGCCGGCGGTCACAACCTGCTGATGACCGGGCCGCCCGGAGCCGGCAAGTCGCTGCTCGCCGCCTGCCTGCCGGGAATCCTGCCTGAGCTGACGCCGTCGGAAGCGCTCGAAGTGTCGATGATCGCCAGCGTCGCCGGAGAGCTCAAGGAAGGCCGGCTGATCCGCACTCGTCCCTACCGCGCGCCGCATCACAGCGCGTCGATGCCCGCGCTCGTCGGCGGCGGCCTCAAGGTCCGCCCCGGCGAGGCCAGCCTCGCGCATCTCGGAGTCCTCTTCCTTGACGAGCTTCCGGAGTTCCAGCGCGGAGCATTGGACTCGCTCCGGCAGCCGCTCGAGACCGGGACCGTCCAGGTCGCCAGGGCCAATGCCCACGTCACCTTTCCCGCCCGGGTCCAGCTGATCGCGGCGATGAATCCCTGCCGCTGCGGTCATCTCGGCGATCCTTCGCTTGCCTGTTCACGGGCGCCGCGCTGCGCCGCGGATTATCAGGCCAAGGTTTCGGGGCCGCTGCTCGACCGCATCGACCTTCATGTCGACGTGCAGGCGGTCGCCGCGGCCGACCTGGTGCTGCCGCCGCCGTCCGAGGGATCGGCTCAGGTGGCCGAGCGCGTTGCCGCGGCGCGCGACATCCAGACCCGTCGCTATGAGGCGCACGCCGTCCGGACCAATGCCGAGGCCGATGGCGAACTGCTCGACCAGGTGGCGACCCCGGACGAGCCGGGACGCCGCCTCCTTGCCCAGGCCGCGGAGACGATGCGCCTGTCAGCCCGCGGCTATCACCGGGTGATGCGGGTCGCGCGGTCGATCGCGGACCTGGCCGGAAGCGAGGGCGTCGGCCGGATCCACGTCGCCGAGGCGCTCAGCTACAGGCGCCAGGCGCCCCGAAACTAATTGCTGTTGCCGCCGCCGTCTCCGCCGTCGTCGCTCGGCGGAGTCACGTCGATGTCGACCTCGGGCACCTCGACGTCCGGAACCGTGACCTCCGGCGCGTCGACATTGACATTGACTCCGACCTCGTCGGCGGCGCGCTCGAAATAGCCGCCGAAGAAGAGGAACAGAAGAACGACGACGACCAGAAGGAGGACTATCGCCGCGATGAGGCCGCCGCCGCCGCCGCGGCTTTCGCCGGTGTTGATGACGGTGGTTTCCCGTTCGACTCGCCGTTCCGGCTCAACCTCGACCCGTTCCCTGTCGTCCATCTTTTCGCTCCTGAAGATTGTTTCGCCCCCGAACGCATCGCGACGCCTGCCGGTTCCTCTGGACGGGGAAGGAGGGCCGCTGTTTAAGTGAAGGCGCATTCCAGCCGCACAGGGGGACTTCATGACCGACGACAGCTTTTCCGCCGACCGAAGGACAATGCTCAAGGCCGCGGCAGCGAGCGCCGCCTTGCTCGCACCGGGCGCGAGCCTGGCCCAGTCCCGGCGCGACAGCGATCGCGAGGCGATCAGTCGGGCGGTCGATGCCGGCTTCGACGAGAGCGTAAGCCGGCTTCGGCAATGGATCGCCTTGCCCACCATCGCTGCCGAACGGCTCAACATCGAACAGGGCGCGGATCACATGGCCCGGCTCGCGACCGAAGCAGGTTTCACCGCCGTTCGAAAAGTGCCGACCGGCGGGATCCCCGCCGTCTTCGGGGTGCTGGATGCCGGCGCGGAACGAACGGTCGGACTCTATTTCATGTACGACGTGAAGCAGTACGACCCGGCCGAATGGGCATCGCCGCCCCTCGAAGGCCAGATGTTCGATCATTCGCTCGGCCGCGCGCTCCGTGGGCGCGGCGCGACGAATCAGAAGGGCCCGGAAGCGGCCCTGCTCGCCGCCCTCCACGCCTTCAGAGCTTCAGGCCGGCGGCTCCCGGTCAATCTCGTCCTGCTCGCCGAGGGCGAGGAGGAGATCGGGTCGCCGAACTTCATCAACGTCTTCCGCGATCCCGAAGTGCGGGCCGCCTTCGAGCGGGCCGACGGCGTCTTCATCCCCGCCAACGGCCAGGCGACGAACGGCAACGCCAATATCGCCCTGGGCGCCAAGGGCATCATCGAGCTCGAGCTGGTCTCGACCGGCGAAAGGTGGGGAAGGGGACCGGCGCGCGACGTCCATTCCAGCCTCAAGGCGCAGATCGACAGCCCCGTCTGGCATCTCGTCGAGGCGCTCAAGACCCTGACCACCGATCACGGCAACACGCCGGCGATCGAAGGCTGGTTCGAGCATGTCCGGCCGCTGACCGAGCGCGAGCGCGCCCTGATCGCCGAGGCGGCACGGACCCGGAGCGAGGAGGAGGCGAAGCGCGCTCTCGGAGTGCAGCGCTGGATCGACGACCTGGCGTGGCGCGAGTCGCTGGAACGGCTCGCTTCCCAGCCGACCGTCAATATCGAGGGCCTGGTGGCCGGCTATACCGGGCCCGGCGGAAAGACCGTGCTACCCGCCCGGGGAGTCGCCAAGCTCGATCTTCGTCTCGTTCCCAACATGACGGTCGAGGATTGCATGGCCAAGCTCCGCCGCCATCTCGAGCGCAACGGCTTCGGCGATATAGAGGTCAACATGAGCGGCGGCTACGACCCCACCGAGACGGCCGAAGACAGCCGGATCATCCGGGCCCAGCAGGCGCTCTATACCCGAAACGAGATCCCTTACTCGCTCTTCCCGCGAAACGCGGGGTCGTGGCCGGGATTCGTCTTCACCGGCGCGCCGTTGCGCAAGCCGGCAGGCCAGTTCGGCCTCGGCCATGGCGGCGGCGCCCATGCGCCGGACGAATATATGATCATCGAAAGCCGCGATTCCCGAGTCGCCGGATTCAAGGAGGCAACGATGGGCTATGTCGACTTCCTCTACGAAATGGCGACGATCCGCTAAGCCCTGAGGATCATCGCGCGGCGGCGCGCGCTATCGCTTCGGCGAAGGCGGCGCCGCCCGCCGGATCGTGCTCGAGATAAAGGTCCGGCTCGACCAGCTCGAGCTCCATCAGGACCGGCGAGCCGCTCCGATCGCGGAGGAGATCGACCCGGGCATAAAGAAGCTCCTCTTCCACCTTCGACAGGATCGCCCCGGCGGCGGCCAGCTCGTCGGCCGCAGGGGGATGGGCGCTGATGATCCCGTCATATTCGGGCTGAACCCGGAAATCCCCAGGTTGCGGCCGCTTGCGGATGGCGTGGCTGAAGGTGCCGCCGATGTAGATGAGCGAACGCTCCCCCTCGGTCTCGATCGCGGGAAGGAAGGGCTGGATGATCGCCGCTCCGGTCGGTCCGCCATTGAGAGTGGCGCCCGGCGACCAGCGGATCGTTTGCCAGGCGGAGGCCGAAACCTGCGGCTTGGCGATCAGCTGATCGCTTGCGAAGCTTCGCGCCGCCTCTTCCATCACCCCCGTGTCGAGACGCTCCACGAACAGGGCCGGGGCGACCGGGGCGCCACGCCTGGCGAGACGCTCCAGATAGAGCTTGTCGGCATTCCAGCGAAGGACGCTCGGCGGATTGAGCAGTCGAACGCCATCCCTCTCCCATCGAGTCACGGCCGAGTGCCAGGCCGAGCCGGCGCGATGATAGCCCCAGACCAGCAGCGGCAGAACCAGATCGAACCGGTCGAGATCGTCCGATCGCGCCCAGCTTCGGCCTTCGACCTCGATCCCCGCAGAGCGCAAGGTCGCTGACAGGCGATCGAGCACGCTTCGCCAGCGCGAATGATAATCCCGGTCGGCCGGATCCGGAGTGAGGATCGCGACCCGTGGCGACGTCATTCCGGAAGGAAGTCCGGAACCGACAGATAGCGTTCGCCAGTATCGTAATTGAACCCGAGGATCCGCTTGCCCGGTCCCACTTCCTGCAGCTTCTGGTGAATGGCGGCCAGGGTCGCGCCCGAGCTTATCCCGACCAGCAGCCCTTCCTCGCTGGCCGAGCGCCGGGCCATGTCCTTGGCATCGCCGGGATCGACCTGGATCACGCCGTCGAGCAGGTCGGTGTCCATGATCGCGGGGATGAAACCGGCGCCGATTCCCTGGATCGAATGCGGGCCGGGCTCGCCGCCGGACAGGACCGGCGACAGGGTCGGCTCCACGGCGAGGACCTGAAGCCCCGGCCACGCCTTCTTCAGAATTTCGGCGCAGGCCGTGATGTGGCCACCGGTCCCGACTCCGGTGATCAGCAGATCGATCGGGGAGTCGCGAAAATCGTCCAATATCTCCTGGGCGGTGGTCCGGCGATGGACTTCGACATTGGCGGCATTTTCGAATTGTTGCGGCATCCAGCTCCCGGGGGTCTGATCGATCAGCTCCTGCGCCCTGGCGATCGCCCCCTTCATCCCTTTCTCCTTCGGAGTGAGATCGAAGGTGGCGCCGTAAGCGAGCATCAGCCGGCGCCGTTCGAGGCTCATGCTTTCCGGCATGACGAGGACGAGGCGATAACCCTTGACCGCCGCGACCATGGCGAGGCCGATTCCGGTATTGCCGCTGGTCGGCTCGACGATGGTGCCGCCGGGCTTCAGCTTGCCGCTTCGCTCGGCATCCTCGACCATCGCGAGAGCGATCCGATCCTTGATCGACGCGCCGGGATTGGCGCGCTCCGATTTGATCCAGACTTCGGCATCGCCGAACAGGCGGTTGATCCGGATATGTGGCGTCCTTCCGATCGTCTCCAGGACATTGGCGACTTTCATGACAGGGTCTCCTTGGTGGCGGGCGGGTACAAATGCGCGGAAAAGTGACTAGGCTGGGACCGATGTCGCGAACCTATTTGTGCTGCCCTGGGGCCTTCACCGGCGAGGAATGCGATTCGATCCTCGCCTTCGCGTCGGCGGCGCCGGAAGCGGCTTCGGTCTGGACCCACGAGGCTTATGGAGTCGATCGCGATTCGCGTAACTCCGGCTTGTCTCTGCTCGGCCGCGACGAGCGCAGCGAATGGCTGTTCGCGCGGCTTGACGGCCTCTTCGCCAAAGCCGCCGGGCCGTTCGGCCTGCCGGTCGGTCCGGTCAGGGATATGATCCAGATACTCCGCTACGACGTCGGCGGCCATTTCATCCGCTGGCATAGCGACGCCGGTCTCGACCGGCACGAGCAAAGGCGGATTTCGCTTTCCGTCGAGCTTTCGGCGCCCGAAGACTATGAAGGCGGCCTCCTCGAGATCGTCCCCGATCTGATCGGCGGGCCGCGGTCGCTGCCCCGGGGAAGCGTCCACCTCTTTCCGTCCCGTGCCCTTCATCACGTCACCGAAGTGAAGCGAGGCACCCGCTGGTCGCTGGTGGCCTGGACCGGTGCTCCCGAGTCGGATTGAAGCCTTCATGCCGGCGCCTTGCCTTCTTCCACCGCCTCGAAGCTCTTCGCTCTTCGAAGCTCGGGAAACCAGGCTGCCCATAACAGGGTAACGCCGATAGCGGCGAATCCCCCGGCCACGACAGCCGCCACCGGGCCGACCAAGGCCGCAAGGAATCCGCTTTCGGCCTCACCAAGCTCGTTGGAGGCGGAAATGAACAGCGAGGAGACGGCACCGACCCTTCCGCGCATCGAATCGGGCGTGTGGAGCTGGATCAACGATTGACGCACATAGACCGAAAACATGTCGGCTGCGCCGAGCAGGGCGAGGCAGAACAGCGACAAGGCCATCGACCTCGACAGCCCGAACACCACCGTCGCCGCTCCGAACACGGCCACCGCCGCGAGCATCCGCGACCCGACATTGCGCTTCAACGGCCGGACGGAGAACCAGATGGCGGTGAGGGTGGCGCCGACCGCCGGTGCGGCGCGGAGGTGGCCGAGACCGGTAGGGCCGGTTTCCAGAATGTCGCGCGCGAAGATCGGCAACATCGCCGTCGCGCCGCCGAGCAATACGGCAAAGAGGTCAAGCGAGATCGCGCCCAGGACCAGCCGGTTGTGGCGGACGTAGCGAAGTCCATCGACCATTTGCCGCCACGGATTCCTCGATCCCTCCATCGCGCTTCGCGGCTTCGGGCCGATCAGGAACATGCAGAGGAGCGACAGGGAAAAGAGTCCGGCGGCGACGGCGTAGGGCAGGTGGGGCGCCGCGGCGTAGAGATAGCCGCCGACGGCGGGTCCGGCGATCGCTCCGGATTGCCAGGCGATCGAGCTCATCGCGATCGCCTTGGGCAGGATCTCGCGCGGGACCAGGTTCGGCGCGAGCGCCTGAAGCGCCGGTCCGGCGAAGGCACGGGCGACGCCCAGGAGAGCTGCCACCGCGAACAGGATCGGCAGGGTGATCGTTCCCTGCCACGACGTCCAGCCGAGGATGATGGCACACAATATCTCGAGCGCGATCGTGGCCCGGGCGACGACTCGCCGGTCGAGCCGGTCCGCCGTCCAGCCCGTGATCAGGGTCAATGCGAAGAGGGGCACGAACTGGACCAGGCCGATCAGCCCGAGCTGAAGGGCGGCGGATTTGATGCCCATCGTCTCGCGGGCAATGTCGTAGACCTGCCAGCCGATGACGATGACCATGCTCATCTGGGCGACGGTCGAAGCGAGCCGGGCCACCCAGTAATAACGGAAATCCGTAATAGAGAATGGCGATCCGGCGGTCATGGCGTGGCACTTAGGGGCGGTGCGGACGCCCGGCAACAGCAGGCTCATGGAAGCGATATTCTGGCGCCGCCGCCGCGCGGATTGAAAAAATCCGCCTGAACGCACCGGCCGACGCGCGGATTCCTGCTAAGGTCGACCGACGGCAGGGATGAATTTGGGCCCACCCGCAGCCGAGGTCAGTTCGGATCCTCGCTGCCCGGGAAGAGATCGATCGCCTCGAACAAGGCGGTCAGCTCCGCGCGCTCGTCTGGGCTGATTTCGGGTCGCCAGATCTCGAAGATGAGGACGATCCGGTTGCTGTCGGAGCGGTTCCACGCTTCATGCTCGAAGCTGTCGTCGAATATCAGCAGCTCGCTTTCTTTCCAGCTTCGGGTCTCGCTCCCGACGCGCAACCCGCAGTTCGGCGGAACGACCAGCGGGACGTGGCAGATCAGCCTCGTGTTGAGCATGCCGTGATGAGGCTGGATGTGGGTCCCCGGCTTCAGCAGCGAATAGAGCGCCTGTGGCGATCGTCCGGCGATCACCGGCATCGGCGTCTGGGCAAGCACCGCCATCGTCCGCGGACAGCGCTCCGCCTGGCCTTCCACGGGCGCTCCTGACTGCCAGAGATAGAAAGCGCCCCAGCTGGGATCGTTGAGAAGGGCATTGTTCGGCAAAGGCCGTCCCGGCGTGCGCTTGATGTAGGGATCGAAGTCTTCATCGGTGGCGAGGACGGCGGCCAATTCCTCGACCATCGCCGGTATTTCCGCTTCGACTCCGGCAATCCAGTCGAACTCCTCGCGCTCGTAAAACTGTCTCTGTGGCAGTTCGGGGAAATAGAACATGTTCGGCTGCTGGAGGTAGAGCTTGGTCTTTCCGAGCAGAAGGTCGAGCGCCCGGCGCATCCTGGGCGAAGCCGTCGCGCCGCCGATCCCCGCGGCGTGGAGCTGTTCGCCGAGATGGGACTCGTAGCGGTGGCTGGCTTCCTCGACGAAAGCCCTGGCGCGGCCGAGCAGCGGCATGAGCTGCGGCGCCGGCTGGCCGATCGCCGCACGGTTCAGTGCGGCCCTGAAGAAGGAGACGGCCGCCCGGCTGTCGCCTTGCCGGGTTTTCAGCTCGCCCATCGCAAGGAGCGCGGGAAGATCGCGCTTGTCCTGGTCGAGCTGACGCTGGAGCGCATTTTCCTCCCCGGCGACGTCCTCGAGCAGATTGCAGGCGCGCGCGACCGCGAGCCAAGGCGGGTTTCCGCCCCGCCTGATCATCTCCTGGAACTGGCTGAGGGCTTCGCGCGGGTCACCGCGGCGAAGTGCCTCGACACCGCTTCGGGCGAGCTTTTCAAGGCCAGACTGGTCCATCGCCTCAAGGGTTAGCATGGTTCCGGGGACTGTCGAGACGGCCAAACCGGGGCTTGTTACCGGCGGCGCCGGCCCAGCGCGATCATGCCAGGCTGACGAAGCTGTCGAGAACCCGCTTTCGGCCCGAATGCTCGAAGTCGATCTCCAGCTTGTTGCCTTCGATCTCGGCAACCTCGCCATAGCCGAACTTGGAATGGAAGACCCGTTGCCCGACCTCGATGTCGCTTCGGCCCGGATTGCCCAGGCTGACTGCGCTGGCTCTGGCCTCGATCACCCGGGTCGGAGCGCGATCGAAGGCGCCGCTGCTCGCCGCCCGCTGCCAGCCGGGGCCTCGGCCCGTGCCCCGGGCGATGTCAGCGAAGGGATCCGCACGCTCCGACCAATTGGCCCGCCACAGGGATTCGCCGCCGCTCATCGTCGTTTCCTGCTCGACATGGGCCGTCGGCAATTCCGCGACGAAGCGCGACGGGATGGACGAGGTCCACTGCCCGTAGATTCTCCGATTGGCGGCGTGGAAAATGAAGCACTTGCGACGCGCCCTTGTGATCGCGACGTAAGCGAGGCGCCGTTCTTCCTCGAGGCTCGCGAGCCCGCCTTCGTCGAGCGAACGCTGAGACGGAAAGACGCCTTCCTCCCAGCCGGCGAGGAAGACCGTGTCGAATTCGAGCCCCTTGGCGGCGTGGATGGTCATGATCGTGACCTTGTCCGCTTCGTCGGCGGAATCATTGTCCATGACGAGGCTGACATGTTCGAGGAAGGAGCCGAGCGTGTCATATTCCTCCATCGCCCGGGTCAGCTCCGCGAGATTTTCCAGTCTTCCGGCGCTCTCCGCCGAACGGTCGGCCTGAAGCATCGCCGTATAGCCGGATTCATCGAGCACCAGCCGGGCCAGCTCGGCATGGGGCAGTTCGTCGAGACGGCCGCGCCAGCGGGCGAAATCGCCGACCAGGTTGCCAAGCGAGCGACGCGCCTGCGGAGTCAGCTCGTCACTGTCGAGGATCTGAGCGGCGGCGCCGAACAAGGAGAGTCCGGAGTCTCGGGCGAAGCTGTGAATCCTCGCCACCGCCTTGTCGCCGAGACCGCGCTTGGGCGTATTGATGATCCGCTCAAGCGCGAGAGCGTCGTCGGGCGAGAAGATCACCCGCAGATAAGCGAGCGCGTCCCTGATCTCGGCCCGCTCGTAAAAGCGGAAACCGCCGACGATCCGATAGGGAAGGCCGATCGAAATGAACCGATCCTCGAACTCGCGGGTCTGGAACTGGGCTCTCACCAGGATGGCGCAGCGGTCCAGGCGTCCGCCGCGGCGCTGGATCGACTCCAGCTCCTCGCCGACGCGCCGAGCTTCCTCGGGCCCGTCCCAGACGCCGATCACCTGAAGCTTGTCGCCCTCGTCATGCTCGGTCCACAAGGTCTTGCCGAGGCGGCCGCTATTCTGAGCGATCAGTCCGGAAGCCGCGCCGAGGATATGGGGGGTCGACCGGTAATTCTGTTCGAGCCGGATGATCGTCGCGCCCGGAAAATCCTTTTCGAAGCGCAGGATGTTGGTCACTTCCGCGCCGCGCCAGGAATAGATGGATTGATCGTCGTCGCCGACGCAGCAGATATTCTTGTGGCTCTGGGCGAGCAGCCTGAGCCAGAGATACTGGGCCTGATTGGTGTCCTGATATTCGTCGACGAGGATGTAGCGGTAGCGCTGCTGATAATGTTCGAGAACATCGCGCCGGGTCTTCAGGATCACCAGCATGTGAAGGAGGAGATCGCCGAAGTCGCAGGCGTTGAGGGTCTTCAGCCGCTCCTGATATTCGCGGTACAGCCGTGCCCCGCGGCCATTGGCATATTCCTCCGACTCGCCGGGATCGACCTGCTCGGGAGTCCATCCCTTGTTCTTCCAGCGGTCGATGAGACTGGCGAGAAGCCGTGCCGGCCAGCGTTTCTCGTCGATATCGGAAGCGAGGATGAGCTGCTTGAGCAGACGCAGCTGGTCGTCCGTGTCGAGGATCGTGAAATTGCTCTTGAGACCGACCAGCTCGGCGTGGCGGCGGAGCATCTTCGCCCCGATCGAGTGGAAGGTGCCAAGCCAAGGCATGCCTTCGACCGCCGGTCCGACGATTCGGCCGACCCGTTCGCGCATCTCTCGCGCCGCCTTGTTGGTGAAGGTGACGGCAAGGATTTCGGACGGCCAGGCGCGCCGGGTGGCGATCAGATGCGCGAGCCGGGCGGTCAGCGCCGCCGTCTTGCCCGTCCCGGCCCCCGCAAGCACGAGCACTGGGCCTTCGGTGGTCAGAACCGCCTGCCGCTGCGGCGGATTGAGGCCGGAGAGGTAGCCGGGTTCCTGGGCTGGCGTGGGTACGGCGTCGGTCACAGCGAACGATTAGGGAACAAGGGCGAGGGACTCAACGCTTAGCCGCTGTTTCGGATCAAAATGATCCTCGCCTTGCCAAATCGACGTTCGGCTTCCTCGCGAAGCCCTGCCGGCAGCTCCAGCACCTGTCCGGACAGTTCGACGCTGATCCAGGCGCCGGGCGCGAGCCACTTGCCGGAGGCCAGGCGATCGAGCGCCGCCTGCGCCAGGTCCGTAGCGTAAGGCGGATCCATCAGGACGAGATCGAAGGGCTCGGAAGGAGACGAGCCATGTTCGACCGTTTGGCCCCGAATTTCCGAATGCTCGCCGGCGCCGAGCCGTTCGACATTGGTCTTGAGGCTGGCGAGTGCGCCGCGGTCCTTCTCGATGAAGGTGCAGTGCGCCGCGCCGCGCGAAAGCGCCTCCAGGCCGAGCGCGCCGGAGCCGGCGAACAGGTCCGCGACGCGAAGTCCCTCGAAGCTTCCGATCCGGCTGGCAAGCATCGAGAACAGCCCTTCGCGGGCACGGTCGCTGGTCGGGCGGGTCGCCTGTCCAGCCGGCGCGGAGATCGGGCGTCCGCGCCA
>CBIGXQ010000056.1:0-13961 GCA_966193865.1 uncultured Sphingosinicella sp. | reverse complement strand
ATGGGCGGAAGCCTCGATCTGCTCGCCCGCGCCTTCCCCGGATCCCGGCTCCGGCTCGATCAGATCGGCGCTCTGTTCGGCGAGAACGGCTTCGGCCCGATCAGCCAGATCGTCACCGGCGGACTGGAAGGCCTGCTCTTCGCCGCCGGAATCGTCGGTGCGATCATCGTCGCCCAGCGAAGCTTCGGCGGGGAATCCTGAGCGCGCCGGGCTCACGCCCGGCAAACTCGCGCTAGACCGCTGATCCTTCTTCCCGTGGACTCCGAAGCCGCTGGCTGCCGGCGGCGGGACGAAGGCCATTCCAGGCGCTCCATGTGCCGATCGCGTGGGCAAGGCCGAAGACGAGGACGATCGCCGAGCTCCACAGCAGGAACGGGTCTATCAATTCGGGCCGCAACAGCAGGATCGGCACCACCACCAGGCCGCGCGCCAGATAGATCGCGCTGATCGCGACCAGCCCGGTCCGAAGCCATGGCAGCCGAAGGATCAGGCCGGCCCCGGAGAAGGCATAGGCCGCCCAGGTGGCGAGGACGGAGGCGATGGCGATCGTGATCAGCGTCGGCCGGACGGAACCGCTTTGCGCCGCCTGGGCCATGGCCTCGCCGGCACCAAAGAACCGGTACCAGTCGGGCCCGCCGAAGGTGATGGCGACATGAAGAAGGGCCGCAGCCACGTCGAGGAGGCCGGCGGCGATGAGCCACTTGTTCGACCGCATCGTCCCTCCCCTTGCTTCTGCCGTCTAGGTGGTCGGCCGATCTAGAGCAATGTCCCGATCGCCAGCCGCCCGCCGGAACAAGCCGGCGCTGATCAGCCACAGGCTGACGAAGAAGATCGTGATCGGACCGGTGAAGCCGAAACCGGCGCCCAGCGCGACGACGAAGGTTGCGGCCTGGGCGATGGCGGCGGCGAGCATCGCCTTCGCCATGCCCGCGGAACGAAATCCGGCAATTGCTGCTCCAGCCACGGCCACCGCGATGACAACGGCGTAGATCAGGTTGATGGGATCGTCCTCGGAGCCAATGATCCCGACCGCGAGATTGACCCAGATCTGAAGCAGCCCGGCGAGGATGGCGAGCCCGAGTCCGGCGCCATAGGCGATCCGGTCCGGCACCCGAGCCGCGACTTCCAGGGCAAGCCCGATCCCGGAGACAAGAATGAGAAGAAAGACGGCATCGCCGGGATCCCATTCATAGCCATGGATCGCCCTCAGGACGACGACCGGCACGATCATCAGCGCCGCAATCCCGCCGAGAAGGCCCACCCTTCCCAGAGCCTTGGTTCGGTCCAATGCACCTGCCGCCATCTTCGTCGCTCCCATTGCCTTGCGCCGGGCCGGCTGTGGCCCGGGCGGCGGGTGAGCGTCATGAGCAAAGAGTGAGGCTTTGGTGAGAATCGCCAAGGCCCGGCGTCCAGGTCGAGGTTGGACGCCGATGAGCGGCCTATCGGTTCGAAAGGCGCGCGGCGATCCGAAGCGCGATCGCCCGTCTCATCGCTTGCTCGCCGGCGGGCGAGCCGTAATCGGACTCGACCTGCTCGTAGCCGGCGCGGGCGACCAGCCGCTCGGCGAGGACATGGCGGCGTGCCTCGGGCATGGCCGCGAGCTCGGCCGCGCAGGCGTCGGCGACCCATTCCCACGCCGCCATCTCCGTGGGGCAATGGGATATGTCGCGTGAGCAGGGAATCGCGGGCGCAGGAGCCCTGGAAGCGACCGGACGGCACGCCGCTTGCGGCCGTTCGCCGTGCCGGTGCATCTGGAAGGCGAGCGAGGCGCTGACCCACATGCCGAAATAGCCGGCCCAGACCGCCACCCATTTGAAGTTGGTCTCGAACGGCAAGGGCAGCTCGTAGAAGAGCTCGTCGATCGCCAGGCGGGCGGCGAGCACGAGCAGAGAGGCGGGCAGGATCGCGGCGATCGCCGAGGCGGGATTGAGGATGCCGTCCCTCGCCCGGCGCGCGATGCACGTCAGGACGAGGCCGAAGGCGAGCGCTCCGACCGTCGTGCCGAGAATCCGGCGAACCGTGAAGAGGTTGAACTGGTCGCCGAGGATCAGCTCGGTTCGCACCGACAAGGCGGCATAAGTGAAGAACCAGAAGAGCCCCGCGAAGATCAGGATGTTCATCGGCGGAAGGCGCGTGGCGGGAGGTCGGACGGACAAGCTGTTCATGCGTCGCCCCTATGGGCCGCGGCCGGCCCCGCGCAAGCTCGTGATTACCGCAGGGAGGCGCCCTTTCACCGGCAGCTGCCATCGCGGCGACGGCGCCCATCGCCGGTGGGTCAAGCGCTCAGAAGAGGCTCCAGACCGACCGGGACAAGGGAAGGCTGAGCACGCGTCCCACTTGCTCGAGCCGGGCCCTGGCGCGCGGTCGATCGCGGAGGGCGATCAGCCGCTCGTGAAACGGTCTCAAGGCGGGCCTGATTTCGCCCAGCTGATAATTCTGCAAGCCGTCGAGCGGGGTGTCGAGCTTGTCTTCTTCGAGTTGTGCCAGGAGGAGGGTCTCCGCCGCCGCCAGGTCCCCGACGCACAGATGGGCGCGAAGCATCGGCTCGGGATATTCGGCGCCATTGGGACGCATCCGTTCAAGCCAGGGCTCAGCTCCGGACGGCTGCTCGAGCTGGGCGAAGGCGCAAACCGCGGCGGTGGCGATCAGCATCTTCCCATAATCGTTGGACGCTTCCGCCGCGATTTGGTCGAGCCGCTCGACCTGGCGCAGGGCGTCGGCAGGGCGACCGGTCTCGACCAGCATTCCCGCCAGATTGATGCTCGGGCCGATAAGCTCCGGATATTGGTCAAGCGGCAGGGCGACGAGCTGCTCCATCATCGCGATCGCTTCGTCGTCACGGCCGAGAGCGATCAACGCTCGCGCCGCTTCGTTGACCATCCACATGCCGAGCCGATCGCTGGCAACGACCGCTGGAAGATCCCGGGTGAAGGGCTCGAGCAGCGCCAGCGCCTCCTCCTCGCGAGCGATGCTCCTGAGGTATATGGCACGATCGAATGTCGCATCGATCCCGCCTGGATCGAGCGCCAGCGCCTCGGCGGTTTGCCGGTCCTCTTCCCGAAGCGCCTCGCGGAGCCGCTCGACCCGGTCCATTCCCGGAGCGAAGATGTCGTCGAATCGGGGCTGGACGATGAGCTCGAGGCTGTCGCGGACGCCGGTGATGCCCGATGCATATTCGGCGGCCGTGACACGATCGCCTTCGCGGAGACTTGCTTCGAGGAGGATCGTCCGAAGCGAATCGGTCCAGCCGGGATCGCCCGGCGGATCGCCCGCCCAGCCGATGTGGAAAAGCGCGCGGGCAAGACGGACTCGCTCCGCCTCCCTCTCGCCGCTCAACGTGCGAAGCAGCTGCCCGGCGACGTCGGCTGGAACGAGCGATCGAAGCTCGGCCCAGCCGGAGCTCCGGACGGTTCGGCTGGCCTGCTCGAGGACATTCACCGCCAGCGGCAGGTCGTCCATTCGAAGCGCGGTCCACCACAGCTGGCGATAGGCTTCTGCTTCGGTCGGGCGCCGACGAAGCAATCGATCCAGCACAGTGCGCGCCTCGGCCGGCCGCTCGAGCGTGACCAGGGCTGCCAGTCGCACCGAATCCAGCCAAGCCTCGAATTCCGGCTCCGGATCCGTCCCCGCCGCGGACGCGATGCGATCAACATGACCAAGGATGGAAGCCGCATAAGCGCGGTCGGTTGAAAGCCGTTCGGAATCCAGAGCCGCCAGGGACTCCTCCGCGCCGGGCTGGATCGGGGCTTCGGAGGCCGTCGCCACCGCATCCTGCGCCTCCACCGATGCGGCTGCCGCCGGAACACCAAGTCCGAGCAGAAAGCCCGGGACGGCAAGACCAAGGCTGAAGATCATCCTGTACATGGTTTCGGGTGTAGCCGGTGCGGTGTCGGAGGCAAGCGCGGGCTGCGGCATCCGATCGCGAGGTCGAAGTTGACGAAGTTTACGCCTGCCATTCGTCATGCAGCCCCCTTGGGATCATGACAACTGGCACGGAGCAAGCGGCCGTCGGCCGAGTCCGGGAAGCTTCGCGAAGTTCACAAGGTTCACGCCCTCCATGGCGTTTTCATCCGCCGGACGTCTAGAGGTTCGACACTTTCTTTCGGACCCGTCCGACCAGGGTGAAGCCCTGGCGGCCGATGAAGATCGTCTGGTGGCTCGGATTGCTCGAGCAGGGCGCAAGGCGGGCGGGATTGTCGAGATATTGCTTGAAGGTCGTCTCGCCCTCGGCGTTGCGGACGACATAATATTTGCCGGCGATGAGATCCATGTCCCTGGGATCGACGATGACCTGCTCTCCGGCCGCGGCGACCTGGTCCATCGAATCCCCCTCGACGCGGACCACGAAACTGTCGCGGCTGAGGCTTCGATCGGGCGCCGGGACCCAGTCGGTCACCCCTTCGAATCCGTCGCGCCACGCACCCGCCGAGACGAGGCCGACGACGGGAAGCATCGGCGGTCGATCGCTGTCGGGCACCTCGTCCCTGATCCCGAAATAACGGCGGAGCCGGTTGGCCTCGTCGAGCTTGAGCTGGCGCTTGCCCTTGAGCGTCTTGGAAAGCTTGTCGGGCGTGATCCCGAGCAGCCGGGCGATCCCCGCCTGGCTCTCCTTGCGCTCGGCCATCAGCCGCTTGAGCCGGTCGACGTCCATCGCCTCAGTTCCGGTGCTTGCCGATCATGATATTGCGATTATCGCAAAATCTCTCCTTGAAGGCAAGTTGCGATTATCGCACAATCGGCGCTCGTGATTCGCAATGGGAGCAGGTGATGGGTGCCAAGGCCAAGGCGGCGAGAAAGAAGAGCAGGCGGATCCGGCCGGCAAAGGAGGAGCCGCTCGTCTCCCCCTTCGTCGCCCGCCACGGCGATTATCGGCGCGAGCTCATCGTCGATCTGAGCGGCGAGCTCGGCGGCCGGCGCCAGTCGATGGTTCGGGTCGTCAGGAACGCGGCGGTGACGACCGTCGACCGCTGGCTCACCCAGGGCGGCCCGGGATTCGAGGCGCCGCAGCGCCAGGCGATCGACCATGTCCGCTCGCTCTGGGCGATCACCGGCTCGGGGCCTCGGCTCACCGCCCGCTACGACGGCATCGGCATTCCCAGCACCGCCGGCGGCGGCGAGCGCGAGAATTATCTGTCGGCGCTCCACGCGCTCGGAAACTATCAGCGGGAATTTCCACGCTACGTCTGGGAGGCGTTCGAGCGGGTCGTCCGCTTCGACGAGCCGGCCGGTGCCGCCGGATCGCTCATGGCCGCCAACAGCGCCCAGCAGCAGGCCCACGCCAAGGCCTGCGTCGGCTTCGTCGCCAGCAAGATCGCCGAGTGGCGGGGCTATTAGGGTGTTTCCGCCGGCCGAACCTTGTATGCCGCTTCGTTTGACGCTATATAGCGTCGGAACAAGCGCACGGATGGCAGATCATGGGACTGGCGCAATATGCCGATGACGGGCTTTTCGCCCCGCGGAAAATCGCCAGCGCCCTTCGCACGACCAGCGAGGAAGTCGCCCGAACCGCGGGCCTGGGACGCGATGCGGTCCAGCGCAAGGAGCGCGTGCGATCCGACAAGACCCAGCGCCGGCTTCGCGAGATGGTCGAGATCATCAACAAGACTGAGCCGCGTCTCGGATCGGCCCTGATGGCCTATGCCTGGTATCGTTCTCAGCCCCTCCCCGGATTTTCCGGCCAGACTGCGATGCAGCTCGTCAAGGCCGGCCGGGCGGACGAGGTGTTGGATTATATCGATTCGGTCGACGCCGGCGTCCACGCCTGACCGGCGACGATGCGCTTCCAGGGCAAGCTGTTCCGGGCACTGAACCCGCTCTACGCGCGCGATCCCCTTTCCGGATATGGCGCCGAGCTCCACGGCGGACGCTTCAATCCCAGGGGCACCCCCGCAATCTATGCCTCACTGTCCGTCGCTACGGCCCTTCGCGAGGCGAACCAGGTCGGCGACCTTCAGCCGACCCTTCTCGTCTCCTATCAAGCCGACATCGCCAATCTCTTCGACACGAGAGACGAAGCCGAGTTGAAGCGCTTCGGAATGGACTCGGCCGCCCTCGCCGATCCGTCGTGGCGCGACCGGATGAAGGCCGACGGCGTGGCGCCGACCCAGGACTTCGCTCGAAAGCTCATCGCCCAGGATCATGACGGTCTCCTCGTCCGAAGCTTTGCTCCGGGCGCCACTGAGGACGACCTCAACCTCGTTCTCTGGCGCTGGGGCAGCGAAGCGCCCCCGCGCCTCCTCCCGATCGACGACGAGGAGCGCTTGGGTCGAGGCCGCTGACGCCTTTCTTCAGCCGAGCGCCTCCGACCGAAGCATCTTCAGCCTTCCACGCATTCGGAACCCCCGCCTTCGCCACGGCGTTTCACCGCGGCAACAATTCGGGAACCGGAATGGCCGAAGGCGAAAGAGAGACCGTCGTCGTGACCGGGGGCGCGGGACGCGGTGCAACGGCGCTCGCGGCCGTGATCGCGTTCGTCCTGCTGCTCATCGTGCTCGCTTATGCCTTTGGCGGCGAGCTCTACGGCAGCGGCGGTGACTCCACCGACGTGAAGGTGAACGTCCAGCCGAGCTGAGGCGCCCGCCTCCGCCCGCAGCACCCCATTTTTCCACCCTCCCCTCGAAGCAAGGAGACGAACCATGAAGAAATTCGCACTGACCGCCACGGTCGCAGCGGCCGTTCTGGGGCTCGCCGCCTGTGGCGACGCCGACGTCGAAGTCAACGAGGCCGCCACCAACGACACTGGCGCTGTCACCGACACCTCCGCCGACGGCGCGACGGCGACGACGACCACGGGCAACTGGCAGGGCGCCAGGATCGTCGAGGAGAACGGAACCACCTACCGGATCGACCCCGACGGCACCCGAGTCGTGCTCGGCCCGAACGATTCCCGAATCGTCGTCGAGGATAATGTCCGCTACCGCGTCGACCCCGACGGTACCCGGGTGAGGATCGGCGATGACGGCCTGGAAGTCGACATCGACGGACCGGACGTCGATCTTCCCGACGTCGATGTCGGCGTGAACGACAAGGGCAATCTCGACGTCGACGTCGGCGATCGGGATCCCGACGGCGGCCGCTGAGCCCCTCCCCTGACGAAAATGCTCACGGGCGCTGCGCCGAAGCGCGGCGCCCGTGAGGTGAACAACTTTCCCGCCCGGAACCTTCGTGATTGATCGAGGTTAAGACCGGAACACGGGGACCCCGACATGACAGCACTCAGCGACTCGGAGAAGCTTGGCGACGACGCCTGTGCATCGCTTCGCCGGAGTCTCCGGCGAGGCAAGCAGCTCACCGCCGACGCCAGGCAGCGCCTCAGCGAGCTGACCTCCGACTCGATCTATCCGGGGCTTGCGGACGTCATCCTGACCGACCCGAGCAACCTGCCGATCGATCCGGACGGCGACGACGCGCCGCTACTCGAACCGTCTCCGAAAGTCTCCTGATCGGCTCCGGCCCGGCGGGCTTGCCGCTCAGGCCGCTTTCCTGAGGTGCCGACGGCCGAGCAGCTCGGCGATCTGGACCGCGTTCAGAGCGGCGCCCTTGCGCAGATTATCGGACACGCACCACAGGCTGAGGCCGTTCTCGACGGTGGGATCTTCGCGCACCCGGCTGACATAGGTGGCATATTCGCCGACGCATTCGACCGGGGTGACGTAGCCGCCGTCCTCGCGCTTGTCGACGAGCATCACGCCCGGCGCCTCGCGAAGGATGTTCTGGGCCTCGCTCGCCGAGATCTCCTTCTCGAACTCGATGTTGATCGCTTCGCTGTGGCCGACGAAGACCGGCACGCGAACGCAGGTCGCCGACACCTTGATCCGGGGATCGAGGATCTTCTTGGTCTCCACCATCAGCTTCCATTCCTCGGTGGTCGAGCCGTCCTCGAGGAAGTCGCCGGCCTGCGGAATGACGTTGAAGGCGATCTGCTTCGGGAATTTTCCAGGCTCGGCCCCATCGCCGACGAAGATGTTGCGGCTCTGCTCGAACAGCTCGTCCATGCCCGCCTTGCCGGCGCCGGATACCGATTGATAGGTGGCGACGACCACCCGCCTGATCACCGCCGCGTCGTGAAGCGGCTTCAGGGCGACGACCATCTGCGCGGTCGAGCAATTGGGATTGGCGATGATGTTGCGGCTCTTGTAGCCGTCGATCGCGTCGGCATTCACCTCGGGCACGATCAAGGGCACGTCCGGGTCCATCCGGTAGAGCGAGCTGTTGTCGATGACGGTGCAGCCGGCGGCGGCGGCGCGCGGCGCATGGAGCTTCGACGCCTCGGAGCCGGCGGCGAACAAGGCCATGTCCCAGCCGGCGAAATCGAAATGCTCGATGTTGCGGACCTTCAATTCACGGCCGCTGTCGCCGAAATCGATGATTCTTCCGGTCGACTGCGCCGAGGCGACCGCAGCGACCTCCTCGGCCGGAAATTCCCGCTCGGCCAGGATGTTGAGCATTTCGCGCCCGACATTGCCGGTCGCGCCGACGACGACCACCCGATAAGCCATTTTCCCGAAACTCCTTCGGCGCCCATCTAGGGTCTGCGCCCCCCGCTCGCAATGAGCGGCCGGGGGGAAAGCGGGCGTCATCCCAATCCTCCCCGTCATGCCAGCGAAGGCTGGCATCCATGGTGCATCCGAATGGACGTTTGCCTTCGCGGGGTGACGGGATCGGCTGGCTAAGACGATGTTGGGATGGCCGCTTGTCTTGCGGCCGCTCCTCGCCAATGCGATGCAGCGTCCGGGGAGCGAAGGGGGGAGCCATGACGCGATCGGCAGCAGATTCGGCGGCGTCGCCGTGCGCCGGAGCTTCATCCGCTGACGAGCCGCGGCGATGAAGCTCCCGCAGGACCTTTCGCCGGGCGCGCTTCGCTCCGCCTTCGCCCTGATCGGCCTGCTCCTGCTGCTCGTCGCCGCGATGGCGACCAAGGGCCTGCTGGTCGCCCTCCCCGACGCTCCCGAGGTCGCCGCTCAAGGCGAGTTCGATTCGCACCGCGCCGCCGCCCGGCTTGCACGGGTGCTCGGCGACGAGAGGCCCCACCCGGTCGACAGCGACGCCGGTGATTCCGTCCGCGCCCGATTGCTCGCCGAGATGCGCGCCGCCGGTCTCGAGCCGAGGGTGAGCGACGATTTCGCCTGCAACAGCTTCGCCCGAAGCCGGGCGATCGCCTGCGCCAGGGTCCGAAACCTGGTCGCCACCCTTGGTCCGGCGCAGGGACGACATCTGCTGCTGTCGGCCCATTATGACAGCACCTTCGCCGGCCCCGGTGCCGCCGACGCGGGGATCGGAGTCGCGACCCTGCTCGAGACCGCGGCGCTGCTTCGCGGCCAGAGGCTCGACCGTCCCGTCACGTTCCTGTTCAACGAAGGCGAGGAGATGGGCCTGCTCGGCGCCCGCGCCTTCCTCGGCCGCGATCCGATCGCCGGCCGGGTCGATACCCTGATCAACCTGGAGGCGCGCGGCGTCGAAGGCCCGGCGGTGATGTTCGAGACCAGCCGGCCCAATGCCGCCGCGATCGCCGCCTTCGCCGCGGCGGTGGACCGGCCCGTCGCCAACTCGCTCACCACCGATCTTTACGGCCTGATCCCCAATTCGACCGACGTCGCCGTCTTCGCCGGCCGCGGCTGGACGATCCTCAACTTCGCCATCATCGGCAACGAAACCCGCTATCACAGCGCCGGCGACAATCTCGAGGCGCTCGACCGGGCAAGTCTCCAGCACATGGGCGACCAGACGCTGAAGCTGACCCGAATGCTCGCCGCGGGCCCGGTGCCGAACGTTTCGGGCGATCGCCTCTATGCCGATCTGTTCGGCCGCCAGCTCGTCGTCCTGCCGCTGCTGCCGGGGCTGGTCCTGCTCGGCCTGCTCGTCATCGGCTTTCTGCTCGTCGCGTGGCGCCGGCGAGCGCTCGGCCGGCCGCTGCTCGCCATGTTCGCCGCGACGATCGGCTCGGCCGGCCTCGCCTGGCTCGGTCAGTTCCTGCTCGGGCTGCTGCGCGACGGCGATTATTGGCGCGGTCATCCGATCGTCACCGCCGCCGCGGTCTACGCCTCGGCGATCGCCGCCTGCCTGGTCGTCCTGCTGCTGATCGCCCGCCATTGCGACCGCACCCGGTTGGGCTCGGCCTATTGGCTCTATTTCCTGCTGACCGGCGCCGCTCTCGCGACGATCGCTCCGGGCGCAGCGATCTTCTTCCTGTTCCCACCCTTGCTCGTCGCTTCGGGCATGATCGCTCGGCGCTGGCATGTCTCGGCCGAGCGGATCGCCGCAATGGCGGCTGCCTTGCTCGTCTTCGTCACCTTCGGCCCGGCCCTCGCTCTGTTCGAGGAGCTGATGAACAACGGCCCTCACTGGATGCTGGCGCCGCTCGGCGCCCTGGTCCTTCTGCCCTTCCTCGTCGAGCTGGTCCCGCTCGCCCGCCGGGTCGTTCCCCTCCTCGCTTATGGCGCGGCCGCCGACCTGTTCCTTCTGGGCTGGATCGCCGTGCTTTTGACTCCGGCTTATTCCGACGATCGGCGCCAGGCCTTCACCATCGAATATGTCCGCGACCTGACGGCGGGCGAGACACGCTTCGCGGTCAACAATGACGGCCGGCCTGTCCCCTTCGCCGCGGACTGGCGGCGCGGGGAGGTCCCCTGGTCGAGCCGCAAGCGCTGGCTTGCTCCCGCGCCGGCCATCGCTTTGCCTCCACCGGCCGTCGAGCTGGTCGGCGAGCGGCCGGAAGGAGAAGGTCGACGACTGATCCTTCGCCTCCGTCCGAACGGCGCCCACAGCGTCTCCCTGATCGCTCCGCCCGAGGCTGAGCTCGTCGAGGCGGGGGCCGGCCGCTTCAGCGGCCACTTCGCCGCGGAAACGGGCCCCGATCCGCGCTACTTCCTGCGCTGCGTCGGCCGAGCCTGCGACGGCGCCGTCTTCCATGTCGTGGCCGCCTCGGACGAACCGATCCCCTTCACCATCATCGGCAGCAGGCCCGGTTTGCCGCCGCAGGCAGCGCCCCTGGTCGGCGCCCGCCCGGCGCTGGCCAGGCCGCAATATGCGCCGGATTCGACCCTGACGGTGAGCGCCGCTCGCTTCTAGACCTTGATTAGAGCTTCAGGGACCAGCTGACGGCGTCTTTCGCTCCTGCGCAGCAGATCCGCCACGCAACGCTCCGCGGCGCGGCCGTCCCAAAGCTCGGGCCGCTCGCGCGGTTCACTGCCGCCAAGCGCCGTCGCGACCGCTTCCTCGAGACCGGCGGCCCGGACCAGGCGATTGGTGCCCTGGTCGATCGTGATCGGCCGCTCGGTATTTTCGCGCAGCGTCAGGCAGGGGATTCCCAGGTAGGTCGTCTCTTCCTGGATTCCGCCGCTGTCGGTGATCGCCGCGGCACAATCCACGACCAGGCTCATGAACTGGACATAGGGCAAGGGGTCGACGAGCCGGATTCCGCTCGCTTCGAGCCGTTCGCGAAGCCCGAACAGGGCGAGCCTGGCGGCGGTCCGGGGATGGACGGCGAAGACGAGCGGCAGCCGCGCCTGAACCGCGACGAGGGCGTCAACCAGTTCGCCCAGCTTGGCGGGATCGTCGACATTGGACGGGCGATGGAGGGTGACGACGCCATAGCCGCCGGCTTCGAGACCGAGCGACCGGGCCATCGCCGCCGCCTCGATCCTGGGGCGGACCAGCTCGAAGCTGTCGAGCATGATGTTGCCGACCCGCGTGATCCGATCGTCGGGCACGCCCTCGGCGCGCAGATTCTCGTCGGCGTCCGGCGATGGCGTCCACAGCACGTCGGCGATGACGTCGGTGACGAGCCGGTTGATCTCCTCGGGCATCGCCCGGTCGCGGCTTCGAAGGCCCGCCTCGAGATGGACGACGGGGATCAGCAGCTTGGCGCCCACCATCGCCGCGGCCGCGGTCGAGTTGACGTCGCCGACGACGACCAGCCAGTCCGGACGATCGGCGAGGGCGACCTTCTCATAGGCGATCATCACTCCGGCGGTCTGCTCGGCATGGCTGCCGGAGCCGATCCCGAGCCGATGGGCCGGCGGCGGCAGCTTCAGATCGCGCAAGATGTCGTCCGACATGTTGGCGTCGTAATGCTGGCCGGTATGGACGAGCACCGGTTCGAACGCCTCGCTGGCGGCAAGAGCGTGCCAGAGCGGCGCCACCTTCATGAAGTTCGGCCGCGCGGCGGCGATGAGATGGACTCGCGGCTTGATCAAGACGTTCTCCTGCTGGCGCCCCCGAGCGCAGTGGAAGGATGCGGACCGATCAGGGTTCGGTCCCGGCGGCCCGCGGCTCGGAAAGCGTCAGGACGTAGAAGACGAACAGGGCCATGATGGCCGGAGTCCGGATCGGATAATCGACGAGGCTGTGGGCGAGGATGATGCCGATGACGACCGAGGCGGTCTGAGTCCAATAGGCATCGGGACGAGCGTCCCGCCACGCCTGGACCGAACGAAGTCCCCACCAGGCGAGAAAGGCGAGGATCAGGACGGCGCCCAGCAGGCCCGTCTCGGCGAACACCTCCAGATAGTCGTTATGCGCATGGTTGACGAAGACGTTGGTCACCTCGTCCGGATCCTCGAAGAGCCTGTAGACTCGGTTGAACGAGCCGATGCCGCTTCCGACCGGCCAGCTGCTCATCGCTGCCTCGATCGTCGTCCGGCCGATTTCGAGCCGACCTCCCGGTTCGGCGCCGAACCGCGTCATGAAGGCGCCGCTTTCCGAGCGGTAGGCGGCGACGAGCAGAAGCCCGATCGACGCCACCGGAAGGACGAGGACGGAGCGTCTCAGCCACCCGGACGAACGGGCCGAGGCGATCAGGAGCGCGGCCGCAAGCGCCATCGGAAACAAGAGGAGGCCGGCGACGGTCCTGGCGAGAAAGATCCCGACGACGACGAACGTCCCGTAAAGCGCGACCGTCCCGATCCTGACCCAGGCCTGTTCGGGAAGCGGCAGCTTCCATCGCAGAAGCGCGGCCAGCACCGGCAGCGAGATCAGCAGGAAAGTGGAGAAGTGATTGGCGTTGGCGAAAAAGCCGACGGCCATGCCCCAATTGGTGAAGGCATGGATGTAAAGCGGCGACTGGTGCGATCCCGCCACCTGGAGCGCGCCCATGACGAGCGAGAGCAAGGCGAAAGCGACGATCAGAAGTCCGACCTCGACGCTCGGGAGTCGCCCGGACCGAATGGTGACGATCGCGAGCGTGACTGCCGGCACCAGGCCGAGCGCCGAAGCGAAGGCGGCGGGCGGATCGAGCGTGAGCGGAAGCCAGGCGTCTTCGGCGCCCATCAGCTCCATTCCCCTGACGGCGACTTCCCGGCCGGGAAGCTGGGTCCAGAGCGAGGGCGGGAGCGGCACGAGATGGAGGATGATCAGCGCCAGGATGGCCAGAAGGAAATAGGCCGGGACCGGATCGAACAGGAGCAAAGCGGCCGGGGGCCGGCGCAGGAGCGCGTAGGTGAGAAAGGGTATGCAGACGAGGGACAGGATGAAGGCGTGCCCGGACGACGGGCTGCTCGCGCCGCCAAGCACCAGGATCGTCGACAGGACGACGAGCACGAACAGGGATCGGCGAACCCCTCCCGCCCTCGTCTGTGGCGGTCCGGACCGAAAGCCGGCGCGCCGATCACGATTTATGGTCTTGAGCAATCCTGTCCTGCCGAAATTCGAACCAAGAGTGCCAGCGGCGTGGCGCGGGACGAACTGACTAGCATGAATGGGCCTGGGCTCAATGTTTCGTCACCGAACCGACACGACGCCGAAGGTCTTCGGGTGCTCGCCTTTGGCAAGAACTTTGCGCTATGGACCCATCAACGCCGGGTTAGCTCAGCTGGTAGAGCAACCGCCTTGTAAGCGGTAGGTCGTCGGTTCGAGTCCGACACCCGGCACCAGGCCCGCCAGGGTCGATAAAACCCACCGAGCCAGCCTGTCAGCGGCAAGCCGACTGAAGCGCGATCGCCAGGCGATCGGCGACGAAGCGGACT
>CBIGXQ010000055.1:0-14116 GCA_966193865.1 uncultured Sphingosinicella sp. | reverse complement strand
CGCTGCATCTGGAGCATCGGCGCCATGCCTTCGGCGACCTGGATGACCTGGATCTCGAAGACGAGCGTGTCCTCGGCGGTGAACGGCGTGCCGGGGCGGAGCGGCCCCTGCTCATGCGTGCCAGGGGGGAGCCAGAGCAGATAGGAGCCGCCGGAACGCATCTTCTGGAGCGCCTCGCCGAAGCCCGGATAGACCATCGAGGTCGTGGCGACGAACGGCTGGCCGGTCTGGTCGCTGTCCTGGATGACCTCGCTGTCGAGGCTGTTCACGTGAAGCTTGTAGCGAAGGGCGACCGCGTCGTTGGGGGTGACGGTGGGGCCGGAGCCCTCCTCGAGCACCCGGTAGCGGACACCGGATTCGGTCGTGATGACCTGCTGGCCCTGTGTCCCGTACCAGGCGAAGGCGATCGCCGCTGCCGTCAGGACGAGAAGCGCGATCCAGAGCTTCAACACGGAGCCCTTGGCGATCGGGCGAATCGGCACTGCGGTCACGGTCATGGATAGGCCCCCAAAATGAAACAGGCGGCTGATCTACAGCCGCCCGTTCATGATTCCAAGCGATGAAGCCGCTTCGATCGTCCTAGCGGACGCCGTCGCGCTCCGCCCGCTTGCGCTCGAGCTTGCGGGCCCGGCGGATCGCCGCGGCGCGCTCGCGGGCGCGCTTCTCGGACGGCTTCTCATAGTGACGGCGAAGCTTCATCTCGCGGTAGACGCCCTCGCGCTGCAGCTTCTTCTTCAGGGCGCGCAGCGCCTGGTCGACATTGTTATCGCGAACCATGATTTGCATAAATGCTCGCCACTCTTCCTTTTTCTGGACCGTTGAGACCTTGCCGCGCCCGATAGAGAGCCCCGGTCAAGGAATGATTTATAGCATAAAAATAGCTTCGCCGCGAAGCACTTCCCCCGCGGCGTCGGCCGGCGCGTTAGCAGGGGAAGCGATTCGTGGCAAGGCCGTGCGTGCTCAGCCGCGAGCGGCGCGGCGCGGGCCGCCCCTGCCCATCGGCTTCACCGTCGAAGCGAATCGACCGCGCTGCTGAGGCCGGCCGTAATGCCGGCGCTCCTCGTGGCGCGGCTCGGGCCGGTCCGCGGCGACCGGAGCACGGGTCGATTTGACCCGAAGCGCCTCGGCGACGAAGTTCTGCGGAAGCGGCGCGATCTCGATCTTCTGACGGGTCAGCTTCTCGATGTCGCGCAGATAGGCCCGCTCGTCCTCGGCGCAATAGGCGATCGCCACGCCCGCCGCTCCGGCGCGCGCGGTGCGGCCGATCCGGTGAACATATTGCTCGGCCACGTTGGGCAGCTCGAAGTTGATGACGTGGCTGACCCCGGAAACGTCGATCCCGCGGGCGGCGATGTCGGTCGCCACCAGGATCCGGATCTCGCCCGAGCGGAACGCCGCAAGCGCCTTCTCGCGCTGAGGCTGGCTCTTGTTGCCGTGGATCGCGGCGGCGGCGATGCCGTTCCCGCCGAGAAGCTTCACGACCCGATCGGCGCCATGCTTGGTCCGGGTGAAGATCAGCACTCGTTCCATGTTGCCGCGCTCGGAAAAGCCGGCCCGGAGCATGATCGTCAGGAGCGCCTGCTTCTCCGATTGCTGGACGAAGCTGACAAACTGATCGACGCGCTCGGCGGTGGTCGCCGCCGGCGCCACCCGCACTTCGGCGGGATCGGTCAAGAACTTGTCGGCCAGCTCCTTGATCGCCTTCGGCATGGTCGCCGAGAAGAACAGGGTCTGGCGCTGCTGCGGAAGCCACTTCACGATCTGGCGAAGCGCGTGGATGAAGCCCAGATCGAGCATCTGGTCGGCCTCGTCGAGGACGAGGATCTCGACCTCTCGAAGGCTGAGATAGCCCTGCTCGACGAGGTCGATCAGGCGGCCCGGAGTGGCGACGAGAACGTCGACGCCGCGCTCGAGCGCACGCTTCTGCTTGCCGATCGGCACTCCGCCGAAAGCGGTGGTGACGGAAAGGCGGGCGAAACGGCTATAGGCCGAAGCGCTTTCGGCGATCTGGCTGGCGAGTTCGCGAGTCGGGGCGAGCACGAGCATCCGGCAGGCGCGCGGCCGCGGAATGCGGGTCGCGGCGGTCAGCCGGTCGATCGACGGAAGCATGAAGGCGGCGGTCTTGCCGGTGCCGGTCTGGGCGATGCCGAGCAGATCGCGGCCCTTCAGGAGGGTCGGGATCGCCTGCATCTGGATCGGCGTCGCCTGCGAATAATTCTTCTGCGCAAGCGCGCGCAGGACGGGCTGCGACAGCCCGAGGGTCTCGAATGACATTTTGTTGGTAACTCACTGCATGTGCGGCGGCCGCGCAGCCCAAATGGCGCGCGGAACGCGGCGGGTTTCTGCCAACCCGCGTGAAAAGGGAAAGCCTTGGAAGTACGAAGCGGAGCCGGGGCGGTTGACCCGCCTGTTCACGCTGCATGACGCTTCGCTGGATCGGCATGTGGGGCCGAAGCGGTTAAAAGTCAATCAAGCCGGTTTGGTTCGGTACCGTCTCAGTCTGCGAGCGGCCCGAATCTCGGCTCCGTCTTGGCCATCCGGGCTTTCACCGCTTCGCCGATGTCGACGCTGGCAAGGGCCGCCGCGTTCCACAGGGCGACGTCGCGAAGCCCCTCCTCCACCGGCCGGCCGCGGCTGTAGTTGAGGTTCCTTTTCGCACCGGCCACCGCAAGCGGCGACTTGGCGGCAATGGCTCGGGCAAGCTCCATCGCCATCTCGATCGCCGCTTCGTGATCGGCAGCGACGGAATTGACGAGACCGAAGCGCGCCGCCTCCTCCGCCGCCATCGGCCGGCCGGTATAAGTGAGTTCCCGGACGATGCCGTGGGGAAGAAGATGGCCGAGCCGCTGAAGGGTACCGAGATCGGCGGTGATCGCGACGTCGACTTCGGCGATCTGGAAAAAAGCGCCGATGCTGGCGACCCGCAGATCGCAGGCGCTGACCAGGTCCACCCCCGCGCCGATGCAGCCGCCCTGAATCGCGGCGATCACCGGTGGCCGGGCCTGCTCCACGGCGGTGAACGCGTCCTGCAACCATTCGACGTGGCGAAGCTTGGATTCGGCCGCCCGGCCGGGATCGTCGAGGGACGCGAATTGCTTCAACGCATATTCGAGATCGAGCCCCGCGCTGAAATGCCGGCCTCGGCCGGAGAGAAGGATCGCGCGCACCGCCGGGTCGCGCCCCAGGCTTCGAAACGTGTCGCCGATCGCGGCGAACATGTCGCGGTCCATCGCATTGAGCCGCTCAGGCCGAGCCAGCTCGACATGGGCCACCGACTCTTCCACCGTTACCGCGATGCGCTCGCTTCCCATCGCGCCCACTCCCTGGTTAGAACCGCGCCATGTCCCGCTTTACCGTCAACGGCCAGCCCGTCTACTATCGGATGGATCCCGATACGCCCCTGCTCTGGGCGCTTCGCGACGCGTCGAACCTGACCGGAACGAAATTCGGCTGTGGCACCGGCCATTGCGGCGCCTGCATGGTCCATGTCGACGGCAATGCGGTTCGGAGCTGCCGGGTCAGGATCGCCGATCTGGAGGGAAGCTTCGTCACCACGATCGAGGGCCTTGCCCGCGACCGGTCCCATCCCGTCCAGCAGGCCTTCGCCGCGGCGACGGTCCCGCAATGCGGCTATTGCATCCCGGGGATGATCATGGCCGTCGCCGCCCTGATCGACCGCAACGACAGCCCCACCGACCAGCAGATCGATTCGGCGATCACCAATATCTGCCGCTGCGGAATCTATCCCCGGCTACGCGAAGCGATTCGCCAGGCGATCCGGATCAAGACCGGACGAGAGCAGGTAGCGGGGGCGCCGCCGCCCGGGATCGACCCGGCGGACGCGGCGCGCCAGGTCCCGGCGATGAGGGACGTTCGACCGCCCCGAAGCCGCCGGGGCCGCTGATGCTTTCATTGTGCTTACCGCTCGGTTCAGCAACTGCTCATCCTCCGAAGCGCACAGGTCGTCCCGGTTGGCGGAGTTCGCCGCTTTGTTAGACGAGGAGTATCTTCGATGCGTAAGGCATTGATCAGTATGTTTTTGGCGGCGACAATACTCACCCCGGTCGCGGCTCAGGCGCAGGATTCAGACGATAGCCGCCGAGCGGCGATCCAGCAGCGTTACGAGCGCCAGGCGCAGCGCAATCAACAGCGCCACGAGCAGCGCCAGCAGCGTCAGGAGGCGCGTGAGCAGCGCCAGACCCAGCGGGCCGAACGTCGCGAGGAAGCCCCGGCCGCGGTTCCGCAGCAGCGGCAGCAGCGCCGCGCCGAGCGCACCGAACGCCGTCAGCAGCAGCAGGCGGCCCCGGTCGCCGTGTCGCAGCGGCAGCGCGGCGAGTTCCGCCGCGACCGCGATCGCCAGCTTCCGTCGACGACCGGCTGGCAGGGCCCGCGCAACGATCCGAGCCTCCGCGACGAAGCGGCGCGCTACGATCGGCGCGCCCGCGAGAATGCGGTTCGCTACGGCACCCGCGAGCAGCGTCGGGAAGTTCGTCAGGAGCGGCGCGAAGACCGCCGCGAATGGCGGCAGGATCGCCGTGAGGACCGCCGCGACTGGCGCCAGGATCGGCGCGAGGCCCGGCGCGACTGGCGGCGGGAATGGAACCGCGACAGCTGGCGCAGCGATCGCCGCTACGACTGGCAGAGCTGGCGCTACCGGAACCGCAACATCTTCCGGGTGTCGCCTTATTACTCGCCGTACCGGAACCACCATTATTCGCGCTTCTCGATCGGCTTCTTCCTCGATTCGCTGTTCTACAATCAGCGCTACTGGATCAGCGATCCGTGGCAGTACCGGCTTCCGCCCGCGCCCTACGGCACGCAGTGGGTCCGCTACTATGACGACGTCCTCCTGGTCGACGTCTATACCGGCGAAGTGGTCGACGTGATCCACAACTTCTTCTGGTAGGTCAGACAGCGGAGTGAACAGATGAGCCCGGGGCATCGCAAGATGCTCCGGGCTTTTCTCTTGTCTGGGGTGGGCGGCCTGTCGCATGGGCCTGACCGGGGAGGCGCGCCGGAATCGGAATGGACGACAAGATCGAAGTCGCGAACCTGGTCCGCCATCGACTGGCGGCGAACCCCTATGCGCTCCGAATCCCCTCCAACCTGCTCGAGATCTCCGTGGTCAGGGAGTTCCTCAACCCGGCCGAGTGCCAGGCGATGATCGACTTGATCGACAGGGAACGGATCCCTTCGCAGCTCCTCTCGCCGAACGAGGATCCCGAGTTCCGGACCAGCGAAAGCTGCAACCTTCAGCCGGGTCATCCGATCGTCCGCCAGGTGGAGGACAAGATCACCGACCTCACCGGAATTCCTTATTCCCATGGCGAGACGGTGCAGGGGCAGCGTTATGCGATCGGCCAGCAGTTCAAGGCCCATCACGACTTCTTCTATACCGACCAGCCTTATTGGCCGGAGATGGAGCGAAGCGGCGGCCAGCGTACGTGGACCGCGATGGTCTTCCTCAACACCCCGGAGGCCGGCGGCCGGACCGTGTTCGAGAAAGCCGACATCCGGGTCACTCCTCGCGCCGGCAATCTGCTGATCTGGAACAATCTCGACGGCGTCGGAATCCCCAATCCCTATTCCATGCACCGGGCCATGCCGGTCATGGCCGGCACCAAATATGTGATCACCAAATGGTATCGCGAGCGGCCCTGGTCGGCGACGTCGGTGACCACCTACTGAAGTCCCGCTCTTCTTGCAGTCCGGCGACAGCCGTTTTACAGCCACAACACACCAACATGTGAGGATGATGAATGCGTTCCGCGCTACTCGCCGCCGCCACTTTCCTGATCCTTCCGGCCTGCACGTCCGGTGCCGGCGCGGAGGCCGTCTCGGCCAGCGCTGAACCCGCGCCCGCTTCCCCCGTCGCCGCTTCGCCGGACGAGGCGGCCAGCGCCAGGCTTCACCAGCTTTTCCGCGACAGCGACGAGGCCAGCCTCCGCCGCAATCCGCTCTCCGCCATCTTCCGCGGCGACCTGCGCTATGCCGACCGCTTCGGCGACTATGTCAGCGACGCTTATTATGCGGCCGAGCGGGCCGCGTCGGAGCAGGACCTCGCGGCGCTGGCGACGATCGACCGCTCGGCGCTCAACCCCACCGACCAGCTCGCCTACGACGTCTTCAGATATCAGACCGAGGACAGCCTCGCCGATCTCCAGCCGGCCATGCTGGCGCTGACCGCGGTCCGCCCGCTCAACCATTTCAGCGGGGTCCAGATCTTCTATCCTGTGTTCGCGTCCGGCCGTAGCGCCGCCCCGTTCAACAACGTCACCGACTACGAGAATAATCTGAAGCGCCACGTCGAAATGGCGGCCGTTCTCGATCGGACGATCGAGCGGTTCCGCCAGGGCATGGAATCGGGAGTCGTCGACACCAAGCTGACGATCCGCAACGTCATTTCCCAGCTGGACGACCAGCTTGCCGAGGCTCCCGAAGCCTCGCCTTATTATGCGCCGGCGCTCAATTTCCCCGAGGCCGTTCCGGAAGCCGATCGGCCGAGGCTCCGCCAGGCCTATCTGGCGGCGGTCCGCGACACGATCTATCCGGCCTATCGCCGGCTTCGCGACTTCCTTCAGAACGACTATCTGCCTCAGGCCCGGGACGGGGCCGGCCTCGTCCACATGCAGGGCGGCGAAATCCTCTATCGGCGGCTGATCGAGAAGAACACGACCCTGCCGCTGACCGCCGATTATGTCCACGATCTCGGCCTCAGCGAGGTCGCCCGGATCCGCGGCGAGATGGAGGCGATCAGGCAGCGGGTCGGCTATGACGGCACGCTCGCCCAGTTCTTCGAATATATCCGGACCGACCCGCGTTTCGAGCCGCCGAGCCGCGAATGGCTCCGCGAGCATTATTACGCGATCGGCCGGCGGGTCGACGCCCGGATCCGCGACTATTTCTCCACCATCCCCGAAACACCGCTGGAAATTCGCGAGGTGGAGGCGTTCCGGGAGCGGACCGAGGCCGGCGGCTCCTACAATCAGGGCGCGCCCGACGGCTCACGGCCGGGCATCTTCTATTATAATGCCTATGACCTGCCCTCCCGGCGGACGTCGGGGATGGAGACGCTCTACCTCCACGAAGGCGCGCCCGGGCATCATTTCCAGATCAGCCTCGCCCAGGAGAATGAGTCGCTTCCGAACTTCATGCGATTCGGCGGCGGCACCGCCTTCGTCGAAGGCTGGGCGCTCTATGCCGAAACGCTCTGGGACGAGCTCGGGATGGAAACCGATCCCTTCCAGCGCTTCGGCGGCCTCAACGACGAGATGCTTCGGGCGATGCGGCTGGTGGTCGACACCGGCATCCATGCCAAGGGTTGGACCCGCGAGCAGGCGATCCGCTACATGCTCGACAATAGCGGCCTCAGCGAGACCGAGGTCACCGCCGAGGTCGAGCGCTACATCGCCATCCCCGGCCAGGCGCTCGCCTACAAGATCGGCCAGCTCAAGATCCTCGAGCTTCGCGCCCGCGCCGAGCAGGCGCTTGGCGATCGCTTCGACCTTCGCGAATTCCACGCCCAGGTACTGATGACCGGGGCTCTGCCGATGACGGTGCTCGAGCGGAAGATCGACGACTGGATCGCCAGCCGGCGCGCCTGAAACCAGAAGGGGGGATTTCCATTATGACCCGAAATATCGCCTTGCTCGCTGCCGCTTCGCTCGTCACCTCCGTCTGGTCCGCGACCGCCTCCTCCCAGCCGGCGCCCGAAGCGCCGGCACCGTCGCCGGTGCCGGCGGCGGCGGGCGAGCAGCTCCACGCTTTGTTCCGGGCGAGCGACGAGGCCAATCTGCGCCGCAACCCCCTCGCCGGCATGTTCCGCGGCGATTACCGCTATGCGGACCGCCTCGGCGACTTCCTCACCGACGAATATTTTGCCGGCGAGCGGTCGGCGGCTCAGGCCGATCTGGCAGCGCTCGCGGCGATCGACCGGTCGGCCCTCAACGAGACCGACCGGATCGCCTATGACGTCTTCAAATATCAGCGCGAGGAAGACCTCGCCAATCTCGCCCCCGAGATGCTGGCGCTCACCGCGGTCAGGCCGATCAACCACTTCACCGGCTTCCACACCTTCTATCCGGTCTTCGCCTCGGGCCGGAACGCGGCGCCGTTCCGAAACGTCGAGGATTATGAGAATAATCTCAAGCGGCACCGCGACTTCGTCCGTGGAATCGACCGGGCGATCCTCCGCTTCCGTGAAGGCCTCGCTTCGGGCGTGGTCGAGAGCCAGCTGACGATCCGCAACGTGATCGGCCAGCTCGACACCCAGCTCGCCGCGGCGCCCGAGGAATCGCCGCTCTTCGGCCCGGTCCAGAATTTCCCGGAGGCGGTTCCGGAGGCCGAACGCGAGCGGCTTCGCCTGGCGCACAAGGCGGCGATCGTCGACGACATCAATCCCGCCTATCGGCGCCTTCGCGACTTCCTGCGCGACGAATATCTTCCTCATGCCCGGGAAGGCGGCGGCCTCGTCCACATGCGCGGCGGCGACTCGCTCTACCGAACCCTGATCCAGCAGAACACGACCCTGCCGCTGACGGCGGACGAGGTGCACGAGATCGGGCTTCGCGAGGTCGCTCGAAACCGGGCCGAGATGGAGGCGATCAGGGAAAGGGTCGGCTTCGACGGAACGCTCGCCCAGTTCCTCGAGCATCTGCGCACGGATGCCCGCTTCGAGCCTGACAGCCGCGACTGGATGCGCGAGGGCTATTACGAGATCGGCCGGCGGGTCGATGCGCGGATCGGCGAATATTTCTCGGCCAGTCCCCGGACCCGTCTGGAGATCAGGGAGGTCGAGGAATTCCGCGAGCGGAACGCGTCGCAGGGCTCCTACCAGCAGGGAACGCCGGACGGCTCGCGCCCCGGAGTCTTCTACTACAATGCCTATGACCTGCCGTCGCGGCGGACCTACGGGATGGAGGCGCTCTATCTCCACGAAGGGGCGCCCGGCCATCATTTCCAGATCAGCCTCGCCCAGGAGAATGAGGCGCTTCCGAGCTTCATGCGCTTTGGCGGCAATACCGCTTTCGTCGAGGGCTGGGCGCTCTACGCCGAGACTCTCTGGGACGAGCTCGGGATGGAGACCGACCCCTATCAGCGCTTCGGCGGCCTCAACGCGGACATGTACCGGGCGATGCGGCTGGTGGTCGACACCGGGATCCATGCCAAGGGTTGGACCCGCGAGCAGGCGATTGCCTACATGCTGGAAAATGGCGGTCTCAGCGAAACCCAGGTGACGGGCGAGGTCGAGCGCTACATCGCCAATCCCGGCCAGGCGCTCGCCTACAAGATCGGCCAGCTCAAGATCCTCGAGCTTCGCGCCCGCGCCGAGCAGGCGCTCGGCGACCGCTTCGACCTTCGCGAATTCCACGCCCAGGTGCTGAACACCGGTGCCCTGCCGCTGGTCGTGCTCGAGCGGAAGATCGACGACTGGATCGCCAGCCGGCGCACCACCTAGAGCCTGTCCTGATCTAGTCGGCTTTCCGCCCCTGGGCAGCAAGCGCCTCGGCGATCAGCCGGCGGCTGTTGGCGATCCCGTACAAAGCGATGAAGCTGCCCATCCGCGGTCCCTGGCTGGTCCCGAGCAAGGTCTCGTAGAGCGCCTTGAACCAGTCGCGGAGGTTTTCGAAGGGATGGGCCTTGCCCACTTCGTAGACCTCAGTCTGGATCGCTTCGGCGTCGGCGCCGTCCGGCAGCGCCGCCAGCCGTGAATCGAGATCGCGCAGCGCCTCCGCCTCGATCTCGCTCGGCGGCCGGTGGCGGAGCGAATCGGCGATGAAGTCGCGGAAATAAGCGAGCGCGAAATCGAGCAGCTTGTCGAGCTCGGGATGGCTCGTCGGCGAGGCTGACGGGCAATAGCGCTTCACGAAGCCCCACAGCAGGTCCTTGTCGTCGGTCGAGGCGACGGCGACGAGATTGAGGAGCAAGGCGAAGCTGATCGGCATCCGCGCCTGCGGCACTTCGCCGCGATGGACGTGGTGAACCGGGTTGCCGAGCTTCTTGTCGATCTCCTGACCGGGATAGGCGGCGAGGAACTGGTAATATTCGTCGACCGCCTTGGGGATGACCGAGAAGCTCAACTGCTTCGCCTTGCGCGGGTCGCGGTAGATGTAGAAGGCCAGGCTCTCCTCGGGCGCATAAGCCAGCCACTCGTCGATCGTGACTCCATTGCCCTTGGTCTTCGAGATCTTCTCGCCATTCTCGTCGAGGAACATCTCGTAATTGAAGCCGTCGGGCGGACGGCCGCCGAGGATCCGGGCGATCTTGCTGCTCTGGGTGACGCTGTCGATCAGATCCTTGCCCGACATTTCGTAATCGACCCCGAGCGCGACCCAGCGCATCGCCCAGTCGACCTTCCACTGGAGCTTGGCGCCGCCCGCCAGGATCGACTGTTCGATCCGTTCGCCATCGTCCTCATACGCGATCAGGCCCGTTTCCGGATCGATCACCTCGACCGGCACCTGGAGCACCTTGCCGCTCGTCGGGCTGATCGGGAAGATCGGCGAATAGGTCTTGCGCCGCTCCTCGCCGAGCGTCGGGAGCATCACGTCCAGGATGTCGCCATAGCGGCGGAGGACCTGCTTCAGAGCTTCGTCGAAGCGGCCCGAGCGGTAGCAGTCGGAGCTGGCGAAGAATTCATATTCGAAGCCGAACCGGTCGAGGAACTGGCGAAGCAGGCCGTTATTGTGATCGGCAAAGCTCTTGTGGCCGCAGCCATAGGGATCGGGGACCGCCGACAGCGGCTGATCGAGATGGGCGTGCATCATGTCCTGGTGCGGAACGCCGGGCGGGACCTTGCGCATTCCGTCGACATCGTCGGAGAAGGCGATCAGCCGGCTCGGCCAATCGACCATCTCGCCGAGCGCGTGCTTCACCATCAGCGTCCGGGCGACCTCCTGGAAGGTGCCGAGATGGGGAAGCCCTGACGGGCCATAGCCAGTCTCGAACAGGATCGCCCGGTCGCCGGGGCCGTCCGGATAGCGTTTGATCAGCTTGCGCGCTTCCTCATAAGGCCATGCCTTCGAGACTTTTGCCGCTTCGCGAAGCTCGGTCGAGACCGTCACTGTTGCCCTTTCGTTCCGCCCGGTCCATGCACGGCGGATGGCGGCCTCTTTGCCTTATCCGGCGCTCCACGCAACCCATGGCGGCATCTGGATCGCCACCGCCGACGGGGGCGTGGAGGCGGTCGGCCGGGGCGAGGCGATCGCCCGAGCGGCGGAAACGCCGATGATCATGCTCAACGCGCCGCTGGTCGGGAACAGGCTCGGCTATCCCGATCTGTCGGGCCTCGATTTGCTCGAGCTGTTCGCCTTCGTCCATCCGGCACGATTCGCCGTGCCGACCCCCAACGGCCTTGCCCACGCTCTGGATCTCGAGGAGCCGGCCGACGAAGGCGAAGCCGTCCTGCTGCTTCGGCGCGCCGCCTCGGTCCTGCTCGACACGATCGGCGGCGACTGGCCGGAACGGGAAGGCGCCTGGGCGACCGCCCAGGCTCTGGGCCGCCTCCGATGGCCATGGAGCGCGGCGGTGACGGCCCGGCTCGGGCGGCCGGAGCGCGACGAACGCTGGCTGTTCAGCCGCCTCCCCGAATGGGAGGAAAACGGCGGCCGGCCGCAGCCTCGGCCGGCGAGCATCGCCGGCGGCGAGGCGGTGGACCGGCTCCAGGAACTCGTCGGCCGCGACGCCGAGCCTCGCCAGGGCCAGCGCGATTATGCGGCGGCCGCCGCGGCCATCTTCGCGCCGCGCCGGCAGCCGGATCATCCCAACCTTCTTCTTGCCGAGGCCGGAACCGGGATCGGCAAGACCCTGGCCTATCTCGCCCCCGCTTCGCTGTGGGCGGCGAAGGCCGACGGCGCGGTCTGGATCTCGACCTACACCAAGGCGCTTCAGCGGCAGCTCGATCGCGAAAGCGGGCGGCTCTATGCCGACGGCGAGCAGCGTCGGCGCAAGGTCGTGATCCGCAAGGGCCGCGAAAATTATCTGTGCCTTCTCAACCTCGAGGACGCGCTCCAGGGCGGCTTTGCCGGTCGGGCGGCCGTGCTCGCCCAGCTCGTCGCGCGCTGGGCCGCCTACAGCAAGGACGGCGACATGGTCGGCGGCGATCTGCCGGGATGGCTGACCAGCCTGTTCCGCCGTGCCGGAGCGGCGGCGCTGACCGACCGCCGCGGCGAATGCGTCTATGCCGGCTGCCCGCACTACCGCCGCTGCTTCATCGAGCGGTCGGCACGCGCCAGCCAGGATGCGGACCTGGTCATCGCCAACCATGCCCTGCTCATGGTCAACGCCGCGCGCGGCCGCGACGGCGGCCACCCGCCGACCCGGATCGTGTTCGACGAGGGCCATCATCTGTTCGACGCCGCCGATTCGACTTTCGGCGCGGCCCTGACCGGCCAGGAGACGATCGAGCTCAGGCGCTGGATCCTCGGCCCGGAGGGCAAGTCGCGCGGCCGGCGCCGCGGTCTGGCGGCGCGGCTGACGGATGTCGCCTCCTATGACGAGGCCGGCGGGCTGGCGCTCGAATCGGCGATCCAGCTGGCCGGAGCCCTTCCCGCCGACGGCTGGCTCCAGAGGCTCGGCGAGGGCCTGGCGTTCGGGCCGGTCGAGAAGCTTCTCGCGGCGGTTCGTGGCAGCGTCTACGCCCGAGCCTCGGCCCAGGATGCGGGCTACGGCATCGAGACCGAGCTGGCGGAGCCGGATCCGGCGCTGGTCGATGCCGCCGCCCCAGCGGTCGAGGCTCTGGAACTGCTGGTTCGGCCTTTGATCGCGCTCGGCAAGCGGCTCGAGGCGGTGATCGAGGATTCACCCGACTGGCTCGATCCCCAGGCCCGAGCCCGGGTCGAAGGGGCGATCGGCGGCCTGGGCTGGCGAGTCCAGACGCTTCAGGCGTGGATCGCCTTGGCTTCCCGGATCGGCGGTCCCGCCGATCCCGACTTCGTCGACTGGCTTGCGGTCGAACGGGTCGAGGGCCGCGAATATGATGTCGGGCTTCACCGCCGCTGGCTCGACCCGACCCGCCCGCTGGCGGAGACGGTGCTGAAGCCGGCGCACGGAATCCTCGTCACCTCCGCGACCCTTCGCGGCGGCGGCGACTGGTCCAGCGCCGAGGCCCGGACCGGCGCCTGCCACCTGCCTTCGGCCGGAGCCAGGTTCGAGGCGGCCAGCCCGTTCGATTATGCCGCGAACAGCGAAGTCCTGATCGTCACCGACGTCAGGAAGGGCGATCCGGCCGCTCTGGCCGGCGCTTATGCCCGGCTCATCGAGGCCGCCGACGGCGGCACGCTGGGCCTGTTCACGGCGGTCCAGCGGCTGCGGGCGGTCCATGCCCGGATCGCCGACCGGCTGGCACGGGCGGGCCTGCCCCTCTACGCTCAGCATGTCGATCCGATCGACACCGGCACCCTGGTCGACATCTTCCGCGACGATCCGCGGGCGTCGCTCCTCGGCACCGATGCGCTTCGCGACGGAGTCGACATTCCGGGAGAATCGCTCCGGCTGGTGGTGATGGAAGGCGTGCCCTGGCCCAGGCCGACGGTGCTTCATTCGGCTCGGCGGGCGGCGGGCGGCGGCGGCGCCTATGACGACCGGGTTGTCCGGGCACGGCTCGCCCAGGCCTTCGGCCGGCTGATCCGCCGACAGGAGGATCGCGGCCTGTTCGTCCTTCTGTCGGCGGCGACCCCGTCCCGACTGCTCAGCGCCTTTCCGCCGGGGGTGTCCGTCTCCCGCGTTCATCTTGCCGACGCCATCGATCGGGTAAGGACACGTCTGTCATCCCTCGAACCGGCGATTTATGGCGAACGGGCCAATGAAGATTCTGACCCTGCTGAGACACGCTAAATCAGGCTGGAACGATCCGGTCGCGCGCGATTTCGACCGGCCGCTCAACCGTCGCGGCCGAAAGGCGGCGCAGACGATCGGTCGCGAGATGCGCGCCCGCCACCTGGATTTCGATCGGGTCGTCGCATCGCCTGCCGTCCGGGTCGTCGAGACTCTGGACGATGTCGGCGACGGCTATGGCCGCCCGATCTGCGTCGATTATGACGACCGCCTCTATCTCGCCTCGCTCGCGACCCTGCTCGAGGTGATCCGCGAGACCAATGGGACGGCGGAGCGGCTGCTC
>CBIGXQ010000054.1:0-14205 GCA_966193865.1 uncultured Sphingosinicella sp. | reverse complement strand
CAGCGCCGCGCCTATCTGTGGTGGGCCTATGGCGTGCCCTGGCTCAGGCACGCGCGTTCGAATGGCGACGAGCTGTTCAGGCGGCGCCGCTGGTTCACCCGGATCTTCGCCTGGCCGGCACGGCTCTATCTGTGGGCGGGCGAGGCGATGACCCCGAACATGGCCGAGGTGGACCTGGCACTGGCCAAGGCGGCCGAGGATCCCCGCCGCCTCGCTCTCATCCGCCGGCTCGTCCGGCGCTCGTCGCGCCGCTCGCTTCTCCTCCAGAAGGCGATCGGGGCGAATCCGCGGACCCTGATCCTCGGGGCATGCATGCTGCTCGGCAGCCCGATCGCCTTCTTCCTCGTCCAGCTGGTCGTGCTCAATCTCGTGCTTGCCGCCTCGATCCGCCATCACAATCTCGTCGGTCGGCGACTGGCTGAAAAGATTGGCTGAGACGCGGCCGGCCGCCGCGCAAATGCCCATCCATGGCGGGCGGCAGAGCCGGCCGGGCCTGCTCGACGCCTATCTCGTGCGGGGTGTCGCCGGTCCGTTCCTCATCATCACCCTGGCGGTGGGGACGGCAATGATGCTCGAGCGGGCGCTGAGGCTGATCCACGAGTTGGCGGCGCGGAGCGCGGACCTCGGCTATTTCTTCCCGATCCTCGCCTGGTTCGCGCCTTATTATGTCGATCTCGCTCTGCCGGCGGCCTTCATGGTCGCGCTCGTGCTTCTGGTCGCCCGCTTCGACGACAATCTCGAGATCGAGGCGATGCTCGCTTCGGGCGTGTCGCTCGGCCGGATCGTCCTCCCGCTCGTCGGCTTCGGATTGCTCATCGCGGCGGCGGGACTGGCGACGAGCGGCTGGCTCGAGCCGATCGGCCAGTATCGGACGAGGATCCTCCGCTCGGAGGCGGTCGAGGCCGCCCGTCTCGGCCGGCTCGATCCCGGCGCGGTCTACCGGCCGAACGACGCGCTCGTCCTGACCTTCGATCGGCGCGGCGCCGCCGGCGACGCTCAAGGCATATTCCTCTGGCAGCGCCTTGCCGACGGCCGAGAGCTGGTCCTGACCGGCCGGTCCGCGAGGATCGGCTTCGCGCCGAAGCGCGGGGAATTCGCCGTCGAGACCGAGGCGGGGCGCTACGTCGTTCAGCGGCCCGGCCAGGCCGTGCCGGACTCGCTCGGCTTCGATCGCCTCGACTTTCGGGAATCGCTTCGGCCGGCCGACTTTCTCGCCCGGCGCGGTTCCGATCCCAACGAGCTGACCCTGTCGGAGCTCGCCGCCGCCCTGGGCAGCGGCTCATCGGAAATCCCAAGGCCGAAGATCGAGGCCGAGCTCTACGGCCGGATCGCCCGAGCGGCCCTGATCCCGTTGATCCCCTTGCTCGTCCTGCCGCTCGCCTTCACGGTCAAGAAGGGACGGCGAGGCCTCGGGATCATGGTCGCCCTGGTGCTTCTCGCGACCTTCCACCACGGCATGAACATGGTCACCCATCTCGCCTTTGCCGGTGCGGTGGCGCCGGTGCCGGCGATCCTGGCCGCTACGGCCCTTTATGCGATCATTTCCCTGCTCGTCTTCGCAAGCGCTCGCCACTTGCCCAGCCGGAGCCCGATCCAGAATCTCCTTCAGACCATTCCGAAGGCCTTCGCGCGAAGGCGCTGGGGCGCCGGGCAATCGCCGGGCGGGTCGGGACGGACCCTGGCCGCCTATCTCGGCTGGCGGCTCGCCGGCTGGACCTTCGCCGCCTTGCTCGGAATCGTCCTTCTGCTGCAGATGGTCGACCTGCTCGAGCGCGGCGGCGAGTTCGTCGATCATGGCCTCGGCTTCGCCGGAGTCGCGCGCCATTTCCTGCTTCAGCTTCCGCTCATGCTCCAGCAGGCGATCCCGATCGCCGCCCTCGCCGGCGCGATGACCGTCTTCGCCGGTCTCGCCCGAGCCCGGGAAATGACGGCGATCCGCGGCGCCGGTGTTTCGCAATGGCGGATCCTCGTCATGGCCCTGCCTTTGCCCCTGCTCCTGTCAGCGGCGACGTTCCTCCTGTCCGAATATGCGGTGCCGCGGACCCAGGTCAGCCTTGCCGCCTGGTGGGCCGAGACCCGGCCCGAAGCCGAGATCCCGGCAAGCGCCGAGCGCTGGTTCCGGATCGGCGACGAGATCGTCCGCGCCGGGAGCGCCGAGCCGGACGGATCGGGGATAGGCGGGATCGACATCTTCCGACGCGACCGAAGCGGGCTTCTGGCCGAGCGGGTGACCGCCGCCCGAGCCGAATCCGCAGACGGCCAATGGATGCTGGAGCAGGTGGTGCTCACCCGCTTCGGCGAGGGCGAGGCGATTGTCGAGCGATCCCGGCGGATGGCGTGGGACTCGCCGCTTCAGCCGGACGATGTCGCCGCCTTCTTCTCGTCGGCCCGATCGCTTTCGTCGTCAGCGGCCCGGCGCGCCGCCGGCGAAGCGGCGCCGGTGAGCCAGAGCCAGGCCCTGTTCGCGACCCGCATCCTGCGCTCGGCGGCCGAGCCGCTGGCGCCCTTGATCATGATCCTTCTCGCGCTTCCGCTCGCCTTCGTCGTTCCGCGCACCGGCGCGAGCTGGCCGGCCTTGCTTTATGCCGCCGGCGGCGGCCTGGCCTATCTCGTCGCCGACGGAATCCTCACCGTCTTCGCCCAGGTCGGCTACGTGCCCCCGCTCGTCGGCGCCTGGGCCGCGCCCGCCGTCGCGCTTCCGACGGCGCTCACCGTCCTGCTCTTCGCGGAGCGCTGACTTCTCGACGCCCGCCGATCCTTGTCGTCGGGGCCTCGCCGTTTCCGACGCGGGACAGGTCCCGGTTCAGCAAGCCTCTCTATAGGTCTCGTAGGAGAAAGGGGCTCCTGCCTTAGGTCCCGCACAGTGGCTTTGCAGAAGGGGATAGAGCAATGTCTTCTCGCGCTCGACGCGACGGCGCATGGCCGTCAGCATGTCGGCAGCGGCCCGCGAATAGCCCGCCCAGTCTCCGATGATCCTGTCGAGGCTCCAGGCCGCTACGTGCCTCGTCGAAGTTGCGCGGAGCGAAAAACTTTCGTTGCGAAGCTGCTCCAGAAGGGCTTTGTCGAACGGGGACACACATTGTTCGAGATGCGGGTAGATCGCCGTCTCGATCAACTTCAGCTTCTCACCGCTCGCCTGCATCAGTCTCAACCTGAGCTCTGCGAAGGCGGGCCGGTCCGCAAGGTCGCGGCAGAACAGGACATCGAGCGCGGAGATGGCGTCGATCAGTCCGGCATGAACGCGCTGCAATTCATTCAGCAGAGCGAAAGCTCTCTGCTCTCGCAAGAGAGGAGACGAGGAGAGAAGGGGCGAGGCCCTCAAGTCTGCGGGCTGCGGTCGACCGGTCTTCGGCGCCGTGAAACAGCCCCTTTCCAAGAGAACGTCGTCGACGCTTGCATCGGTCCGGACGCCGCACAGGTCGGCCGCCGACCAGACCACGCGGCACGTCAGTTCCAGACCGCCGCGGATGATCTCCACTTCGCTTCCCGGCGGCGGCAGGACTGCCCCGGACAGCATCATTCCATGCGAGGAGACGTTGCGGATCGTCACGTTGACGGCCGCGCCATCACGGCGAATCTGCGCGGGGATCATCAGTGGCTTTCGCGGTTCACGAGCTTTCATCTTCTCTGCGCCTCCAGAAGCCCAAACGGCTCTCGCGCAGTATCGAGTCCAGCACCTTCCACAGCGTGAGTCGGTCGACCGTAGAAATGCGTACCAACTCATCGCGTTCGATCGACGCACGACGGGTTCCCCGAGGCCGATCGTGACCATCCAAGACGTTCGCTACGATCATCATCCGAAGGCGAACTGGATATGACGCCACTCACGCGGTCGGAGCGGACAAAATCCAAGGCTTTGTAAGTGGATGACTGAGGATCTCAAACTCTGTTTCGGTAATGTTAACAATCGAAACGCACCGTTGCGAATGCCTTAACCAGAAAACCTAAATTGGGGGTTGCAGCGCTTCAATTTCCGACGGTACAACTGCCGAAAAGGATTTTGTTGTCTTGCCGATTCTGGCCCCGACTCCGCTCCAGCAGAGGCTGGTCTTCTGGACGGTTTTCGTAGTATTGCTTCTTGTCAGTGCAGCCTCATTCGTCACCACGCAGAGGCTTGTTACGCTCTCGGAAAACGCTGAGCGAAGCCAGGATACACTGCTCGAGCTCGAGCGCTTTCTTTCGCACGTGAAGGATGTCGAGACGGGCGCTCGTGGCTACGCCATTACCGGCGATCGGCGACATCTTCTGCCCTACCAGACAGGCACCGAAAGATCGCTCGAAGCACTTTCGCGACTGCGAGACCTCGCCGGCTCGGAACTGAGTCTCCAGCAGCAGCTCGCGGATCTGGAGCGGCAAGCCCGCCAACGCATCTCCCTGGCTGCTGCGCTGGTCGATAGCCGCGAGCGTGGCAGCCCAGACGCGATCATGGCTCAGGTCGATGACGGCAAGTCAGCGATGGACGGTCTTCGGAGAGACGTTCGAACGATCAAGGCCGAGGAAAGGGCCGGTTACGAACAATTGAGGCGGACGCTCGAGCGGCAGACCCGGATCATGAGCTTCGCCATGATCCTCGGGGTCGTCCTCAGCCTTGCCGCCTTCGCCTCCCTTTTCATTCTCGCCCATCGCGAGGTCGTTCGCCGCCGGCAGGCCGAGGAGGAGTTGCGCGACTTCAACGCCGAGCTCGAGCAGCGCGTTCAGGAACGGACCACGGAAGTCGAGCGGTCGCGCAAGCTGCTCGATGCCGTTATCGAGAATCTACCTGACACCGTTTTCCTCAAGGATGTTCGGGACGAGTTCCGCTACGTCCTGGTGAACGAAGCCGGCGAAAAGCTGCTTGGCCGCGAACGGAGCGAAGTCGTCGGCCATGTCGATCACGAGCTCTTCCCGCGGACCGAGGCAGCGCTCTGCCGACGCGAGGATCGGGAGATCGCCGAGACAGGGCAGCGTCGAATCATTCCGGAACGATCCTTGACCACCGATCATGGCCAGCGGCTGATCGAAAGTCGCAAAATCCCTCTGTTGCTGGACGACGGGCGCCAGCAATTCGTGCTCGGTATTGTGCGCGACGTGACCGATCAGAAGTCGCTGGAAAAGCAGGTTCGGGAAATGCAGCGGATGGAGGCGGTCGGTCGCCTCACCGGCGGCGTGGCCCATGATTTCAACAATCTCCTGGCCATCATCATGGGGAGCGTGGAGCTGGTCCGCGAGCAAATCCCCGAGGATTCGGAAACCGCGATCATTGCCGACGAGGCGCTGGATGCGGTCGGGCGCGGTGCCGAACTGGTCCGCCGGCTGCTCGCCTTCGCACGCAAGCAGCATCTCGAGCCCACGGCCGTTGCCCTCAACGATCGCCTGCCCGAGATCATCCCGCTGCTTCGACGAACGCTTGGCGAGACGGTCCGGCTGGAGGTGAAGCCGAACGAACATCTGTGGCTCGCGATGATCGATCCGACCCAATTCGATGATGCCCTCGTCAATCTGGCCATCAATGCCCGCGACGCAATGCCTGATGGTGGTTCTCTCATCATCGAAACAGACAACGTGGTGCTCGACGAGGATTATGCCGCCCACCATATCGAGGTCACGCCGGGCGAATATGTGATGCTTGCCGTGAGCGACACGGGGAGCGGGATGAGCCCGGAAACGGTCGTTCGAGCCTTCGAACCCTTCTTCACGACGAAGCCGGAAGGCCGAGGCACCGGCCTTGGGCTCAGCCAGGTCTATGGCTGGGTGAAGCAGTCCGGCGGGCACATCAAAATCTATAGCGAGGATGGCCGAGGGACATCCGTAAAGCTCTATCTCCCGCGAGCGGCGGCCCGCGACGCGCGGCAGGAAGCGGAGCCGCAGGAGTCGGCCGCACCGGGCGGACATGAGACGATCCTGGTCGTCGAAGACAATCCGAACGTGCGCCGCACCGTGCTTCGCCAGCTGGCCGGCCTCGGCTATTTGGTGATCGAAGCGGAGGACGCCGCGACGGCTCTCCATCTCATTCGGCAGGGGACGCAGTTCGATCTGCTCCTGACCGACGTCGTCATGCCCGGGGGCATGACCGGCTATGAACTGGCGGACGAGGCGGCAGCTCTCAGGCCGGGGCTGAAGGTGCTCTTCACCTCAGGTTACACCGAACTGGCCGAGCAACGCCGGGAGCGGTCGCACAAGGGGCCGCTCATCAGCAAACCCTACCGGAAGCAGGAACTCGGACGCGCAATTCGGTCGGTGCTCGACAATGATGGTGACGGACGGACCGAATGATTCTGGCGCGGCCTGAAATGGGCCGGGAGGATTGAATCGAATGCTGGATCGGCGGGTCTATGTGGTCGAGGACGACGAGGCGCTACGAAGGACGATCCGGCGCGCGCTGACCGACGCCGGAATTTACACCGTAGAGTTCGACTCTGCCGAGGCGCTGCTGGAGGGCTATTCGGAGCGGCCGCTCGGAGTCATCCTTCTCGACATGCGGCTGCCCGGGATGAGCGGCCTCGAGCTTCTTGACCGGCTTGAAAACCTGTTGCCGGCAAATCCTGTCGTCATGATTTCGGGCTATGGCGACATTCCGTCTGCTGTCCGCGCCGTCAGGCAGGGAGCGCTCGACTTTCTGCAGAAGCCTTTCCGAAAGGACGAGCTGATCAGCGTCATTCAAGGCGCCTTCGCCCGGATCGAAGCAGTTGAATCGGCGGGGGCTTTCGAGTCGCTCACCGCTCGCGAGAAGGAAGTCCTGCTGGCCTTTGCCGACGGGACTTCCAACAAGGTCGTCGCGTCGCGCCTGAACCTGAGCTCGCGCACGGTGGAAATGCACCGCTCGCGGATCATTCGAAAGTTCGGCGTCGCCAACCTCACGCAAGCTCTCCTGCGGGCCCGGGACATGGGCCTGATCCGATAAGCGAAGAAGAAGGCCGTGAACAAGGCCGGGCGTCCCGGCGCCAAAGCTGGTGAGGAGTGAGCAATGTCGGTGCCGAAGCTACTTGTCGTCGATGACGAACCCGCCTTGGGCGGGTTCGCTGCTCATGCCGGCCGGCGGGCGGGCTTCGATGTCGCCATCGCGCTCAACGCGACGGATTTCGCGACCGCCTTCGATCGGGCGATTCCGGACGCGGTCGTTCTCGATCTGGGCATGCCGGACGGCGACGGTCACGACGTCCTGCGATTCCTGGCGTCCCGGAAGTATGACGGTTCGGTGCTGATCATCAGCGGGTTCGATCGTCCGCGGCTGGAGGCTTCCCGGACCTATGGCGAAACACTCGGTCTCCAGATGCTGTCGCCACTCTCCAAACCAGTTCGGCTCGCCGAGCTCAAGTCGATCCTGGCCGGTCTTCGCAGAGGATCGACATAGTTGAGTGACGGCTGTTGTCGCAGCGCTGAACGTTGACGAGGGCGCCGTCGCTGCCGGCACAAGCCTTACATCATCGATTGAACGACCTGGAGCGAGCCGGCAATCTGCTCGTAAACCACATGCGAGAGAAAACCCGCTCCGCCCGCGGTGCAGGCAATGATCGCGGCGAATTCCATCAGCCTCCCGAGCGCCCTGCTGCGGTCCCGCTTGTCCTGGGTCCTGCCGGATGCCGCCATCTTCATCGGCAAGGCGGTTGCTGCCGGCTTGTCCTGAACTTGTTCGGTCAGACTGCCGAGGTCGATGTCGTCACGAGTCTCGATCCCGCAGCGGTCGCTATCGGACCAGACGACCCGGCCCGTGATCCTGAGGCGGGTCCGAGCAATTTCGAGATAGGTCCCACGATCCAGAGGGGAGCGGAGTTCCAGCATGAGCCCGCGCGAAGAGACGTTGCGAATGCGCGCATCGATCCAGGCGCCGCCGGCCCTGATCCTTGCGGGGATCATGACGGTCGTTCGAGGCTCGCGCTCCTTCATGCGGCGGATCCGCGCGTTGGTGCTGCTGCCCGCGCCCGTAGTCCGCGATTTTTCACCTTCGTGCTCCCCCAAGCCAATGATTCAGGTGCGGACTAACGTATGATAACCTCCCGGTGCGTAACTTGCGCATCCGTAGAATTGCGTATGTCGAAGCTCGACGCCTGACTCGGGCCAGATCGTCGGGGTCATAGGGTCCGCAGCCGAGCCATTGGAAAGTCGCTTCGCGTAGATCGGCCATCCGTACCGAAGGAGGAGCGTTCAGCGCGTTCCCGATCGACTTATCTCGGCACGGCCACAGGAGGTAATTCGTCCGGAGCCCAGAAGAGTTTTCGAACCGTCTTCGGCTCCTCCGGCTGATCCGGCGGCAGCGGATAGAGTTGGCGCTCCTCGCGTCCGCGAGCCGTCAATCTGTCCAGTCTCGATTGTGCCAGGCAATCCAGTCCATCCTTCGCCTCGGATTGCTCCGATGCCTCGACGGGAGAACGCCGCCACTCGGCTTTTCCGATCTTCGCGAACATCTTCAGGCCGCCAGCGCGAGCGGCTCTTCGGCCTGCTCGGTGAGCATGTACCCCCGGCCCCACACGGTCTGGATGTAATTGTCACCGCCGCAGGCAAGGCTCAGCTTCTTGCGTAACTTGCAGATGAAGACATCGACGATCTTTCGTTCGGGCTCATCCAGGCCGTAGAGGTGATTGAGGAAATTGTCTTTCGTCAGGGTGGTGCCCTTGCGCAGGCTCAACAGCTCCAGCACTGCATATTCCTTGGCGGTCAGGTGAACGCTGGCGCCGTCGACCTCGACGGTCTTGGCGTCGACATTCACCGAGAGCTTGCCGGTCCTGATCACCGACTGGGAATGCCCCATCGACCGGCGGACGATGGCATGGATTCGCGCAATCAGCTCATCCCGATGGAAAGGCTTCGTGACATAATCGTCGGCGCCCAGGCCGAGCGCCCTGACCTTCGAGTCGAGCGCGCTATTGCCTGACATGATCAGCACCGGCGTAGCCACCTTGGCGGCTCGGAGCTTCTTGAGCACCTCAAAACCGTCCATGTCCGGCAGGTTCAGGTCGAGGCAGATGATGTCGTAGTCGTAGAGCCTGCCGAGATCCAAGCCCTCCTCGCCAAGGTCGGTGGCGAAGACGTTGAACCCCTCACGAGTCAGCATCAGCTCGATCGCCTCGGCCGTCGTTGGCTCATCTTCTATCAGCAAGACGCGCATGCATTCTCTCCTCGAGTCGCGTTCGGCGCTCGTGTCGATTCGTCACTGGCGCGGATCCGGTTATCGGCGGTTAACCATCGAGGTCCGTAGAAATACCGGCCTTTTCTTCGCGACCCGCGAGCGATGGCCGGCGACCGTAGATTCACGGTCCTTCGGCTACCGAATTCTAAGCAGCCGCCGGTCCAGGATTGGGCGACACCAATGACCGGAGCGATTCACGTGGCTCGTGCCGCACGACAGCATCAAGCGACGATCGACGCCCTCGCCGTTCCGGCGAGCGACCTGTCGTGGAAGTTCGCCTTCGAAGATGCGATCGAGGCCGGGATGGAAGCGGAGAATTTCCACCGCGAGAATCTCTCCGCCTTTTGCTGCAAGGAACGCTTCACCGACGGCGAGCTCGCGCAGCTGATGCGCGCGGAATATCAATATCAGGACATGAGCCGGCACTCGCGCTGCCTGATGGACGCTCTTCTCCTGAGGCCCGCGCCGGACACCGCCGCCTTGCTCTGGAAGCTCGAATATGCGCTCGGCGGGCGGAGGGGCTACGGATCCTCGAAGCCGCTCCCGGAAACGGCCATGGCGCATATCCTCTCGGACGCTCGCCGACTCCTCGGCGGAGAGGGCGGCGGCTCGTCCGGTCGCGCGAATCCCGCTCTCCGGTAAGCCGACGAAGCCCTCCGCCCAGGTCGCGTCTGCGTCCCGCCGGTCACAGCTTCCCGATAAATATTATAAATGGCTTGTCGGGCCCACGCGCGCATTGCATTATAGCGGATGCGTAACGGCCCCAGTCGAGGGCTGCGGAAGAACAAGCCTGGGGAGCTCGCCATGCGTGTGAAGACGCTCATTCTCTGCTCGTCCTCCATTACCATGCTCGTCGCCGGTGCCGCCCCAGCCTGGGCGCAGACCACCGAAGGCCAGCAGGCGCAGGAGACGCCCGCCGACTCCACCGATGTCACGACCGCCGACGATGAGACGATCGTCGTGACCGGGCTTCGCCAGAGCCTCCAATCGGCCCAGAATCTTAAGCGCAATTCGGACCAGGTCATCGACGCCATCGTCGCCGAGGATATCGGCAAGCTCCCCGACATCGCCGTTTCCGACACCGCGGCGCGAATTCCGGGCGTCCAGGTCGAACGCGGCGGCGGCGAGGCGGGACGGGTGCTCGTCCGCGGCCTGCCCGATTTCGCGACTACGTATAATGGCCGCGAGATTTTCACCGCGGAGACCCGATCGGTCGCGCTCCAGGATTTCCCGTCGGGCGCGATCGGCGCAATCGAGGTGTTCAAGACCTCCACCGCGAACCTGATCGAGCCCGGCCTCGCGGGCCTCGTCAACGTCCGTTCGCGGCGGCCGTTCGATTTCAACGACGGCCTCGAGATCGCCGGCTCCGTCTGGGGCCTCTACACCTATCAGGCGGACGAGATCACGCCGAACGGCAATATCCTGATCACCGATCGCTGGGACGTCGGTGACGGCGGCGAGATCGGTGCCCTGATCGGATTCTCCTATACGCGGCTTCGCTATCTCGACTCGACCCGCGAGAATACGGATTTCGTCGCCGGCGGCGGACCGAATGGCAGCCGGTTCCCCGATATCCAGCGGATTTTCTATGGCGAGGGCGATCGCACTCGACCGTCGGTCAATGCCGCGATCCAGTATCGGCCGAGGCCCGGCATCGAGCTCTACGCCGAAGGCTTGTGGCAAGGCTTCCGCAACCGCGTTTCCGACCGGCTGCTCGCCGTGCCCTTGTGGGGCGGCTCCGGCTTCACCAATTTCCAGACCCGCGACGGAAGACCCGATCTGCTCGAGAGCGGCACCGTCACCAATCCGTTCCGTCCCGACGGCTTCCAGGGCGGAACCTTCAACAAGACCAACACCTACCAGTTCGCGGTCGGCGGCTCATGGGACACCGGCCCGTTGCGGGTTTCGGCGGATCTCGCCCGAACCGAAAGCACCTTCACCGGATCGACTGCAAGCGTCGATTATGCGTTCGCCAACCGCCAGACGGTGACCTTCGACACCGACGTCGATGCGGAAGACGGCGGTGCGGAATTCAGCTTCGCCAATTTCGACCCCGCCAATCCGGCCAATTACGTCTATCGCGGCTTCTACGAGGAAGCCCAGCAGTCGCAGGGCGACGATTGGCAGGCGCGGCTCGATTTCACCTACGACACGGGCATGGCGGCGCTGCCGGAGCTCCAGTTCGGCCTTCGCCACGTCAATCGCGATTCGCACCGCGAGTTCGGCAACCGCTATTTCGGCAACGCCCCGGTCGAGGACCAGCGCATTCCGTTCAGCCAGGTGCCGCTCGATTACGTCCTGTTCCAGCCCGGTTTCCGCGGCAGCGACGTCCAGCAGTTCCGCACCTGGCTGTCGCCGACATACCGGAGCATCCGCAACGGCATCCAGGACATGCGGCAGTTCACGATCGACATCGGCGGGACCAACTTCACCCTCGACGATCCGCTTCCGGATCCGCTTCAGACCTGGGACGCCAACGAGAAAAGCTACGCCGCCTACGGCCAGCTTCGCTACGAGTTCGAGCTGGGCGGCGGAATGAGCGTGGACGGGCAAGTCGGATTGCGCGTCGTCAAGACCGAGTTTGCAGCGGACGGAACCCGGCTCGTCTTCGCTCCGGACCCGGACGGGGATGGACCTCTGCCGGAGCCGCCGGGCGTCTTCACGCCGACCAGCGTCGACCGCGAATATACCGACTGGCTTCCGAACGTCAGTGCGCGTTTCCGCTTCAACCCGGAGCTTCAGCTACGCCTGTCCTTCACTCAGACGCGGACGCGACCGTCCTTCACCGACCTTCGGCCCTCGGCGACTCTCGATCGGCCGCCGGCCTGTTTCAACGAGACGCCGATCCCGGAGAATTGCTTCCAGACCGGCAGTGGCGGCAACCCGTTCCTCGATCGGCTGAAGTCCGACAATTACGATGCGTCGCTCGAATATTATTTCTCCCGCACCGGCTTTGCGTCGCTCGCCGTCTTCCATCGCGACATGCAGGGGTTCATCGAGGGGACGACGTTCGAGGGCACGGCCATCACCGGCCTCCCGCTCCGCTTCAACGGACCGATCAACTCCGGCGCTGGCGATATTCGCGGCTTCGAGGTTCAGCTCAGCACCTTCTTCGATTTCGGCGGGATGCCGGACTGGCTGAGCAATTTCGGAGTCCAGGCCAATCTCACCCACCTCGATGCCCGGGCCGACTTTACCTACAGCCCGGCCGTTCCAAATTGCGGAAGCATCTGCGAAGTGGTCGGTACCCAGGCCAGCCCGGCCGGGAATATCGTCAACCGCAACCTGCTCGACGTGTCCGACTGGTCCTACAATCTGATCGGCATGTATGAGGACGAGACCTTCTCCGCTCGGCTGGCCTATAACTGGCGGAGCGGATATCTCGACCTGTTCGCTCCGCGCGGCGACCATCTCTACATCGAGGAGGCGAGGGCGCTTGGTCGGCTCGATTTCTCGACGAGCTTCAACCTGTCCGAGCATCTCACCTTGTTCGCCGATGCGACGAACATCCTGAAGACGCCGTTCCGATCGACCCTGACCCGGCTCGATCAGCCGCAAGGCGGCACCGAATCCCAGTTCCCGCGCTTCGTCCGCTTCAACGAATCCACCGTCTCGCTGGGCGCACGCTTCCGTTTCTGACCTTGGAGCGGGGCCTCCGGACCGGAGAGCATTGCTCTCCGGTCCATGATTTTACACGGTAGCGAGATGAACGAGCGACCCAGGGGCGACGAGGACGACCGGCCCCGGCAGCGAGTCGTCATCCTGGGCGGCGGAACCGCCGGCTGGATGGCGGCTTCGGCCATGATCCGCCTGTTGCCACACGCCTGCACCGTCAGGCTGATCGAATCCGCCGAGATCGGCATCGTCGGGGTCGGCGAGGCGACGCTGCCGCACCTTCGCACCTTCGTCGAGATGCTCGGAATCGACGAGGCGGATTTCATGCGGGCCACCCACGCCACCTTCAAGCTCGGCGTCGACTTCCGCGATTTCGGCAAGGTCGGTGATCGCTATCTCCACCCGTTCGGGAGCTTCGGGACGGAGCTGAACGGAGTCCACTTTCACCATTATTGGCTCCGTCTTCGCGCCGAGGGCCGCAACGACGATCTGTTCGCTTATTCGATCGCCAACATGATGGCGGCCGCCGACCGGTTCGCTCTGCCTTCGACCGACACCAATTCTCCCTTGTCCACCTACAGCTACGCCTATCAGTTCGACGCCACCCTGTTCGGCCCCTATCTGCGCGAATATTGCCTCGAACGCGGAGTCGAGCGGACCGAAGGCAAGGTCGTCGACGTCGAACGCGACGCCGCGACCGGCGACGTCTCCGCCCTCAAGATGGAAAGCGGCGAGCGGATCGAGGGCGATCTGTTCGTCGATTGCTCGGGCTTCGCCGGGCTTCTGATCGGCCGGACCTTCGAATCGCCATGGGAGGACTGGTCGCACTGGCTGCCCTGCGACCGCGCCGTCGCGCTTCCCTGCACGTCCCCGCCGGGCCCGGTCGAGCCTTATACGAGGGCGACCGCGATGAGCGCAGGATGGCGCTGGCGGATCCCGCTCCAGCACCGGGTCGGCAACGGCTATGTCTATTCCAGCGCCCACATCTCCGACGAGGCGGCGGCCGAGGCCATCGTCGGCGCGGTCGAGGGAAAGCCGCTCGCTGATCCCCGGCTGCTCCGTTTCCGGGCCGGCCGGCGAACGCAAAGCTGGGTCGGCAACACCGTCGCGCTCGGTCTCGCCTCGGGATTCCTCGAGCCGCTCGAATCGACCAGCATCTATCTCACCCAGGCGGCGGTGATGCGGCTGGTCGAGCTGTTTCCCCAGGGCCCGATCCGCGAGTCCGACCGTGCCGAGTTCAACTGCCTCGTCGACTTCGAATATGACCGGGTCCGGGACTTCCTGATCCTCCATTATCACGCGACGAACCGGTCGGATTCGAGCTTCTGGAACCATGTCCGGACGATGGCGGTGCCCGACAGCCTGGCCGAGAAGATCGAGCTGTTTCGGCGCGCAGGCCGGATCCAGAAATATTCGCAAGGGCTGTTCTTCGAGCCGAGCTGGCTCGCCGTCTATATCGGCCAGGGGATCGTCCCCGAAGGCTGGGA
>CBIGXQ010000053.1:0-14252 GCA_966193865.1 uncultured Sphingosinicella sp. | reverse complement strand
GGTCGCGAGAGCGCCGTCATGAGCCGCCGAATCGATTCCGCGCGCGAGCCCCGAAACGATCACCGATCCGCGGTCACCCAGCGCCTGGGCGAGCTGGCGGGCGAAGCGGCACGCCGCGGCCGAAGCGTTGCGGGCGCCGACCATCGACACGGCCGGCAGCGTCAGAAGGGCCGTGTCGCCGCGCGCGATCAGAACCGGCGGAGCCGCCTCGAGCTGCGCCAGCATCGGCGGATAATCCTCCTCGCCCAGGAAGAGATGACGCGCGGCGATCCGCCCCACCTCCTCGATCTCCCTTTCGGCTTCGGCCGGCGAAGCGATCTTCGGGGCGTGGCCGCCGCCGCGCGCGGCCAGCTCGGGAATGGCCTCGATCGCGGCCTGGGCCGAACCAAAGCGGGCGAGCAATTGTCGATAGGTGACCGGCCCGATCTGCTCGGAACGGATCAGGCGCAGCCGGGCGATCTGGTCCGGAGTCGCCATTCAGGGCCGCTTCCCGATCCTCGGTTCGGTGCTGCTGATCAGCCGGCCGATATTGGCCCGGTGCTTCCAGAAGATGAGAAGGCTGAATCCGGCGAACAGGATGGCCAGATCGACCCTCCCGAGAAGCGCCGCGGCGGCGGGTGCCGCGAGCGCGGCGGCCATTCCGCCCACGGAGGAATAGCGAGTGAGGAACAGGGCCAGGATCCAGACCACGGCCGAGATGAGGGCCGCCGGCCAGAACAGGGCGGCGACCACGCCGATCAGGGTGGCGACGCCCTTCCCGCCCCGGAAGCGGAGCCAGACCGGGTAGAGATGACCAAGGAAGGCGCTGATCGCCGCCAGCCCGGCCAGCCCCGGAACGTCGGGCCACAGGGCCCGGACCAGGATGATCGCGGCCGCGCCCTTTGCCGCGTCGAGCAGCAAGGTCGCTGCCGCAAGGCCTTTGTTGCCGGTCCGAAGCACATTGGTCGCGCCGATATTGCCCGAACCGATCGCCCGGATGTCGCCGAGGCCGGCGAAGCGGGTCAGGAGCAATCCGAACGGAATCGCTCCGAGCGCATAGCCCAGAACGATCGCCGCCAGCGGCTCGAACAAAGTGTCGAACGTGATCAACTCTACCCCCTGGAAAAATCTGGGTAGGGCAAAGCCTCCCCGGCACGCAACCGCGTTTGCCGCTTGCGCCCACCGGGGCTACAGGCGCGGCGATGACCGCCACCCGCCCTCTCCTCGTCTTCGATTCCGGCGTCGGCGGCTTGTCGGTCCTCGCCGAGGTTCGGGCGCTGCTCCCGGCGGCGCCGATCGTCTATGCCGCCGACAATGCCGGCTATCCCTATGGGACGAAGAGCCCGAGCGTGATCGAGGCGCGGGTCCCGGCCCTGCTCGGCCGGCTCGCCGAACGTTATGATCCGCAGCTGATCGTCATCGCCTGCAATACCGCATCGACGATCGCCCTGGACGCGGTACGCAACGCGCTCGATCTGCCGGTGGTCGGGACGGTACCCGCGATCAAGCCGGCTGCGGCGCTTTCGAAAAGCCGGGTGATCGGGGTTCTCGGCACCCCCGCCACGGTGGTCCAGCCCTATGTCGATCGACTGGCGCAGGAATTTGCCAGCGATTGCACCGTCCTTCGCTTCGGCTCGTCCGAACTGGTCGACCTCGCCGAAGCGAAGCTGAGAGGCGAGCCCACCCAGGCTGAGGCCTTCGCAGCGATCATGGAGGGGCTGCTCGGCCAGCCCGGCGGCGACCAGATGGACGTCGTCGTCCTCGCCTGCACCCATTTCCCTTTGGTCGAGGCGGAGCTCGAAGCCGCCTTGCCGCGGCCGCTGGCCTTCGTCGACGGCAGTGCCGGCATTGCTCGCCGGACCGCCTGGCTCGCCCGCGACTTTGCCTGGCCGGAGGAGCGTCAAGAAGACATTGCCGTCTTCACCAGCCGCCTCGCCGACGTCGAAGCCTATCGCCCCGGCCTCGGCGGCTTCGGGCTTCATCGCATCGAGACGCTGTAGGAGAAGTCGATTGTTGAGAGCCATTCGCACTGGCCATCGGGGGCCAAGTTCGGTTATTGGGCGGACGGGAACTCAGGAAGCCTAAGTTGGACTATCAACGCATCTTCGCGGAGGCGATCGAACGGCTGCATGCCGAAGGCCGCTATCGCGTCTTCATCGACATCCTGCGCAACAAGGGCGCCTTTCCCAATGCGCGCTGCTTCGCCGGGCATAACGGACCGAAGCCGATCACCGTCTGGTGCTCGAACGACTATCTCGCCATGGGGCAGCATCCCAAGGTGATCGAAGCGATGGAGGAAGCCCTCCACGACGTCGGCGCCGGCTCCGGAGGGACCCGCAACATCAGCGGCAATTCCCATTATCATATCCAGCTCGAGGCCGAGCTTGCCGACTTGCACGGCAAGGAAGCGGCCTTGCTCTTCACGTCCGGCTACATCTCCAACGAAGCGACGCTGTCGACGGTGGCGAAGCTCCTGCCCGGCTGCATCATCTATTCCGATGCCCTCAACCACGCCTCGATGATCGCCGGGATCCGAAATTCGGGCTGCGAGAAGAAGGTCTTCCGCCACAACGATCTCGAGCATCTCGAGGAGCTCCTCGCCGAATCCCCGGCGGACACCCCGAAGCTGATCGCCTTCGAAAGCGTCTATTCGATGGACGGCGACATCGCCCCGATCGCCGCCATCTGCGATCTCGCCGACAAATATCGGGCCCTGACCTATCTCGACGAGGTCCATGCCGTGGGCATGTACGGCGCGCGCGGAGGCGGCATTTCCGAGCGGGACGACGTCGCTCACCGGATCTCGATCATCGAAGGAACGCTCGGCAAGGCGTTCGGCGTCATGGGCGGCTATATCGCCGCCGACCGCAACATCGTCGACGTCGTCCGAAGCTATGCTCCCGGCTTCATCTTCACCACTTCGCTTGCCCCCGTCCTCGTCGCCGGCGCCCTCGCCAGCGTCCGCCATCTCAAGCAGTCGGCCGTGGAAAGGGACTCCCAACAGCAAGCGGCGGCGCAGATGAAGGCGATCTTCACCGAAGCCAGGCTGCCGGTCATGCCGTCGACGACTCACATCGTCCCGCTCCTGGTCGGGGACCCGGTCCGGACCAAGCGGATCAGCGACATATTGCTCGCCGAATATGGCATGTATGTTCAGCCGATAAATTATCCGACGGTGCCGCGCGGCACCGAAAGGCTGCGCTTCACCGCCGGCCCTGCCCATGACGAGAAGATGATGCGCGATCTCGCCGGAGCGCTGGTCGAGATCTGGGATCGGCTGGAGCTTCGGCTGGCCGCCTGACGGGCCGCTTGGATCGTCGGCCGGCGCGCTCCGCAATTATCGACTCTATCGGTGTTCAGATCACTATAGGCGGTGGCCAATCCGGGGTTCATCCCCTAGATACGGCCAATCCCGGAACGGAGTCTGACGTGGGCGAACGGATCGTCATTGCTTCCGATCATGCAGCGGTTGAGATGAAGGCGATGCTCGTCGCTCATCTTCAGGCCGCCGGTCATCAGGTCGTCGATCTGGGGCCTGGCGGCGTGGATTCGGTCGATTATCCCGATTTCGGCTACAAGATCGCGGATTCGATCGCCGCCGGACGGGCCGACCGCGGGATCGCCTTGTGCGGGTCCGGCATCGGCATCTCGATCTCGGTGAACCGCCACCCGGCCTGTCGCTGCGCCTTGGTGTCGGAGCCGCTCTCGGCCCGGCTTGCGCGCGAGCATAATGACGCCAACGTCATCGCGATGGGCGCCCGCCTCGTCGGCGGCGAGATGGCCAAGGCCTGTGTCGACGTCTTCCTGGACACGGCTTTCGGCGGCGATCGCCACCAGCGCCGGGTCGACAAGCTGACCCATCCCCGATTCGAGAAGGAACCCGAATGAGCAGCCGCCCCTTGAGCGAGGTCCAGCCCGACGGCTTTTTCACTCGGCGCCTGGCCGATGCGGACGGGGCGGTCGCACAAGCCGTGGCGGCCGAGCTCGATCGCCAGCAGAACCAGATCGAGCTCATCGCCTCCGAGAATATCGTCTCTCGAGCCGTTCTCGAAGCCCAGGGATCGGTGCTCACCAACAAATATGCCGAAGGCTATCCGGGCCGGCGCTATTACCAGGGCTGCGCCCCGTCGGATGCCGTCGAAACCCTCGCGATCGAGCGGGCGAAGACCCTGTTCAATTGCGGCTTCGCCAACGTCCAGCCGCATAGCGGAGCGCAGGCCAATGGCGCCGTGATGCTGGCCCTGACGAAGCCCGGCGACACGATCCTCGGAATGTCGCTCGATGCCGGCGGTCACCTCACCCACGGCGCCAAGCCCGCGCTTTCGGGCAAATGGTTCAACGCCATCCAATATGGCGTCCGACGCGACGACCATCTCGTCGATTTCGACGAGGTCGAGCGGCTCGCTCGGGAGCATCGGCCGAAGCTGATCATCGCCGGCGGCTCCGCTTATCCCCGGCACATCGATTTCGCCCGCTTCCGGGCTATCGCCGATTCGGTCGACGCCCTGTTCATGGTCGACATGGCCCATTTCGCCGGCCTGGTGGCGGCAGGCGAGCATCCCACCCCCTTCGGCCACGCCCATGTCGTCACCACCACCACCCACAAGACCCTTCGCGGCCCGCGCGGGGGGATGGTGCTGACCGACGATGAGGACATCGCCAAGAAGATCAACTCGGCGGTCTTTCCGGGGCTTCAGGGCGGCCCGCTCATGCACGTCATCGCCGCGAAGGCGGTCGCCTTCGGCGAAGCGCTCCAGCCGGAGTTCAAATCCTATGCCCGAGCCGTCATCGCCAATGCGAAGGCGCTTGCCGGGCGACTGAAGGAACGCGGCGCCGATCTCGTCGCGGGTGGCACCGACACCCATCTCGCCCTCGTCGACGTCAGCCCGCTCGGAATCACCGGCAAGGACGCCGACGAGGCGCTCGAACGCTCCGCCATCACCTGCAACAAGAACGGCGTTCCCTTCGATCCGCTGCCGCCGGTCAAGACCAGCGGGATCCGGGTCGGATCGCCGGCAGGAACCACCCGTGGTTTCGGAGTCGCCGAGTTCCGCGACATTGCCGACATGATCGCCGACGTCCTCGAAGGCCTTCGCGACAAGGGCCATGAGGGCAATGAAGCGGTCGAAGCCGAGGTCAGAAATCGAGTCCGCGAGCTGTGCGGCCGATTTCCGATCTACCAGGGCTGAGGGTCAGGATCCTTGCGCTGTCCCTTCTGCGCCCATGAAAACAGCCAGGTGAAGGACAGCCGGCCCACCGAGGACGGCTCCTCGATCCGCCGGCGGCGCCAGTGCGAGGATTGCGGCGCGCGATTCACCACTTTCGAGAGAATCCAGCTTCGCGACCTGACGATCGTCAAGTCGGGCAATCGGCGTGAGCCGTTCGACCGCGGCAAGCTCGAACGCTCGATCGCCATCGCCTGCCGGAAGCGCCCGGTCCCGGCGGAGCGGATCGAACGGCTGGCATCCTCGATCCAGCGCCAGATCGAGACGAGCGGCGAGAGCGAGACTCCGTCGGAGCGGATCGGCGAGATGGTGATGGAGGGCCTCAAGGCGCTCGACCCCGTCGCCTATATCCGCTTCGCCTCGGTCTATAAGGATTTTCGCGAGGCCAGGGATTTCGAGCATTTCGCCGGCACGGTGAAGGAATAGGCCCGCTTTCATGATCGATCCCCAACATGCGGTGGCCGCTCGACCCGAGGAGGGATCGGGCGCTGAGGATGGACTCTCCTCGCGGCTCCCGGTCGTCGTCCTGGTCCGGCCCCAGCTGGGCGAGAATATCGGCAAGGCAGCCCGGGCGATGCTCAATTTCGGGCTCACCGATCTTCGGCTGGTGAGTCCGCGCGACGGCTGGCCCAATCCCTCGGCGGGTCCCTCGGCGTCCGGCGCCGACAAAGTGCTGGAACGGGCGCAGGTGTTCGAATCCGTCGCCGAGGCCGTGGCCGATTGCCCGTTCGTCTTCGCGACGACGGTGCGAAAGCGCGGGCTCGTCGTGCCGGTCGTCTCGCCGGAGCAGGCGGCGCGGGAGATTCACGCTCATCCCGGCCGGTCAGCGATTCTTTTCGGGGCCGAGCGCTCCGGGCTGGAGACCGACGAGGTGGCGCTGGCGGGCAAGATCGTCACCGTGCCGGTCAATCCCGGCTTCAGGTCCCTGAACCTGGCCCAGGCGGTGATCCTGATCGCCTATGAATGGTCCAAGCATGTCGAGCTGGCGGTTCCGACGGAAGGCGGCGAGGCCGAACCGCGCGCTCCCCAGGAGCATCTCGAAGGTTTGATCCAGCAGCTCTACGGGGCGCTCGAGAAAGTCGATTATTTCCACCCGCCCGATCGGACTCCGGCGACCAAGAATACGATCCGGACGATCCTCACCAAGGCGGGCTGGTCGACCCGCGAGGTCCAGGCGCTTCGCGGCATCGTGAGGGCGCTGGCGGAGCCTCGCCGTCCGGGCTAGCGGCAGGCCGGCCCCGGTTGACTTTTCGACCCCCAGCGGCCATGTGCCCGCCTTCGCAATTGGCCCCGCACCCCTGGTGAAGCGGTGGCCGCGCCGGAACGGTCTTGGTCCGGCGGTGCGATTCCAGGGAACCCAGTCTTTCCCGAAAAGTGGGCAACCGGTTTTCGGATCAGAAGGGCTGAACCAGCGTCAGAAGCAAATTGGAGTATTGAAATGTCGAAGCGCTCAAGCGCCAAGTACAAGCTCGACCGCCGGATGGGCGAAAACGTCTTCGGTCGTCCCAAGAGCCCCGTCAATCGCCGCGAATATGGCCCCGGCCAGCATGGTCAGCGCCGCAAGGGCAAGCTGTCCGACTTCGGCATTCAGCTTCGCGCCAAGCAGAAGCTGAAGGGCTATTATGGCGACGTCACCGAAAAGCAGTTCAAGCGCACCTATACCGAAGCCGCGCGGATGAAGGGCGACACCGGCCAGAACCTGATCGGCCTGCTCGAGCGCCGGCTGGACATGGTCGTCTATCGCGCCAAGTTCGCACCGACCATCTGGGCCGCCCGCCAGCTCGTCAACCACGGGCACATCCGGGTCAATGGCCGCAAGCTCAACATCGCCTCCGCCCGAATCGGTGTCGGCGACGTGGTCGAACTCGGTCCGAAGGCGCAGGAAATGGCCCTGGTGCTCGAGGCGCAGAGCCTCGCCGAGCGCGAGATCCCCGAATATGTCGTTCCGGACGGCGTCGCCAAGGTGACCTTCAACCGCGTTCCGAGCCTCGACGAAGTGCCCTATCCGGTGCGGATGGAGCCGAACCTGGTCGTCGAGTTCTACTCGCGCTGATCTGATCGTCTCGAGCTTGAAAAGGGCGGCTCCGGCCGCCCTTTTTTATTGGATGCCAAGCGCCTGGCGAAGGAACTCGTCACTGCGCCGAAGCATCCGCACCCGCGCCTCGCTGTCCTGCAGCTGGTGGTCCAGGCCTGAGAACTCGACCAGCTCCACGCGCTTGCCGGCATCGCGAAGCCGGTCCCGCATCAGCCTCGACTGACGCACGCTGACATTGCGGTCCATCTCACCATGAAAGAGCAGCACCGGCGCCTTGATCGCTTCGGCGTGGCGTGCCGGTGAGCCGGCGGCGATATGCGGTCCGGTGCCGACATAATCCCGCATCACCGCAGCGTTGGTGAAGCGCCGGAATTCGTCCCGCCAATCGCCGAGATCGGCCACCGGCGCGATCGCCACCACCGCCTTGTAGAGATCGGGATCGACCACCCCGGATTGCAACGCGGCATAGCCGCCATAGGACCAGCCGACGACGGCGAGCCGCGACGGATCGGCGATACCCTCGCTGATCAGCCATCGGCCGGCGTCGTTGACGTCGCCGATCGCCACGTTCCAGGATTGGAAGCCGTTGGTCTGGAACCAGTCATTGCCATAGCCCGCCGATCCGCGGAAATTCGGCTGGAGAACGGCGTAGCCGCGGTTCGCGAAATATTGAGCGAGCCAGTCGAAGCCCCATTCGTCGCGGGCGCTCGGGCCGCCATGCGGCATGACGATCGCGGGCAGGTTGCGCCCGGCTCCCCCCGGCGGAAGCGTGAGATAGCCGGGGATCTCGGTGCCGTCCGCGGCTCGATAGTTCACCGGCCGAACCGGCGCCAGCTGAACGCCGTCGAGCTCGGGCCGGCTGCGCATCACCTGGACCAGCTGCCGGCTGGCGCGGTCGAGGACGAAGTAGGTCCCCGGATCAATGTCGCTTCCCGCCCAGACGAGCAGCTTGCTTTCGTCTTCGGAGGATCCCACGAAATTGATCAGCGGCGCGTTCGGCAAGGCCCTCGACAATTGCTGGGCGATCCTTTGCAGCTCGGGATCGAAATAGACGGTCTGGCGGCGCTCGGTCGCATAGGATGCTCCCACGACGCGATTGCTTCGGCCGATCCGAAGCAGGCTGTCGACGTCGACATGGGGATGGGAAACGTTGAGGTCGCGCCTTTCGCTTCCGTCCAGGGCGATCCGGACCAGCGCATCCCGGCCATCGTCCTGTTGCTCGAAGGCATAGACGGAATCGCGCTCGGCATCGACGGCGACGGGCCAGAGTCCGCGATCGGTTCGGCCGTCATAATCGCCGAGCCGAATCCATTCGGAGGAACCGGCGGCGCGGTAGAAATGCGTGGTGATGTTCGTCGCCATATAGTCGCCGCGGACCTGCTGGACGCCCATGATCCGGACCCGGCCGCGACCGTCGGAAAGGTAGCGAATGGCATTGGGATGGGCATCCTCGACCTGCCGGCTTCGAAGACTCATGGTGTCGACCTGGGTGATTCCCAGCCCGTCCTCGGTACGGTTGAGCAAGGTGCCCGCCCGCCCTTCCGGAATGAATTGCTGCTGCATCAGGACCTGATTGTCCTGGCCGGGAAGCCAGTCGATCACGCTTCCGCCATAAAGGCGCGCGCGGACCTGGTCGGCCGAATCGCGTTCGCCCAGGACCTTGACCTCCGTCCCGTCGAGATCGAGCGCGATCAGCCTGGTCGCCGTCACCAGCAGGTCGCCCGTGTCGGCGACCCCGTAGATCGTGCAGACCAGCCGGCGATTGGACACCCAGTCGCAGCCGGAAAGACGCTGCCGGCTCCCGTCCACGCTGATCACATGGCGCGGCTGAGTCGATCCGACATCGACCGTCATCAAGCGGGAACCCTGCCCTTCGCGGGGAATGGCGTAGGCCAGGCGGGTGCCGTCCGGAGACAAGGCGATGAATTCGACATTCTCGCGGGCGCCGAACGCGACTGCGGGTTCCGGCGTCGGCGCGGCGGCCGGCTGGAGCGCGGCAATGATTGCCGCGAACATTGAGTTGATCATGATCCCCCTGAATACAGAAACTTACGCTATTCTCTGAACCAAGGGATACAGCAAAGCCTCGTCAGCGCAAGGTTGCGATCCGAAAGGCATGGTGCCAGAAGCCGCCCCGGCCCGTGAGTGAAGGAGCAAGGATCGACATGCGCAAACTGCTGGTTTCGGCGACACTTCTTCTCGCGAGCGCCTGCGCGACCACCCCGGCATCCGATCCCGCCTCGCCGGAAATCTCGCTTTCGACCCTGAAGACGGCAACCGAGACCCTCGCCTCCGATCGTTTCGAAGGCCGGGCGCCGACCACCGCCGGCGAGGAGCTGACAGTCAATTATATCGCCGAGCAGTTCGCCGAAGCGGGGCTGAGGCCGGGGAATGATGGCAGCTGGTTCCAGAACGTGCCGCTGGCCGAGAATACGGCAACGCCCAGCCCGCTCACCATCACCGGCGGAACCGAGCCGATCACCTTCGCCTACCGAACCGACTTCGTCGCCAATTCCTACCAGTTGCAGCCGCAGATCGCTCTCGAGAATAGCGAGATGGTCTTCGTCGGCTACGGCATCAACGCGCCGGAGCGCGGCTGGAACGATTATGAAGGCGTCGACGTGCGCGGAAAGACGGTGATCATCCTCGTCAACGATCCCGACTGGCAGGACAGCGACCTCGAAGGCACGTTCAACGGCCGGGCGATGACCTATTATGGCCGCTGGACCTACAAATATGAGGAAGCGGCCGCCCAGGGCGCCGCGGCTGCCTTGATCATCCATCAGACCGAGCCCGCCTCCTACGGCTGGAACGTCGTCCAGTCCTCCTGGACGGGCCCGCAATATAATATGGACGATCCCGCCAACCACATGGACCAGTCGAAAATGATCGGCTGGCTCACCGAAGGTGCTGCCCAGCGGCTGTTCGCCTCATCGGGACTGAACCTTCAGCAGCAGATTCAGGCCGCGGCCCGTCCCGGCTTTCGGGCGGTGCCGCTACGCACTCGAGCGTCGATCAGCCTGACCAACGAGATCGAGCGGTCGAACTCGCGCAACGTCGTCGGGATCCTGCCCGGCCGCGAACGACCCGATGAATATGTCATCTACACCGCTCACTGGGACCATCTCGGCCGGTGCGACCCCGTCGCCGGCGACGACATCTGCAACGGCGCGGTCGACAATGCCACCGGCACCGCCGGGCTGATCGCCCTCGCCGAGGCCCATGCCCAGGCCGGCCCGCCGGAGCGATCGATCGTCTTCCTGGCCGTCACGGCCGAGGAATCGGGCCTTCTCGGCTCACGTTACTATGGCGAGAATCCGATCTATCCGCTGTCCCAGACGGTGGGCGGGATCAACATGGATGGGCTCAACGTCTTCGGCAACACGCGCGACCTCGTCGTCATCGGCCTCGGCAAGTCGGAGCTGGAGGATTATTTCCGGCGAGCGGCGGCCCGGCGGAACCTCGTGGTCCGCAATGAGCCGAGCCCCCAGGCGGGCTATTATTATCGCTCCGACCATTTCAGCCTCGCCAAGTTCGGAGTGCCGATGCTCTACGCCGAAAGCGGCGAGGAGCTGGTCAATGGCGGTGCCGCGGCGGGCCGGGCGGCTGCCGACGATTATCGGGCCAACCGCTATCATCAGCCGAGCGACGAATATGATCCCAGCTGGGACTGGAGCGGCGCCATCCGCGATCTCGAAATCTATTACGAGATCGGCCGCGAGCTTGCCGACGGCGACGAATGGCCGAACTGGTATGCGGGCGACGAATTCCGCGCGATCCGCGACCGCTCGCGCGCCGGAAATTAGGAGCCGCCGGACGTGACGGCACGCCAGCCGCCCGAATGGGCGCCGCACGATCATGTCTGGATCGGCTTTCCAAGCCATGGCGAGCTCTGGGAAGACGATCTCGAAACGGCCCGCGAGCAGGTCGTCGCCTTTGCCCGCGCCGTATATTCCGAGGGTCGCGGCGAGGAAGTCCGGCTGGTGGCGGCGGATTCCCAAAGCGGCGAGATCGCGCGGCGGATGGCGCCATTCGCGACGATCATCGAGGCGCCTTTCGGGGATATCTGGCTTCGCGATACCGGCCCGATCATCCTCGGATATGGTGGCGCCAAAGCGGCCCTGTTCCGGTTCAACGGCTGGGGCGGCAAGTACGTCCTCGAATATGACGACCGGATCGGACGAGCGCTCGCCGACAGCGACGGCTTCGAGATTGCGAGCCACGACTGGATCCTCGAAGGCGGAGCGATCGACGTGGACGGCACAGGTCTCGCCGTCACCACCGAGCAATGCCTGCTCAACCCGAACCGCAACCCGGGCCTCACCCAGGCCGAGGTCGAGGCCCGGCTCAAGTCCGATCTCGGGCTCGATCGGATCTTCTGGCTCGGCGAAGGACTGGTCAACGACCATACTGACGGCCATGTCGACAATCTTGCCCGCTTCGTTGCCGAAGGCACGCTTGCGATCCCGGTCCCGACCGGTGTCGATGATCCCAACCAGCAGGTCTATGCCGACGCCCGCTACCGGGCAGAAGCCTTCGGGTTGAAGGTCGTGCCGGTGCCGTCGGTCGGCCGTCTCGAGCGCGACGGCGAGATCGTCCCGGCTTCCTACATGAATTTCTATATCGGCAATGAAGCGGTGGTCGTCCCGACCTATGGTGCCGCCAATGACGAGGCGGCGGTCGAGCTGATCGGCGCCCTTTTCCCCGGCCGTCGCGCGGTCGGACTGCGCGCCGATCATGTGCTTACCGGCGGCGGCAGCTTCCACTGCATCAGCCAGCAGGTGCCAGCATGATCCCTGGAGCGGCTCGGCTGCAATCCGCAGCGCGGGGTTGAAATTCGCCTCGCTCGTCCTGACTAGGGATTGAGCCTGATCGAAGGCCGATATCGAAGGACCCCTCGGATGACCCGCCTGACCGTCGCCGCGCTTCAGCTCGCCTTTTCCGAGGACATTGACGAGAATATCCGCAACGTCTCGGAGCTCGTCCGGGACGCGGCCGCCAAGGGCGCGAAGGTGGTCCTTCCGCCGGAGCTCTTCGAAGGCCTGTATTTCTGCCGAACCCAGGACGAGGCCCTGTTCGCCAACGCCCGGCCGACTGCGGAGCATCCGGCCGTCCTGGCGATGCAGAAGCTCGCCGCCGAGCTGGAAATCTACATTCCCACCAGCTTCTTCGAGGCCGATGGGCCGCATCATTATAACAGCCTGGCGATGATCGACGACAAGGGCGCGATCATGGGCGTCTACCGCAAGAGCCACATACCCGACGGCCCCGGCTACACAGAGAAATTCTATTTCCGTCCGGGCAATACCGGCTTCAAGGTGTGGAAGACGAAGCCGGCCACGCTCGGCGTCGGGATCTGCTGGGACCAATGGTATCCCGAGACGGCGCGATCTCTGATGCTGTTGGGGGCGGAGATATTATTCTACCCGACGGCGATCGGCACCGAGCCTCACGACCCCGATCTCGACACCAGCCGGCTTTGGCGGCGGGCGATGATCGGCCATGCCGTGTCGAACGTCGTCCCGGTCGTCGCCGCCAACCGGATCGGCAATGAATGCGGCCAGATCTTCTACGGCCACAGCTTCATCTGCGACGAGCGCGGTGACATCCTCGCCGAGTTCGGGAGCCAGGAAAGCGGCGTTCTGACCGCCGAGCTCGATCTGGCGGCAGTGAAGCGGCACCGCGCCGCCTTCGGCTTCTTCCGCGACCGGAGGCCCGAGCTCTACGGCCGTCTCACCGAGGATCTTTGAGCTCGATCGCCCGGGCGAACACCGCTTCGAACATGTCGGCGGTGAGCCGGCCGGTATTCTGATTATAGCGGGAGCAATGATAGCTATCGATCAGGATCCGGCCGTCCGGCAGGACATGCTCCGCCAGATGAGCGAATTTATGGGCTGATTGCCGGGCGCCGGCGGATCGGACGGCGTTGCAATGGGCGATCTGCCCGAGCGCGACGAGGATTCTCACCTTGGGCAGGAGCGCCAGCGAGGCCTCATAGTAACGGCGGCAATTGGCGACTTCGTCGGGCAGAGGCTTGTTCTGCGGCGGCAGGCATTTGACGCTGTTGAGGATGACGCAGCCGGTCAGCTTCAGGCCGTCGTCGATCCGTTCCTGATAGTCGCCCTCGGCGAGGCCGTATTTCAACAAAGTGCGATAGAGGAGGATACCGGCATAATCGCCGGTGAACGGCCGTCCCGTCCGGTTGGCGCCCCACATCCCCGGCGCGAGACCGACGAGGGCGAGCCAGGCGTCCGGATCGCCGAAGGCCGGCACCGGCGCGTTCCACCATTCCGGATGTTGCGCGCGCAGATCGTGGCGAAAGGCCACCAGCCGCGGGCAGAGCGGGCAGTCGCGCGGCGCTTCGACCTCGGGAACCGGACTTTCGAGCAGCATTGGAAGCGTCTAGGCGGGCAAGGATGCCGTCGACAAGCTATGCCATCGCCTTGGGCTCGAACCGGCGGCACGGCCGCCATGGGAGCCCGGCCGCCGTCGTCCGGGCCGCGATGGACTCGCTGGCCACGATCGGCAGCGTTGAAGGCGCTTCCAGGGTAAGAGCCACCCCGGCTTTGGGGCCCGCTGGCCGCGGCTTCGCCAATGCCGTCGTCCTGTTGACGACGGACCTGATGCCCGACGAGCTGCTCGGCGAGCTGAAGCGGATCGAACGGCGGTTCGGGCGCCGGGGCGGCCGCCGCTGGGGCCCTCGAGTGCTCGACCTCGACATCATCCTCTGGTCGGAGGGCTTCTGGGGCGGTCCTGGACCGACCATTCCCCATCCCGAGATGCGCCGGCGACGCTTCGTCCTCGAGCCGCTCGCCGAAGTGGCAGGCGAGTGGCGCGACCCGCTCGGCGGCGCCAGCGTCCGCCACCTCCTCTACCGTCTCGCCAAGCCCGCTCCAGTTGACCCGGACCCCGGCCCCTCCTACGGGGCAAATCGGTCGGGCCCATAGCTCAGTCGGTAGAGCAACTGACTTTTAATCAGTAGGTCGCTGGTTCGAATCCAGCTGGGCTCACCA
>CBIGXQ010000052.1:0-14429 GCA_966193865.1 uncultured Sphingosinicella sp. | reverse complement strand
CCGAGCCCCTGCGCCCATTGCTGCTCCTCGGCGGTCCAGGCGGGCATGATCCAGGGCTTCCCGGCGGCCGCCGCCGCAGCGGCGATTCGGACGAGATCCTCCCGGTCCGCTTCCGTTCGCCGATAGCGGCCGCGGCCGCGGCGAAGCGACAGATCGGACGGGCCGACGAAAAGTCCGTCGACGGTGTCGAGGCGGGCAATCGCTTCCACGTCGTCCAGGGCTTCCGCCGTCTCGATCATCGGCAGGCACAGGGTCCGCGCGTCCTCGCCTGCGAAGAAATTATCGCCGGGGACGCCGTAGCGGACGGTGCGGCCGCCGGCGAAGCTTCGCGAACCGCCGGGCGGGAACTTCGCAAAGGCGGTGACGGCCGCCGCATGCGCGATTCCGCCGATATGGGGAATGACGACTCCCGCCGCTCCGAAATCGAGCGGCTGCTGGATCGCCGCCCGTTCAGGCGCGGCGGCCTTGGCAAGGACCGGCAGCCGGAGCGCGTTCGCCAGCAGCAGCACCGTGTCGAGGGCTGCCAGGTCGAAGGTTCCGTGCTCGATGTCGATCACGACGGAGTCGACGCCCTGGGTCGCGGCAACCTCCAGCAGCATCAGGTTCGGCGAGGAAAGCCACAGGCCGAGGCCCGACGCCAGCGTCGTCATTTCGCGGCCGCTTCGGCCGGCGCAAGCTGGGCATGGACCTCGTCGAGCGCTTGGCGAATGATCCCCACCATCGTGTCGGCCTCCGCCTCGCTCATCACCAGCGGTGGGGCCATCATCATGCAATTGCGGGCGGCGCGGATGATCAGGCCGTTGCGGAAGCAGGTCTCGCGGACCCGCACCGCCACCGTGGCCTCGGCCGGGTAAAGCGTGCGCGTCGGCTTGTCCTGGACGAGCTCGAGCGCGGCCACCATCCCGACTCCGCGGACTTCGCCCACCATCGGATGGTCGGCAAGCTCGCCCAGCCGCGCCTGGAAATAGGGGCCGATTCGATCGCGCACCGATTCGAGGATGTTTTCGTCCCGGATCAGCTCAAGGTTGCGGAGCGCCACGGCGGCGCTGACCGGGTGACCGGAATAGGTGAAGCCGTGCACCCATTCGCCGCCGTTCGCGATCAGGACCCTGGCGATCGCTTCGTGGAGGATGGTCGCCGACATCGGCAGATAGCCGGAGGTCAGGCCCTTGGCGCTCGAGATGATGTCGGGCTCGATCCCGTAGAGCTGCGAGCCGAACCAGTGTCCCGTTCGCCCATAGCCGCAGACGACCTCGTCGGCGATCAGCAATATCTCGTGCTTGCTGCAGAGGCGGCGGACTTCGGGCCAGTAGCCCGGCGGAGGAGTCATCACCCCGCCGGCGCCGTAAACGGGTTCGCCGATGAAGGCGGCGATATTGTCGGCGCCGATCTCCAGGATCCGCCGCTCCAGCCGTTCGATCAGATGCTGGCTATAGGCTTCCGGGGAAAGGCCGCCGCTTTCGCGATACCAATAGGCGCCGTCCACCCGTTCCACGAGCTGGGGCAGGGGCAGTCCGGCCTGGGGATGCATGTCGGTAAGGCCCGACAGGCTTGCAGTGGCCATCGTCACGCCATGATAGCCATATTCGCGCGCCAGGATGAGCTTCTTCGAGGGCTTGCCCTTCAGGCTCCAGTAGAAGCGCGCGGCCTTGATCGCCGTCTCGTTCGCCTCGGATCCGGAATTGTTGAAGAAGACATGGTCGAGGCCCGGCGGAGCGATGTCGGCGAGGAAGGCGCTCAGGTGGATGGCGGCCGGAGTCGAGCAGTTGAAGAAGGAATTGTAATAAGCGAGCTCGCGCATCTGCTCGGTCGCGGCCTCGACGAGCTCGGAACGGCCATAGCCGAGATTGACGCACCACAGCCCCGACATGCCGTCGAGAAGGCGCTTCCCGTCATTATCCCAGATATAGACGCCCTGGCCCTTGGTGATCACCCGCGTGCCGACCTCGTGCAGGGATTTGCTGTCGGTGAACGGGTGGAGATGATGCCGTCGATCCAGCTCCTGCAACTGCCTGGTCAACAATGCCATGAACCGAACCTTCCCTTTAGCGGAATCGCGCTCCCGATCCGCATCCATGGCTAGAGAGACTGGTACTATAGGTCAAGTAAATACCATTGGCTCTGGAAGAGGGTGAGGGCCTTGGTCGCTGTGCCGCAAAAGGCCAGTTTCGACCTGGCGCAGCTATTGTCCGGCGCCGTCGATGCCTGGAGACGTGCGACGATCGCCGAATGCGTCCAATAGCCTATAACGGTACCAATAAGGATTACGGTACCAAATAGGCCAAGCTGCCTCTATCCCTCACATTCCGCTCAGCAATCGTCTGTGAGCCTCCGGATCGGTCGCGCCTTCGGTTCCGATCAGAAGCACGCGGCTGGTGGAGTCCAGCCCGATCGAAGCTCGAAGATCGGCCCCGCGAGCGGCGGCGTCGAGCACCGCCAGGCCCGCTCCGGCGCATTCGCCGGCGACCAGGTCCGGCTGGTTCAGCTGGCGCATGCTCGCGAGCGCCTCGGCCTCCGAGATGAGGACGAAATCGTCGGCGAGACGGTCGAGTATCTCCCAGGCGACGAGCGACACCTCGGCGCAGTCGAGGCCGAGCATGAAGGACCCCAGACCTCCAGATGCGGGCGCCGGACGTCCGAGGCGCGCGCTCTGGTAGAGACAGTCGGCGAGCTCGGGCTCGACCACCAGGACATGGGGTCGGTCATGGCCCAGCCGGAGCGCCAGATAAGCGGCGACGGAGGCGGCGAGGCCGCCGACTCCGGCAGGAAGGAGGACATGGGTCGGCAAGCGGGCCGGAGCGAGTTCGTCGAGGATCTCGGCGACGAGGACGGTATAGCCGCACATCACCCGGCGCGGGATGTCCGAATAGCCGGGATAGGACGTGTCGGAAACGATCGTCCAGCCGCGATCGGCAGCGTCCGCCGCCGCCACCCGGACCGATTCGTCATAATCGCCGTCGACGCGCACGACCTTGGCGCCGAAGCGCTCAATGGCGTCGATCCTGGTGGCGCCCACACCCTGGTGAACGTAGATGACGGCAGGGCAACCGAACATCCGGGCGCCCCAGGCGACCGATCGGCCGTGATTGCCGGCGGTCGCCGACGCCACCGTGAAGGCGCGGGTGATGTCCGAATATTCGCCGCGGGCCAGTTGATCGCTCGTCGGCCGCTCGCCGGTTCGTGCCTCGATGGCGTCGGCGAGCAAGCTGTAGACCGCAAAGGCGCCGCCGAGCGCCTTGAAGCTGCCGAGACCGAAGCGCCCGCTTTCGTCCTTGTACAGGATCTCGGCAACGCCGGTCGCGGCGGCGAGCTCGCCCAGCCGGCGGAGCGGGGTCGGCGCATGACCCGGCCAGCTCTGGATGACGTCGCGGGCCTTGGCGCAATCGTCGAGGCTGAAGAGGGTCTCGCCGATCCAGTCGCGCAGGCTCTCCGGTTCGGACAGCCGGTCGACCCTCGGGTTGGCGAAGATCGCCGTCACGGGCGCTCCTCCAGGCCGAGGACGCGATTCTTGTTGGACGGCAGATCCGATCGAATCTTGCGCAGATAGTCGAAGTCGAGAGTCGCATTGACCCATCCGACCCGATCCTGGGCGCGGGCAATGACCGTGCCCCACGGGTCGGCCACAAGCGAATTGCCGTAATTGGTCCGGTCGATCCCCTCCTCGACATAATTGCCCGTCTGCCCCGGCGCGAGGACATAGGCCTGGGTCTCGATCGCCCGGGCACGAAGAAGCACTTCCCAATGATCCTTGCCGGTCATCATCGTGAAGGCGGCGGGGACGACAATGATGTCGGCGCCGGCCCGCGCCAGCGCGACGAACAATTCGGCGAACCGGACGTCGTAGCAGATGGTGCAGCCGACCCGGATCGGCCCGATCTGGTAGGTGACGATCTCCGCCCCGGGCGTGTAGGTCGCCGATTCCCGATACACCTTCCCGTCGGGCGTCACGACGTCGAACATGTGAATCTTGCGATAGCGAGCTATCTGCTGGCCATCCGGATCGAACACCACGGTCGTATTGAACAGGCGGTCGCCCTCGGCCTCGTTGAGGCTGCCGCCATGGACGTGAACGCGATATTCGCGCGCGATCTGCTGAAGCATCCGATAGGCCGGCCCGCCGGGCAGCGTTTCCGCCGATGCGCGCGCGCCGTCGACCGTTCCGCCCAGGTAGGTGATCAATTCCGGGAGCGCGACGAGATCGGGCCGGCCATCCTCGATGGCAGCGCGGAGAAGCGCCTCGGTCTCGCGCAGATTGGTCGGCTTGTCGTCGCGCGAATTGGTCTGGACGAGCGTGATTTTCATGACTGGACCTTCGCTTGAGAAAGACAGGCGACCCGGTGGCTGCCGGTGACCGGCACGAGCTCGGTTTCGGCGTCGACCCCGCCGCTGCCGCCCCAGGGGAGATAGTCGCGGCCGTCCGGCGGCGGTCGAACATCGGCGGCATAAGGTGAAAGCCTATAACCGTTTTGGCCGTCGCTCTGTATCCTCGGCGCCGCGCGCAGCAGGGCGCAGGTATAAGGATGCCGAGGCGAGTCGAAGACCTCGTCGCGGGTCCCCTCCTCGACGATCCGGCCGCGATAGATCACCGTCACCCGGTCGGCGATCTGCTCGACGACGCCGAGGCCGTGCGAGACGAACAGGCAGGCAAAGCCGCGCGCCTTCTGCAGCGCGTCGAACAGCTTCAATATCTCCGCCTGGACGGTGACATCGAGCGCCGAGACCGGCTCGTCGGCGATGACGAGCTCCGGGTCGGAGATGAGCGCCCGGGCAATATTGACCCGCTGTCGCTGCCCGCCGGAAAGCTGGTGGGGAAAACGATCGATGAAGCTTTCATCGAGCCCGACCTCCGCCAGGCTCGCGCCAATGCGTTGGAGCCGCTCGGCCCGGCCGAGGCCCGGCTCGTGGCGAAGGCCTTCGCCGATCGAGGCGCCGACCCGCTGGCGGGGATCCAGAGCCGAAAAGGGATCCTGAAAGACGATCGCGGCGCGCCTCCGGAAATCCGCAAGGCCTTGCCTGTCGAGCGAAGTGACGTCGGCGCCGTCGAACAGGATATTCCCCGACTCGATCGGCACCAGCCCGAGGATCGCCCGAGCGAGCGTGGTCTTGCCGCTGCCCGATTCCCCGACGATCGCCATCGTCTCTCCTCGCCGGAGACCGAGGCTGATGTCGTTCACCGGCCGGACGGGTTCGGACTTCAGCCAGGGCCATTTGCGTGGGCCGGCGAAGCTCACGTTGAGGCGATCGATCTCCAGCAGCTTTTCGCGGGGCGCCGAACTGGACAGGCGGGCTTCGCGGCGCGGCGAGGCGGCGAGCAGCGTCCGCGTATAGTCCTGGGTCGGTGCCCGAAGCACCTTTTCGGTCGATCCGGCTTCGACCAGTCGGCCCTTCTGCATGACCACGATCTGGTCGGAATATTCGGCGACCAGGCCGAGATCGTGAGTGATCAGAAGGACGCTCGTCCCCGTCTCCCGGACGAGCTCGACGAGAAGATCGAGCACGTCCTTCTGGACGATGACGTCGAGCGCGGTGGTCGGCTCGTCGGCGATCAGCAAGGTCGGCCGCAGGAGCATTGCCGAAGCGACGCTGATGCGCTGGCGCATGCCCCCGGAGAATTGATGAGGATAGCTGTCGAGCGCGGCCGAGGGATCGGCGATCCGCACTCGGGTCAGCATCTCGATCATCCTTTCGCGGCAGGCTGAATCGTCGAGCTTCTCATGAAATTTCAGAGCCTCCGCCATCTGGCGGCCGATCTTCATCGACGGGTCGAGGCTGGTCATCGGCTCCTGGAAGACCATTGCGATTCCGACTCCGCGGACGGCGCGAAGCGCCGGTTCGTCGAGCCGGAACAGGTCCGATCCCCGATACAAAGCGCGCCCGCCGGTCACTCGAGCGCCGTAGGGCAGAAGGCCCAGAAGGCTCCTCGCCGCGATCGTCTTTCCCGATCCGGACTCTCCGACCAGGGCAAGGATCTCGCCCCGGGCGATCTCGAACGACAGTTGCTCGACGACGGCGCGGTCGTCGAAGGCGATGCTGATCTGCTCGACGCTGAGGATCGGTTCGCCGGTCACGACAGCGCCATCCGTGGATCGAACCGGTCGCGAAGCGCGTCTCCGAACAGGTTAACGCCGAGCACCGCTATCGAGATGGCGAGCCCCGGGAAGATGGCGAGCCACGGCGCGAAGGTGAAATAGGAGCGGGCGTCGGCGAGCATTCCGCCCCAGCTGGGATAAGGCGGCGGGACGCCCAGGCCGAGGAAGCTCAGCGCGCTTTCCGCAAGGATGGCGAGAGCGAAAAAGGCGGTGGCCAGAACCGTCAGCGGGCCGATGCAATTGGGGATGATGTGGCGAAGGATCGTGAACAGGTCGGAATTGCCCATCGCCCGCGAGGCCTCGACATATTCCTTTTCGCGAAGCGACAGCGCGATCCCGCGCACGACCCGCGTGACGCTCGGCGAATAAGCCAGGCCGAGGGCGAGGATGACGCCCCATTGGCTCTGTCCGATCGCGGCCATCAGGGCCAAAGCGAGCAGCAAACCGGGCAGCGCCATGAAGGCATCGACGATGGTCATCACCACCCGGTCGAGCCACCCGCCGAAATAGCCGGAAACGGCGCCCACGCTGACCCCGATCGCCATGGCGAGCGCGACCGTCAGCACGCTCACGGTGACGCTGATCGATGCCGCCGACAGCAGGCGGCTGAGCACGTCACGCCCGAACTGATCGGTGCCGAGCCAGTGCTCCCATGACGGCGGGACGAGGCGCGCGTTGAAATCGAGCGCGATCGGATCATAGGGCGTGCCGATCTGGCCGATCAGCGCGGCGACGAGCGCTAGTCCGATGAGGAGGGCGCCGATGCTCGCATTGGCGCGCCTGAACATGGCGCGATTGGCAGAGGCGGTCTTCTTCGCCATCAGAACCGCACCCGCGGATCGACCACAGGATAGAGCAGGTCCACGATCAGGTTCACCACGATGTGGACGAAGGCGACGAACAGAAGGACGCCCTGAACGACGGCATAGTCCCGCGCATAGATGCCGTCGACGAGGAAGCGGCCCAGCCCGGGGAGCGTGAAAACCGTCTCGATCACCGCTACTCCGCCAAGCAGCGATCCCAGGATCAGGCCCATCAGGGTCATCGTCGGGGCGAAGGCATTCTTCACGACGTGCCGACGGATCACCGCTCCCTCCGGAAGCCCTTTCGAGCGGGCATTGACGACATAGTCCTGGCGAAGGACTTCGAGCGTGCTTGCCCGAACCATCCGGGTAAGGGTGGCGATCTCGACGAAGAGCAAGGCGATCACCGGCAGGATCAGATAGCGCAGCCCGGCGCCGACATCGTCGCTGACCGAAACATAGCCGACGGTCGGGAGCCATCCAAGGGTCGCGCCGAAGACGAGAATGAGCATGAGTCCGACCCAGAAGCTCGGCACCGAGATCAGGATGTTGGCGGCGAGCACCACCGCGAAATCGCCCTTCCGGTTCTGGCGCGAGGCGGCGTAGGTGCCGAAGGGAATGGCGATCGCGGCGGCGAACAGCATCGCCAGCACCACGACCTGCGCGGTGACTTCGAAACGGCGTCCGATCGCGGCCAGCACAGGCTCGCCGGTCATCAGCGAGACGCCGAGATCGCCGCTGACGACGTTCGACAGCCAGATCGCGAATTGAGTCAGATAGGACTGGTCGAGTCCGAGCGAGCGCCGTGCCTCCTCGAGCGCCTCGACATTTTCCGGGTCGCCCACCAGGATCATGGCGGGATCGCCCGGGACGAGCCGCATCAGCACGAAGATGACGATCGCGACGATCAGCATGGTGGGGATGCTGAGCAGGAGCTTGAGAAGCGCGTAGCGCATCGCCTCAGCGCCCCGCCCGCGACACGCCCCAAAGGCGTGGATGGCCGCCAGGCCAGTTGCGATAGCCCCGGATCCGGGAATCGACGAGGTCGCTCGACGGCTCGTTGTAGAGGCCGATGATCGGGATATCCCTCACCATCAAGGCGTGCATCCTGTCGAAGATCGCCTGCTGTTCTGCGGGGGTCTCGGCCTCGGTCGCGGCGCGCAGCAGGCGTCGCGCTTCCGGCGCCGGCCACTGAACCGCCGGGTTGCGGTCCTTCGATCCGACGAAAGCCGCATAGCTCAGCACCGGGTGGGCACGCGCGGAATAGCCGAACACCGAAAGCTGAAACCTGCCGTCGAAATAATTGGACAGCTGGGTCGCCCAGTCGAGCACCTCGAGCTGAGCGTTGATCCCGGCGGCGTTGAGCATCGCCTGGATGGCGACGGCATTGTCGAACGCGAACGGGATCTTTCGATTGGTCTGGATGAGGATCGGCTGGTCGCGATAGTTGGAAGCGGCGAGCAGCCGGCGCGCGGCGGCGGGATCGTAGGGCCACCAGGCATCGTGTCTCGCCGAATGGAACGGGCTGACCCGCGGCACGGCGGAAGGATTGGCAGGGGCCGCGCCGTAGCTTGCGATCGCAGCCACCTGGCCGAGGTTGATGGCGGCCGCGATCGCTCGGCGCATTCGAATGTCGCGAAGAAGCGGGTCGCGGGTCTGGACGAGCAACACGTTCCAGTAGAGCTGATCGCTCGCTGCCACCTGGATGCCGCTGCTTTGCAGATCGACGTGGGCGGTGAGCGACGGCGGCACTCGCGGCAGGATGTCGATATCGCCCGCCTCGAGCGCGGACATGCCGACCGAGACTTCGGGCACGATGACGAATCGGACATGCTCGGCTTCGGCGATTCGGCCCCCCGCATAACCGTCGCGTGGCTCAGCCCTCGGCACATATCCGCCGAACCGGACCAGATCGACATATTCGCCGCGGCGCCACTCGCTGATCCGATAGGGGCCCGTCCCGACCGGCTCGATCCAGGTTCCGTCAGGCGCGACCGACGCCGGATGAAGGATCGCGGTGATGCATTGAAGGCTTGCCATCTGGTCGAGGAACGAGCTGTTCGTCCGGTCGAGGGTGAAGATGGCTGTCCGGCTGTCGGGCGTGTCGATGCTGACGATCTTCGATCCGAACCCGGCTTCGACCGTGCCGTCATACCAGCTTCTGCAGCGGAAGCCGGTCGCCGGATCGAGCATCCGCTCCCAGCTCCATTTCACTTCCGCCGACGTGACCGGCGACCCGTTGTGGAATCGGAGGCCTTCCCTGAGCACGAATTTGTAGGTTCGGTGATCGGGGGAGATCTCGACCCGTTCCGCCACCAGCGGCGCGACCGTCAGATCGTCGCGATAGGCCACCAGCGATTCGACGACGTGATGAAGAACGGCGTCGGTATTGCCGTCGCGAGTGACTCCGGGATTGGTGCCGCGGATATCGGCGTTGATGACGACGCTGATCGGATCGATGGCCTCGGTCGCCGCTTCGCGCGAAGATTCATCGCAAGCCGAAAGCAGCAAAGCGGCCGCGCACCCGAGGACAGCCAAGCGCCCGCTGAATCGCCGGAAAATCATGGAAAGAGGCGATATTCGCTGTAGCGGGCCGCTCCTGCATAGGGCGCCGGAGCGATCCACATGCGGCCATTATAGGCATCCATGATAAGGCTCGCGACGGTCGCCGAGACGCTTCCGTCGGAACGCGGCGCCGGCGAACGGCAGACCGCGTCCGGGGCACCGTAACGATCGCTCAGGGCCTGCTTGAAGCTGTCGACGTCGATGTCGCAGCCGTCGCGGTCGAGGCGATCGCGCACGCGCTTGTCGCGATAGAGGGATTCGGGATGGCGAAGGAGGCCTATGTCCTCGACTTTGCCCAGAGCCGCCGACGACTTGAAGTGATTGGCGTGAGTCATCAGGCCGTCTTCCGGAAATGACCAGTAGACGGCTCTTGGGGTGGTTTCGAAGTTGATCGCCTCGCTCTGGCCGAGGCCGCCGCTGTGGCTGAGCATGATGTTGTGCGAGGCGGATCGGGGCGCGGCGAGGAGCACCCCGGTCGCCGCCGCGAGCGTTGAAGCCTGAAGCATCCGCCGGCGGACGAACGGGCTGCAAATGCCGCCCGGAACGAAGTCGTCGTCGGTCTGAAGGCCGTTGGCGGTGAGAGCCAGACCAGCGCTGTTGAGGCCGTGGCGGGCCAGCTGCCCGGCCTCGCAGAAGGTGAGGATGTCGGGGCCGTCTGCGCCGCGGATCCGAAGCACGATGGCGGTGTCGACGCAGGCCGGGCGCCAATCCCAGTTCTGGCCGTGGAGCAGAACGCCTCGAGCGCGTTCGGGCATTGCCAGGGCCGCCGTGCATTCGTCGGGCTCCAGCGAAGCAGAATCCCATCCGGTCAATTCGGTGCGGGCGTTGAGGGCGACGATCGCTTCCAGCGGCTGATCTGCTCCCCTGGCGATTCCCTTCAGCTCCGTCGCGCTGTCGGCGTCATATTTCTCGAGAGCCTCGAAATAAAGAAGCGCAAGCTCGCGGGCCCCGGGGCGGGCGAGCGCGTCGGCATAGATTTCCAGACCGCGGGCGATCCTTGCCTTGGCATGGCGACCATGTTCGATGCCGCGCTCGGTGGCGGAGCCGGCGATATCGATGAGCGGGAAAGCTTCCATGCCGATGCGTCAGGCCGCGTCCGGGCGCGCCCGGGCGAGGATCTCGGCGAAGAATTCGTGGACGGGGCCGAGCACCGCATAGCCGTTATGGCCGACCCCGGGCACGCGGTCGAACCGGACCGCGATTCCGTTCGCGACGAAATTGTCGCGAAGTGAATTCAGGCGGTCGATTCGGGTCTCTCCGGCGTCATTGGCGCCTTCCATCCAGAAGCGCGAACCGGGTTTGATCGTGATTTCCCAGGTTTCGAGATCCTCGTCCCCGATCACCATCTGAACCGGAAGCCGGCGAAGTCGGTCGAGATCGATGCCGATGCCGAACCTCTGCACCAGGTCCGAGGTGCCGCGCCACCAGGGCAGGCTGTCGTCGATGAGCGTCACCATCCCCGGCGCACCGATCGAGACTCCGAGGAGATTATCTGGGTGGAGATAGGCGAAACGGTGCGCGAAATGTCCGCCGCCGGAAAAGCCGAACAGCAGGAACCTGTTTTCGGTGAGGCGGAAGCGGGCGGCCACCTCTTCGACCATGAAGTTCAGGACATGATCGTAACGAATCCCCTGGAAGTCGATGAACTTGTAATTGGCGAGCTCACCGGGCTCGATGATGCCGGCCGGGAAGAGCGGCGCCATGATGATCGCCTGGTTGGCCTCGGCGAAGTCGGCGAAAAGGTCGCGATAGACGCTTGGCGTCCGACCGGTGCCGTGGATGAGGACGCACAGCCTGTAATCGTCCGCCGATTGGAATTCGAAACGCTTCGGGACATAGAGATAATAGCCGAAGCGCTGATCGGCGCGTGAAGCGAAATAGGTTGTTGCGCCGCGCTCGTAATGGCCGAGCGGATCCTCGCTGCCCGCCGCGGATATTGACTGACTCAACTTCCGATCATCCTCGTCGCGACGCCTGCTCCTGGCGCGAATGCTGAGCTACATAATGGCATTATACAACCCGAAAATACCAAGACAAGGGCGCGGTCGCCTGATCCCGGCGACAGAAAGGGTCAGTCATCGGCGAGGAAGATCTCGGTGGACTCGCTGGCGAGCCGGAGGTGGCGGGTGAGCAGGGTTGCCGCCCACGCCCGGTCGTCCTTCAGCAGCGCCTCGAGGATCGCGACATGCTCCTCGAAGGAATCCTTCACCCGTTCGTTGGCGTAATAGGATTCGATCTCGACGGTGCGGCGGAGGCGGTTCTGGCTGCGCACGCCCTGAAGGAAGAATTCGTTTCCCGAAAAGGCGGCGAGCATTTCGTGAAGCTCGGCGTCGAGGCTGAACCATTGCGCCGCGCTGATCGGGCCGGCGCCTGGATCGAGGAGCTCCAGGTGACGCGCGAGCAGGGCTTCGACTCGGCCCTTGTCGATCCGGTAATGGGGTGAACCGAGCGCCGCCGGCTCGATCGCCAATCGATATTCATAACTGGCGCGATAGGCTTCCACCGTCCCCAGCGTCTCGTGGAACATCCAGCCTCGCCCTGGGCTGCGGCTGATATGGCCGTCCTGATTGAGGGCCATGAGCGCCTTCGTCAGAGTGCTTCGGGTGACCTTATATTCGCGCAGCAGGTCGGCTTCGCTGATCTGTTCGGGGATTCGCCCTGCAAACCGGTCGCGAAGCACCTGTACGTAAAGCTCCTCGGCGGCGGCGGGGGGAACGTCGAGCGACAAACCGGTCAGTTCGGCGGGGCCGAGCGCGAGCACATAAGCACGATCCGTGCGCCGGACGACCGAACGATCCTCGAGCACCTTGAGGGCAGCCCTGATCGGAGAGCGAGAGACTCCGAACGCCGCCGCGAGCTTGCGCTCGGCGAGGCGGTCGCCGGGGGCCAGATCATGCTCGAGGCAGAACTGGACGACCTTCTCGCTGAGCTCGAGGGCAAGTTGGTTGGCCTGGGTCATGTCTGGTCATCCTACAAACATTCGGCGATCGGAAGAACGTGAATGCGTCCGTGCTTGATAGCGGTATTATTGTAACTTGAAAAACCATTATTGCCTGTTAAGGTGCCCACGGTCCAGCGGCAAACGGGTGTGGCATTGAGCTCAAAGACGCAGATCGAGTCGGCCGCGGAATTTGCCCGGATGGTGGAAGAGCGCGGGCTTTCGCACCTGAAGCTGGGCGTCACCGACATCGACGGCGTGATGCGCGGCAAATATGTTGCCGCCGCCGATCTGTTGGCGGGCGTGGACGGGGGTCTCGGCTTGTGTTCCTGCCTGATCGGCTGGGATTGCGACGACACTCTCTACACGAACAACCCCGGCAGCCTGAGCGGCTGGCACACCGGTTATCCGGACATGCCGATCAACGTCCGCCCCGAAACGGCGCGTGACCTTCCCAACGAATTTGGCGGCAAGGGCCTGCTCGTCCTGGGCGAGCTTGCCGGCGATGCCGCTGCGGTCTGTCCGCGTACCCTGCTTGGCAAGGTCGTCGACCAAGCTTCGGCGATGGGGTTCGAGATCCTCGTCGGGTTCGAATATGAATTCACTCTCTTCGCCGAAACCACCGACAGCGCTCACGCCAAGGGTTTTCGCGGGCTCAAGCCGCTGTCGCCAGGCAATTTCGGCTATTCGATTCTTCGCAGCGCGAACTTCTCGGAATATTGCGAAGCGCTGATCCGGGATTGCGCGGCGATGGCCGTGCCGCTGGTTGGAGTGCACACCGAAAACGGGCCGGGCATCTGGGAAGCGGCGATCGCCGCAACCGACGCCCTCGCCGCCGCAGACCGGGCAGCCATCTTCAAGACCTTTGCCAAGGATATCGCACGGCGCAACGGCTTGCTCGCGACCTTCATGGCGAAATGGTCTCCCGAGCATCAGGGCCTTGGCGGGCACATGCACATTTCGCTCCGCGCCAAGGAGGACGGCGCAGCGGTCTTTTTCGACCCGGAGCGGGAAGACGGGTCGAGCGAGCTGCTCGACCAGTTCGTGGCCGGCCAGCTCGCTTTGCTGCCTGAATATACGGCGCTCTACGCGCCGACCATCAACTCTTATTCTCGGCTCGTGCCCGGAGCGTGGGCGCCGACCAGCGCGACCTCGGGCGTCGACAACCGGACCTGCGCCTTGCGGATTATCGGTCGGTCGCCGCAGTCCCGCCGAGTCGAGTTCCGGGTCTGCGGCGCCGATGCCAATCCCTATCTGGCGCTTGCGGCGGCCATCGCCTCGGGCCTGAACGGGATCCGTGCGGGGGCGCCAAGAGTGGAGCCCGTTCAAGGCAATGCTTATACAGATCCGGCTGGCGCGGCGCGGCTTCCGGAGAGCCTGGCCGACGCGACCAGGGCGCTGCGCGGCTCCAGGGCAGCGCATGAATGGTTCGGCGACGCCTTCGTCACCCATTATGCGCATTCGCGCGAATGGGAGGATTCCCGTTTTCGCGCGGCAGTGACCGATTGGGAACTCCAGCGTTATTTCGAGATCATCTGAGATGACCGGCGAGACTCTCGAGCTGATCTCGCCTGTCGATGGCTCGATTCATGCCGTGCGGCCCGCGGAATCCGCGAGAGAGCTCACCGCCATGATCGGGCGCGCTTCGGCCGCCCAGCGCCACTGGCGCCAGGTTCCGGTCGAGAACCGGGCGGCGATCGTCGCGCGCGCTTTTGCAGCGCTGGAACGCAAGGCGGACGAAGCCGCCGTCGAGCTTGCCTGGCAAATCGGCCGTCCGGTGGGCGAGGGTGCCGGCGAAATCCAGCGCGCGGCGGATCGGGCGCGGTACATGGCCGGAATCGCCCGGACTTCGATCGACGAGATCGAGGTCGCACCCGGTCGGGCGATCAGCTGGGAACCGGTCGGAATCGTCCTGATCGTCGCGCCCTGGAACTATCCTTATCTCACCGCGACCAACGCTTTGGCGCCGGCGCTCGCGTCGGGAAACGGCGTCAAGAGTGGTCGGATTGGTGCAATGGAGGATCTGCAGGACAT
>CBIGXQ010000051.1:0-14773 GCA_966193865.1 uncultured Sphingosinicella sp. | reverse complement strand
CCGGCTCCTGATCGGCGATCGCGTCGAAGCGGCTCGGCCGGGTGAAGAAGACGATCACCGCTCCGGCGAGGAGCAGGGCACCGATCCCGGCGAGGGGAAGAGCGTGCTTCTGGCGATCCTTCAGGAACAGGATTCCGGCGGCGCCGAACACGAGCAGCGACAGGACGAGCAGAAGAACCGCGATCCCGAGCCTCGTCTCGCGGCTTTCCTCGACCGCGATCAGCGCCCGTTCGCGGGCCAGACCGGACTCGCGGTCCTGGGCCGACATCCGCGCCAGCCGCGCCCGTTCCTCGGCACTCAGCCGGTCACGATCCCGGCTCAGCCGATCGGCCATGCTGATGCATTCGCTGGCGACGGTCGGGAAGGGCTGGTTCGCCTCGCGCAGAAAGGCGGCGAGCTCGCGGTTGGCGACGGCGAAGGCGAACGGGGAATCGCCGTCCTCGCCCCGGGTGATGAGAGTGTTCACCCCGATCACCCGGCCGCACTGGTCGAGCAAAGGCCCGCCGCTATGGCCGCGGGCGATATCGGCAGTGTGAAGAAGGGTGGTGATCCCGTTGATCGGCCGGACATTGGAGAAGATCCCGGCCGACCGGGTCGGCGGCAGCGGGTTGATATAATCCTCGGCGGACTGGGCGGTGGCGAGATCGACATTGCCCGGATAACCCAGCGCGGCGACCGCCATCCCGTCTTCCAGCGGCCCGGTGAAGAGCGGGATCGGAGTGACCGAGCCCTGGTCGAGCTCGAGCAAGGCGAGGTCCCGCGCCGGATCGATCGCGACCAGCCTGGCCCGATAGGACTGGCTGCCTTCCGAAGGCACGACCCCGACGGCGACATTGTCCGGATATTGGGCGGCGAGGGCGACGACGTGGGCGTTGGTGACGATCCGGTTGGGTGCGACGGCGAAACCGCTGCCATGGCCGAAATCGACGACCTCGCCCTCTTCGAAGGCGATCACGACGACCCGGACGACGCTTCGGCCGGCGACCGAGATATCGTCGGCGAGCGCTGGCGTGGCTGCCAGCAGGCAGCACAGCAAAAGGATCAATCTGGCCAGCGCCATCGTCCGCCCCTTTAGTGAGCCGGGGCGGTCCGGCGCAAGCCGAGCGGGGCCTTATTCGTCCTCGGCGTCCTGTTCAGCCTCGGCGCGGAGGGCGTCGAGCCTGGTCAGCGCCGCCGCGGTATCGCCGGCCCTGATCAAGGCGGTGACCGCCTCGAACTCGTCTCGGTTCCGCCCGCCATGGCCGCTGCTGGCGAGCGGCCCCCACGCCAGAGCGGCGCGCCGAGCCTCGTTCCGGCGAAGCAATTCCCTCGTCGCGAGAATCCGCAATCCGTCCGCCTGGGGCGCGAGCTCGTGCGCCTGGATCAGGGCGTTGACGGCGTTTTCGGTCGGCTCCGCGCCGGATGGCTCATAGCTTTGATAATAGAGCATAAGCGGTTCGGGATCACCGGGATCGAGGCGATTGGCGCGGGCGATGATCCGCCTCACTTCCGTCCAGGATTCGGGATTCTTGTCCTCCGCCGCCTCGAGCCGGGCCCAGATCGCGCGGGCCTTGTAGAGGTGCGCGTCGACGAGCGTCGCATCGGCCGCGATGGCCCGGTCGGCGGCCGCCTCGGCGGCGTCATAGTTGCGCGCGTCATATTCCGCTTCGGCCAGACTCACCTGGACGAACGGATCGTTGGGATAAGGCTCGGCGGCTCGGCGCGCTTCCCGGACGAGCGATTCCGCCTGGTCCCGACTGACTCCGCGCTTGGAGCGCATCCTGACGTCCATGATGGACTCTTCCGCGTCGCTCAGCTCCCGGATGCTGATCGTGCCGGTCGAAAGGCGCTCGGCGGGAATGCGCGCGACGTTGAACGTGCGGGCCCGGCGATATTCGCGAAGGTCCGAGGTGAGGCGGCCAAGGTCGCCGAACACGGACGCCGCCTGCTCCGGCGACTGGCCCGAAGAGAGCGCCCGGTAATAAGCGAGCAGCTCCCGGCCCATCCGGTCGGGATGGAGAGTCAGATAATGGCTCATCAGCCAGCCGATCGCGTAGATTCCGTCAACCCGCCAATTGTCCTGCGGCCGAAGAAGGATCTGCTCGGCATTGATGTCGCTGCCGGTCTCGATCTCTCGGCCGCGTTCCGCGGGCGGGATTCCGATCGTCATGCTGCCATCCTCCTCGAACCGGGCGGTCGAGAAGAATTCCGGATAGCCTTCGGAAAGCCAGCGCGGCGCGCCGAAGTTGAAATTGTTGAACATGAAATGGTGGGTATATTCGTGGAGCAGCACCGACTGGGCGGTGAAGGTCTCGTCGGCTCCGGGCGAGTTGTGGAAGCGGTTGACGCTGTCCCTTCGTCCCGAGCGATAGTCGATCCGCGGTGAGAAGATGATCCCGCCCGACGCGTGAGGCAGATAGAAGCCCCAGATCCCGCTGTCGCGGGCGCCCGCCAGCTCCCTGACCTTTGTAGCGTCCCGGACGTAGAAGATGGTCACTCTCGTCGCCGGGCTTCGATCGGGATCACTGACTCCGGTGGCCACTCGAAGCATGCTGTCATAGCGCTCGATCTGCTCTGCCGCCTGGCGAAGCTCGGCCTCGCTGCCTTCCGAATAGATGAGGAAGTGGCGGGTGCTCGCTTCGCGCCAGCGTGCTTCCGCCACGCCTGCCTGAACGGTCAGCGCGAGCGCCAGGAAAATGAGCCGAATCATGTTCTTACCCCCAGAAACTATCCTGTTCCTAACCCCGTGACCTGCTGATCGCAAATCCGTCAGAGAAAGGAATAGGGATCGACGTCGACCGCCACCCTTACGCCGCGCGGCAGTTCGAGCGCCCCGAGCCAGTCGCGAATGATGTCCTGGACCGGAACCGAGCGGGCGGCATGGACGAGCAGGCGATGGCGATGGCGGCCGCGGAGCATCGCCAGCGGCGCCGGGGCGGGGCCGAACACCGCCATATTGTCGTGGCGGGGCGCGGTTCGGCCGATCATCCGCGCCGCTTCCGTGGCCCGCGCCTGGTCCTCGGCCGAGACGATGATCGACGCCAGCCGGCCGAACGGCGGCATCGCGGCCTCGCGCCGGGCCTCGGTCTCGGCGGCGTAGAAGCCTTCGCTGTCGCCGCTCACCAGCGCCTGAATAACCGGCGCGGACGGATCGTGGGTCTGGACGAGCACGCGTCCCGGCTTGTCGCCGCGCCCGGCGCGGCCGGACACCTGCTGGATCTGCTGGAAGGTGCGTTCCGCCGCTCTCAGGTCGCCGCCGGACAAACCGAGATCGGCGTCGACCACGCCGACCAAAGTGAGGTTCGGGAAATGATAGCCCTTGGTGACGAGCTGGGTTCCGACGACGATGTCGATCTCGCCCGCCTCCATCCGGGCGACGAACTCGGCTGCCTTGGCCGGCGACCAGATCGTGTCCGATGTCACCACCGCCGTTCGCGCCTCCGGGAAGAGCTCGTGAACCTCGTCGGCGATACGCTCGACGCCGGGACCGCAGGCGACCAGGCTGTCCTCCTCGCCGCATTCCGGACAGGCCTTGGGAGTCGGCATGACATGGCCGCAATGGTGGCAGGCGAGCCGGCGGGTGAAGCGGTGCTCGACCATCCAGCTCGTGCAGTTCGGGCATTGGAAGCGGTAGCCGCAATGTCGGCACAGGGTCAGCGGCGCATAGCCGCGGCGGTTGAGGAAGAGGAGGGACTGCTCGCCGGCCTCGAGATTGGCCTCGAGCTCGGTCACCAGTGCCGGAGCGAGCCAGCGGCCGCGCGGCGGCGGATCCTGGATGAGGTCCAGGGCGGCGAGCTCGGGCAGCTTGGCGCCGCCGAAGCGCGCCGGCAGCTTGAGCTCCTTATAGGTTCCGGTCTCGGCGAGATGGCGGGTCTCGATCGCCGGGGTCGCCGAGGCGAGGACGATCGGCACGTCCTCGAACTTGGCCCTCATCACGGCGACGTCGCGGGCATGATATTGGACTCCGTCCTCCTGCTTGAAGCTCGTCTCGTGGGCCTCGTCGACGACGACCAGGCCGAGCTTTTGATAGGGCAGGAACAGGGCCGAACGGGCGCCGACGACGACCTTGGCCTGGCCGCTCGCGATCGCGCGCCAGGCGCGTCGCCGCTGCGACTGGCGAAGGCCGCTATGCCAGGCGACCGGCTCGCAGCCGAAGCGCGCCGCGAAGCGCTTCAGGAAAGGCTCGGTGAGGGCGATTTCGGGGAGCAGGACCAGGGTCTGGCGGCCTTCGCGAAGGGCCTGCGCCACCGCCTCGAAATAGACTTCGGTCTTGCCCGATCCGGTGACCCCGTCGAGCAGGACCGGATCGAACCCGCCCGACGCCACCAATTTGGCCAGAACCTCGGACGCCTGCTTCTGGGCGGACTCCAGGGACGGCCGCGCGTGGTCCGGGTCGGGCAGCGGGAAAGGATCGTCCAGCGAGACTTCTACCGGCTCGATCGCCCCGGCCTTGACCAGGCCGCGGACGACCCCGTCCGAAACGCCGCCGACGATCGCCAGCTCGCGGATCAGGCCGAGCCGATCGCCGATCCGCTCGAGCGCCTGGGCGCGCTGCGGCGTGAGCCGGTCCGGGACATGGCCGGTGGCGCGATATTCGGTGATCGTCCGCGCTCCTTCGAGCGCCGACGAGGAGGGAAGGGCCATCCGAAGGACGGCGCCGAGCGGGGCGAGATAATAATCGGCCGTCCACTCGATGAGGCGGCGAAGCGGCGCCGCCAGAGGCGGCAGGTCGAAGACCTGGAGCAGGGGCCGGAGCCGGTTGTCGCCGACCTCCTCGGTCTGGAGCCGCTCCGGTTCCCAGACGGTGCCGACCAGTTGGCGCGGACCCAGCGGCGCGACGACGATCGATCCGGGCTCGACCGCCATGCCGTGAGGAACCCGGTAGTCGAGCGGCCCGAGCGCGGCATTGAGGAGGATGACACGGGCACGGCTCATCGTCGGGCCATAACGTCATTGCGATCGCTTCCGGAAGGGCGGATCGGCCGAACGCGGTCTCGGCCGATGCAACATCGCCGGTGCTCGTCCGTTTTCGGGAAGTCGTTTCACCGGAGGAAGAAATGGACCTGTTGCTTGACCGCCGGAGCGTGATCGCTGCGGGCTTCGCTTTCCCGCTGCTGGCTCTTCCGGGCTGCGCCACCATGGGCGGGTTCGGCTTCGAGGACGCGATTCGGCGTCTTCTGACCATCTCGTCGCAGCGCGCCTTTGCCCGTCTCCTCCAGGACAATGGCTTCTTCCAGGACGATCTGGCGCGGATCCCGCTTCCGCCGCAGCTGAGCGGCGCCGGCAGCGTCGCCTCAGCCCTGCTTCGAAGCTCGCTGATCCAGAACCAGTTGCTGTCGCTGATGAACCGGGCTGCCGCCGATGCCGCGGAAGCGGCCGCGCCGGTGGTCTATGATTCGATCCGCAACATGAGCTTCTCCGACGCCGTCTCCCTGGTCCGCGGCGGACCCACCGCGGCGACTGATTTCCTCGAAAGGTCGATGGGCAATGCGATCGTCGACGTCATGTTTCCAGGCGTCGGCCAGGCGCTTCGGGTGCTCGACGACGGGATCATCAACCGGGTGGTTCAGGCCGCCACCGGGATCAATTTCTCCGGGCTTCAGCGCCACGTCTCCGAAAGCGCCGCGCGCGGCATCTACCGCGCCATCGGCCGCGAGGAAGCCGCGATCCGGGCCAATCCGCGCGAGACCGGCGATCCGGTGATCGCGAGCGTGTTCGGAATCTTCTAGCCCGTCACTCCGGCGAAGGCTTTTCGGGTGAGCCGTGGCAGGAGCAGCGCCTGGCCCGCGGCGCGAACGGCGAGGAAGATCGAGAAGGACAGCCAAAGGCCGTGATTGCCGAGCGGCCCGGTCGCCACAAGTAGCAGCGCATAGACCGCGAAGGCCGCCGCCATCGTCAGAAGCATGGCCCGGGTCCAGGTCGCTCCGACATAGATTCCGTCGAAGACGTAGGACGTCACCCCGAGAACCGGAAGGAGCACCGCCCAGCCGACATAGTCGAGGGTGGTGGCGACGACGGCGGGATCGGTGCTGAAGCTGGCCGCGAAGGCGGGGCCGGCGAGCCAGTAGACGAGACTGACGATCATCCCGAAGGCGAGACCCCAGAGCAGAAGGGCTCGAACGAGCCGGTCGAAGCGGTCTCGGTCCCGGCCGCCGACCGCCTCCCCGCACAGGACCTGGGCGGCGCTCTCGAAGCCGTCGAGGATCAGGGCCGAAAGGATGAACAGCTGGTAGAGGATTCCGTTGGCGGCGAGGACGACCGCGCCTTCATGGGCGCCGTCGCGGGTGATGAGCAGGATCGCGGCGGTCAGCAGCAGGGTTCGGATGAACAGGTCGCGGTTGAGCCGGAGCAGCGCCGCGAGCGCTCCGCCGGCCCAGGTCGACCGCTCCCGAGCTAGCGCCAAAGCGGCTGCCGCCGGCGGTTCGCGGGCGGCGGCGATCGCCACGGCCGCCAGCTTGCCGGCTTCCGAGATCAGGGTCGCGATCGCGACTCCGGCCACGCCCCATCCGAGGCCGAGCACGAACAGCCAGTCGAGCCCGATATGGACGAGATTGGCGGCGACCTCGACATAAAGGACGATCTTCACCTGACGCCGGCCGATCAGCCAGCCGACGAGGACGGCGTTGAGCAGCCACAGGGCGCCGCCCCAGTAGCGTATCCCGACATAGGTCCGGGCCTCCGCGGCCACCGCGCCGCTCGCATTGAGCAGGTCGAGCCCGAACGGGATCGCGACCGGCATTAGCGCGAGCAGCAAAAGGCCGATGATCGCGGCCAGGGCGCCTGCCCGGAGAAGCGCCTGGGCCTGGCCCGACTCGTCCGCTCGGCCCGCCGCCTGGGCGGTGAGCGCGATCGTGCCAGTCCTCAGGAAATTGAAGACGACGAGAAGCCCCATCATATATTTGGCGCCGACCTCGACCCCGGCCTGGGCCTCGGCCTGGCCGAGCTGCCCGATCACCCACAGATCGGCGAGTCCGAACAAGGCGGTTGCGACGTTGGTCAGCATCGCCGGCAAGGCGATCGCCCAGATCGCCGCGTGAAACGCCCGGGTTTCGGCCGTGGCGATCATTCCATCGTCATCACCCGGGCGATCGCCGAGATGCCGCCGAACAGGTTCCGGAGCCGCACATTCTCGTCCTCGGCATGTTGGTTGTTGTCGTGGTTCCAGAGGCCGAGCACCAGGGTCGGCGCGCCGAGCTCCTCGCGGATCAGATAGAGCGGCAGGCTTCCGCCGAGCGTCGGGAGGATGATCCTGTCGTCTTCGTCGCCGAGCGCCCGAGCGAGCGACAGAGCGAGCGGGTGATCGAGCCTCGTGCGCTCCGCCGGATAGCCGTGGCCGGCGACGATCGTGGCGATCTTCGGATGAGTTCGCCGTTCCTCCGCCGTCGGTTCACGATCGAGCACGGTGAAGCCCTGGGCCCGGACATGATCGATCACCCGCTCGACCTGGCGCTGCGGCGAATTGCCGAGAACGAGCCGAAGATCGAGCGTCGCCGAGGCGATGGTCGGGATGACGTTGCGCGCGTTGCGGCCGACATCGGCGCTTCGGATGCCGTTGATGTTGAGGGACGGCTGCTGGATCAGCTCGGTCAGACTGGCTCCGCCGCCTTCCGTCCAGTTCAGTCCCAGCTCGCGCTTCAGCTGATCGTCCGGCGCCGGGATGGCGGCAATGGCGGCGCGCTCGGCCGCCGTCAGCGGGACGACGTCGTCATAGAAGCCGGCGATCGTCACTCTGCCGGTCTCGTCCTTCATCGAGGCGAGCAGCTCGGCCAGCATCATCGCCGGGTTGGGCGCCCAATTGCCGTAATGGCCACTGTGGAGCGGGCGAAGCGGTCCGTGGACGGTGAGGTCGAGGTTGATGTCGCCGCGCACGCCGAGCGCGAGCTGCGGCGGTCCCGACTGGTGGGCGGGACCGTCGACGATGATCCAGCCGTCCGAGCGCAAGGTGTCGCGGTGAAGCTTCAGCAGATCGGCGAGATGCGGCGATCCGGCTTCCTCCTCGCCTTCGAAGACGATCTTGAGGTTGAAGCTCGGAGTCCGGCCTTCGGCCCGAAGCGAATCGACGGCGGCGAGGATCGCCATCACCCCCGCTTTGTCGTCCGAGGCGCTTCGCGCATAGAGAAGGGCCTCGTCGCCTTCGCCGACGAGGCGCGGCTCGAACGGCGCGGTCACCGTCCAGCCCTCCGGGGTCACCGGCTGGCCGTCATAATGGGCGTAGAGGATGTAGGTGCGCTCGGCCCCCGGCACGCGCCATTCGCCGTAGACGAGCGGCGGCACCGACCGGTCCGCCGATTCGAGCAGCCTCGGCGAAAGGCCGCGCCTTTCCATCATTGCGACGATGTGATCGGCGTTTCGGCGGATGTCCTCGATATTGGAGGCATCGTTGGGAATCGCGAGCAGAGGCAGATATTCGGCGAGGATCGCTTCGCGGTGGGCTTCGATCCAGGCGGCGGGATCGGCGGCGGCGGGAAAGGCGCTTAGCGCCAGCATGACCGGAATCAATCTCGTCCAGCGCATCTTTTCCCCTCCGACCGATTGCTCCGGTGCCGATGCTCAGCCTACAAGCCGGCCGTCACTTCCGCCAAGGACCCCAACATGAAATTCTTCGTCGATACCGCCGACACCGAAGAGATCCGCGATCTGGCCGAGACCGGCCTGCTCGATGGAGTCACCACCAACCCGAGCCTCGTCCACAAGGCGGGCCGGGATTTCCTCGAGGTGGTGAGGGAGATTTGCGGGATCGTCGAAGGCCCCGTCTCGGCCGAGGTCGTCGCTCTCGATCATGACACGATGATGCGCGAGGCGGAGGTGCTCAGGAAGATCGCCGACAATATCGCGGTCAAGGTGCCGCTGACGGTGGACGGGCTGAAGACCTGCCGGAAGCTGACCGGCGACGGCACGATGGTGAACGTCACTCTGTGCTTTTCGGCCAACCAGGCGCTTCTCGCCGCCAAGGCCGGAGCAAGCTTCATCTCGCCCTTCCTCGGCCGGCTCGACGATATTGGCCAGACCGGAATGGAGCTGATCGCCGACATCCGGCTGATCTACGACAATTACGATTTCCCGACCCAGATCCTGGCCGCCAGCATCCGCCACCCGATCCATGTCTTCGAGGCGGCCAAGATCGGCGCCGACGTCATGACGGCGCCGCCGGCGGTGATCCGCCAGCTGTTCAAGCATCCGCTCACCGATTCAGGCCTCAAGGCCTTTCTCGCCGACTGGGAAAAGACCGGCCAGAAGATCGCCTGAGCGGAGCAGCTCAGTCGCTTTGCGTCTCTGAACCGCCGAAATCTGCACTCCGGCGTCAAACCTCCAATCCAGAAGGAATATCATCATGTTTCGTACAGCGCTCGTCTTGATCGGCCTGGGCGTCTCCCTCGTCCTCGCTGGCTGCAATACGGTCCGCGGTGTTGGGCAGGACATAGAGTCGGTCGCTGACGCTGGTGACGAGGCGATCTAAACGAAGCGACCCTATTTCGTTGAAGAGGCACGTCATTCCCTCGTCGTCATCATCGCAATGAGGTCGGGCACCTGGTGTTCGGAAACGGACATCGAGCGTCCGCAGGCGGACACGGTTCGGGAATCGGGTCCACGACCGGTGTGAGTCATTCGGTGTTCGATGTGGGAGATTTCCGCTTCCGCCGTCTGGCTGCGAAAAAATCGGCCACGCTACGTATGTGGCACGTTCCTTGCGATGCGGAAGCTGAAGTGGCGACTGTGTAAGCGGGGACGAGACGATGAAAGCATATCGAGGGGTGGCGACGATGGCGCTGCTCGCGGCGTGGCCGGCGCAGGCCCAGGACGCACCGGGCACCGGCGATGCACCTCCCCCCGATGCTCAGCCGATCGCCTCGGCGCCCAGCTCGGGGCAAGTCTATACCAGGGCCGATTTCACCCGCTACGCGCCCAGGAACGCCTATGACATGCTGAGCCAGGTGCCGGGCTTCACGATCCGCGACAGCGAGCAGCTTCGCGGTCTCGGCCAGGCGACGGGCAACGTATTGTTCAACGGCCAGCGAAGCTCCAACAAGTCCGACAGCATGTACACCTTGCTGACTCGGATCCCGGCCGACAATGTCGAGCGGATCGAGATCCTCGACGGCGCCAGCCTCGACATTCCCGGCCTGTCCGGCCAGGTGGCCAACATCGTCTTTCGCGCGAACCAGCTTTCCGGGCAGTTTTCGTGGAGGCCGGAATTTCGTGCGCACTTTACCGATCCCCTGCTCACTCGCGGTGACGTTTCGGTCAGCGGCCGGCGCGGGGCGCTCGAATATGAATTCGGACTCGATAACGGCGATTCGAGCCGGAGCGGCGCCGGCGGCGAAACCCTCATCTATGATGGTGCGGGTAACATCACCGAGCGGCGCTTCGACATCTGGAACACCCATTACGATTCACCCAAGCTGTCCGGCAGGCTGACCTGGGACGGGCCGGGGACCAGCATCGGGCATGCGAACGCCCATTATCAGCGAGTCTATAATCGCTACGACGAAATCGGCGAGCGGACGAGCCCGGGCCTTCCCGATCGCTCGCGCACCTTCATCGAGCGCAACGATACATGGAATTACGAGCTGGCCGCGGATTATGAGTTCGCGCTCGGGCCGGGCCGGCTCAAGGCGATCGGCCTGAGGCGCTTCAGTCACGAGCCTTATCTGCAGGAGACGATCACCAGGTTCGCCGACGGCTCCGCCGACATCGGCGATCGCTTCACGCAGGTCGGCGACCTGGGCGAGACCATCGCTCGCGGCGAGTATAGCTGGAGGATGTTCGACGGGGATTGGCAGCTTTCCGGCGAGGCCGCCTATAACAGCCTCGACAATGTCGCCGGGCTGTTCACTCTCGGCGAGGCGGGCCAGTTCGTCGAGATTCCGTTTCCGGAAGGGAGCGGCGGAGTCACCGAGGCTCGCTACGAGGGGCTGCTCAGCTTCGGCCACGCGCTGACCCGAACCCTGAACTTCCAGCTGGTCGGCGGCGCCGAATATTCGACCATTTCGCAGACTGGACCGAACGGGCTCACGCGAAGCTTCTTTCGGCCGAAAGGCTCGCTCTCGCTCGCATGGACCCCGAGCGAGAATTTCGACGCCTCGCTCAAGATCCGCCGGCGCGTGCTTCAGCTGTCCTTCTACGACTTTCTCGCCCGCGCCTTCCTCAACGACGGCAATGAGAATACGAGCAACAGCGACCTTCGGCCCCAGCAGGATTGGAGCTTCGAAGGCGAGATCAATCAGAAGTTCGGAGCGTGGGGCTCGACGAAGCTGCGCCTGGTGTACCGCGACGTGCAGGATTTCGTCGACATCGTGCCGGTCGGAAACGGCGAAGCGGTCGGCAATATCGACACGTCCTGGGCAGCGGCGATCGTCTGGTCGAGCACCATCAATCTCGATCCTGCCGGGATCAGGGGAATGAAGCTCGACACCAGCTTCCTCTATCAGACTTCTCGCCTGCGCGATCCGTTCACCGGAGAGTCGCGGCAGTGGAGCGGCTTCACCGATACCCAGGCGGTCATGTCGCTTCGGCACGATATCCCGGACACCGACTGGGCCTGGGGCGGCGAAGCCTCCTATTCGCACAATCAGCCCCGCTATCGGAGCAACCAGGTCGACCGGACCTGGGAGGGGCCGGTGTTCGCGTCACTCTTCGTGGAAAATAAGGACGTCATGGGCCTGACCGTCCGGGGCCAGATCGGCAACATCCTCAACGCGCGTTCGCGCCGCGACCGGACCGTCTTTGCGGGGCTTCGCGGAGCAAGTCCGATCCTGTTGGTGGAAGACCGTGACAGACTCATCGGCCCGATCTTTTCCCTCTCGGTTCGCGGGAGTTTCTGATCGCGCAGGCGATTACCACGGATCGTCGTGGGCGCATGCCCGCTTTCCACCCATTGCGTATATCGACGCCGCCGGGGATTGCCATCGCCGCTCCCTTCGCCCCGGCTGATCCAGGGAAATCATTTCGCCATCGCTTCTTAACCATATCCGGTTTAGTCTTCCGGCGATGGGACGGGTGATCAATTTCGAGGATCGGGCGGTGGCGACGTTGCGCGCGCGCATCGCCGCGGCCGAGGAAGCCAACCAGGATCTGATCGCCTTTGCCCGCGGCCATTCCGGCGCGGTCCATTCGATCCATTCAGCGGTGCTCGCGGCGATCGAGGCCGAAGGGCTCGACCATCTCCTCCATGTCGTTACCCAGGAATGGCCCCACATCCTTGGCCTCGACGCCGTCGCCGTCGCTCTGTTCGCCGGCGAGATGGGCGTCCGAGCCGACGCTTCCGGCCTCCAGTTCGTCGATCCGCGGCTGATCGAGCGATCGGTCCGCCAGTTCGACGGAGTCCTTCTTCGCGGAGTCGATCGCGGCCATCCTCTGTTCGGCCCGGCCTGCGAGCTGATCCGCGCCGAAGCCCTGATCCGGCTCGAAAGCGAGCCGCCGCTGCCGAGCGGCCTGCTCGCTCTCGGCCAGCGCGGCGCCCAATGCTTCGAGACCCCGCACGGCTCGGAGCTCCTGCTGTTCCTCGGACGGGTTCTGACCCGGTGCATGGGCCGGTGGCTGATACCCTGACCGATCATCCCGCGCGCCGGCTCGTCGAGCGCTGGCACGACCATCTCTCCCGCGACCGCCGCCGATCCGACCATACCGTCCGCGCCTATGGCGCGACCGCGCACCGTCTGATCGATTTCCTCGCCGGCCATCTTGGCGCTTCGGTGGATGAGGCGGCGCTTGCCCAGCTGAGGCCCGCCGATCTTCGCGCTTTCCTTACGGTCAGGCGGTCCGCCGGGCTGGCGAACAGTTCGGCGGCCCGCGAGCTCTCGGCGGTCCGCGGATTCCTCGCTTTCGCCGCCGCCCAGACGGGGCGGGAAGGCCAGGTTCCAAGGCTCAAGGGGCCAAAGGTCCCGAGAAGCGTGCCCCGTCCGATCTCGCCGGACGAGGTCTATGCGCTCGCCGACGAGGCGGCTGAGGAATCGTCGGAACCCTGGATCGCGGCGCGCAACCTGGCCGTCCTTCTCCTTCTCTACGGCTCCGGGCTTCGCGTCGCGGAGGCGCTCGGGATCAAATGCGGCGCCTTGCCCTTGGGCGAGGTTCTCAGCGTCACCGGCAAGCGCGCCAAGACCCGGATCGTGCCCTTGCTCGCGCCGGTCAGGGAAGCGATCGAGGCCTATGTCCGGCTCTGCCCCTATGTGATGGGGAAGGATCAGCCCTTGTTCCGCGGGGCTAGAGGCGGGCCGCTTCGCGGCGAGATCGTCCGCCGCTCGGTCCGAAACGCCCGGCGAACGCTCGGCCTGTCGGAACGGGCGACTCCGCACGCGCTCAGGCACAGCTTCGCCACTCACCTGCTCGGCAGCGGCGCCGATCTCCGTTCGCTCCAGGAATTGCTCGGCCATGCGAGCCTGTCGTCGACCCAGATCTATACGGCGGTGGACGCTGCCCATCTGATGGACGTCTATCGAAACGCCCATCCGCGGGCTTAAAGGATCTAGCCGGTTCGTTCGCGCTTCTCGATCCGCCTTTTCCAGGTCAGCTGACGCCAGACATAACCGAGCACGATGAGGGCGATGATCGCCGACGAGACCGGCCCGACGATATCCTCGACCTGGCCGAACTGCATTCCGAGGCCAAAGCCGGCGAGGGCGAGAGTGCTGCTCCACACGGCGGTGCCGAACGCCGACCACAGAAAGAAGCGGGCGAGGTGCATGCGGAGGAATCCCGCCGGTACCGAGATCATCGTCCGCGCCGTCGGAAGCATGCGGGCGAGGAACACGACCCAGGAGCCGTGGCGGCCAAACAATTTCTCGATCTTCTCGACGTCGCACCAGTCGAGCGCGAGCCAGCGGCCGCGGCGATCGATGAATCGCTTCAGCCGGTCGACCCCGACTCCCCGAGCGACCAGATACCAGAAGAGATTGCCGACCATCGCCCCGGCGGTTCCGCTGGCGATCACTCCACCCAGGCTCATCGGCCCGTTGGCGGCGCGGAGGCCGGCGACCGGCATGATGACCTCCGAGGGTATCGGCGGAAACACCGTTTCGAGAAGCATCAGGAGGAAGACGCCGGCATAGCCGGTGCTGTCGATCAGCCGGATGACCCAGTCGGCCATGTCAGAGACTGCCGGCGATCAACGAAGCTTCGATTCGATCGCGTCCCAGATCAAGGCGGGCGTGTCGGTGCCGTTGAACTTGTCGATCGCGACGATCCCGGTGGGCGAGGTGACATTGATCTCGGTGAGCCATTGCCCGCCGATAACGTCGATCCCGACGAAAAGGAGCCCGCGCGCCTTGAGCTCCGCTCCGATCGCCGAGCAGATCTCCCTTTCGCGCTCCGTGAGGTCGGTCTTGGCCGCCTTGCCGCCGACCGCCAGGTTCGATCGGATCTCGCCTTCACCGGGGATCCGGTTGACCGCGCCGGCCACCTCGCCGTCGACGAGAACGATCCTCTTGTCGCCCTCGGCCACGCCCGGAAGGAAGGCCTGGACCATGTGCGGCTCGCGATAGGCGGTGTTGAAGACCTCGATCAGCGAGGCCAGGTTGGCGCCGTCGCGGCCGACCTTGAACACCGCCTTGCCGCCATTGCCGTGGAGCGGCTTGACGACGATCTCTCCATGCTCGGCGAGAAAGGAGCGGGCTTCGTCGAGCGATCGGGTGACGAGCGTCGGCGGCATGAAGCGGGCATAATCGAGCACCCACACCTTTTCCGGGGCATTGCGGACCGAGGCGGGGTCGTTGACGACGAGGGTCTCGCTCTGGATCCGCTCGAGCAAGTGGGTGGCGGTGATGTAGCCGAGGTCGAACGGCGGATCCTGCCGCATCAG
>CBIGXQ010000050.1:0-14929 GCA_966193865.1 uncultured Sphingosinicella sp. | reverse complement strand
GGGGCGGGACTGGCGGACGCGGCCAGGGTCCATTATCTTGGACCGATGCCGCTTCCCCGTCCCGCCTCGCCGCGCGCCCTCTGGAACGATCTTCGCGCCTTCACCGCGCAGCGACCGCGCCACCAATGGGTGGCGGCCCTGCTCGCCCTCCTCATCCCCGCCGGAATCGTCGTCAGCTTCTACTTCGACGGCCAGACCAACATCCTTCCCCGGCGGACCATCTATTATGTCGAAAGCTGGCCGGCGACTCGGACCGACGAGGAGATCAAGGCGAAGCAGAAAGCCGATCTCGAGGCCCGGCGGGCGCACGAGGCGGAACGGCGGGCCGAATGGCAGCGGCTCGACAGCGAGCTGAACCGGCTCGGCATTTGAACGACCGGCGCTGGATGGAATCGGCGATCGCGCTCGGTGAGCGCGGCCGCGGCCGGACCGCACCCAATCCCAATGTCGGCTGCGTCATCGTCAAGGACGAAGTCGTCGTCGGCCGCGGCTGGACCCAGCCCGGCGGCCGCCCCCATGCCGAAGCCATGGCTCTCGAACAGGCCGGCGCCTCGGCGGCCGGCGCCGACGTCTACGTCACCCTCGAGCCCTGCGCCCATCGCGACGGACGAGGTCCGGCCTGCGCCGACCTCCTCGTCGCCGCCGGGCCGGCGCGGGTGGTGATCGCCGCCGGCGATCCCGATCCACGGACCAACGGCGCCGGGATCGCAAGTCTTCGCGAAGCCGGGATCGCGGTGGAAACCGGCCTGGAGCCGGCGGCTGCGGAGCGTAGCCTCGCCGGCTTTCTCACGCGGATCCGGCTCGGACGGCCCTACGTGACCCTCAAGCTCGCCATGTCGATCGACGGCAAGATCGCCCTGCCCTCGGGCGAGAGCCGCTGGATCACCGGCGAGGATGCCCGCGCCCATGTCCATCTCGAGCGCGCCCGCGCCGACATGATTCTGGTCGGACGCGGCACCTATGAAGCGGATTCGCCGAAACTCGACGTTCGCCTTCCGGGCCTGGAGGAGCGCTCGCCGCGCCGCGCCTTGTTGACCAGGGGCGATCCCGTCGAAGGCTGGACCCGGCTGGGCAGCCCTGAGGCGATTCACGAGCTCGGCGACGTCAACGATCTCCTCGTCGAGGGCGGCTCGGCGACGGCTACCGCCTTCCTCACCGCCGATCTCGTCGATCGCATGCTCGTCTACCGGGCCCCGATCCTGATCGGCGACGGCAAATCGTCGGTCGGCTATGTCGGCCTCGAGGGCATTGCCGATGCCCATGGCCGCTGGCAGCTCACCGAGACTCGCCTGCTTGGCATCGACCGGCTCGAAGTCTACGAGCGGCTGCGCTGATGTTTACCGGAATCATCACCGATGTCGGCCGGATCCTGACCGCCGAGCAGAAGGGCGATCTCCGGCTCAGGATCGGCTGCGGCTACGATCTCGCCACGGTCGATCTCGGTGCGTCGATCGCCTGCTCGGGAGTCTGTCTCACCGTCGTCGACAAGGGCGACGGCTGGTTCGCCGTCGACGTCTCGGCGGAGACGAGGCGCCGGACCGCCCCCGGCATGTGGGAGGAGGGCGCTCGCCTCAACCTCGAGCGGGCGCTTCGAGTCGGCGACGAGCTTGGCGGCCATATCGTCACCGGCCATGTCGACGGCGTCGTCGAGGTGGTCGAGGTCGATCCGGTCGGCGATTCGCTGGCCCTGACCATCGCCGCCGATTCCGGACTTGCGCCCTATCTCGCGGCCAAGGGCTCGGTCTCGCTCGACGGCGTCTCGCTCACCGTCAACGAGGTGCGCGACGGTCCGGACGGAGTCCGCTTCGGAATCAACCTCATTCCCCACACGTCGGCGCAGACCAACCTCGCCGAGGTCGCGGCCGGCCGCCAGCTCAATATCGAGATCGACGTTCTCGCCCGCTATCTGGGCAGAATGCTGGAAGCGCGCGCCACTCCCGTGTGATCTGTTCTTGTCGTATCACATTGCGATGTGATAGGCGCCGCCAATGAGCACAATCCTGATCGATCGCGTCTGCGAAATGGTGGCCGCCGGCGAGGTCAGCCGCGCTGGCCTTGCCCGAGCCGCCGGACTCCACCCGAACAGCCTGAGAAAGCTCGGCGATTCCGACTGGAATCCGACCGCGGAAACGCTTGTGAAGCTGGAGCGATTCCTCGCCAGCGGCTCGCGCGGAGTGATGGCGAGCGCCGAGCAGATCATCGACGAGGCCCGAAACGGCCGGATGTTCATCCTCGTCGACGACGAGGACCGCGAGAATGAAGGCGATCTCGTTATCCCGGCGCAGATGGCGACGCCCGACGCGATCAACTTCATGGCCCGTCACGGTCGCGGCCTGATCTGCCTGGCGATGACGAAGGAGCGGGTCGACCAGCTCGATCTGCCGTTGATGCCGAGGCGCAACGACAGCCGGCTCGAAACCGCCTTCACCATCTCGATCGAGGCGAAGGAAGGGGTCACGACGGGCATTTCCGCGGCGGACCGGGCGCGCACCATCTCGGTCGCGATCGACGCGTCCAAGGGGCGCGAGCATCTCGTTACCCCCGGTCACGTCTTCCCGCTCGTCGCCCGCGACGGCGGAGTCCTCGTCCGCGCCGGCCATACTGAAGCGGCCGTCGACGTCGCCAGGCTGGCCGGGCTGAACCCGTCCGGGGTGATCTGCGAAATCATGTCCGACGACGGCAGCATGGCGCGAATGGAGGATCTGTTCACCTTCGCCCAGCTCCATGGCCTGAGGATCGGCACGATCCGCGATCTCATCGCCTATCGGCTGAAGAAGGACCGGCTGGTCGAGCAGACCGCCGAAGCCCGGTTCGAGAGCCGGTGGGGCGGGAGCTGGACCGCCAAGACCTTCCTCAACAAGGCCTCGGGAACGGAACAGATCGCTTTGGTGAAGGGCCAGATCGATCCCGACAAGCCGACTTTGGTTCGGATGCACGCGCTCAGCATCTTCGCCGACGCCTTCGCCGAGGCCGGCGGACGCGGCGGTCTGCTCCAGGGCGCGATGAAGGCGATCGCCGACGAAGGCGCGGGAGTCATCGTCGTCATCAACCGGCCGATGCCCGACGCGATCAGCCAGTCGCTCAAGGTGAGATCTGGGGAAGCCACCCAGCGCGACTCCGAGCAGCTTCGCGATTATGGCGTCGGCGCCCAGATCCTCGCCGCGCTCGGAGTCCATGACATGGTCCTTCTCACCACCAGCCATCACACGCCGGTGGCGCTCGCCGGCTATGGACTGGCGATCGTCGGCGAGCGGCCGATCCCAAAGGTGGACGGCTGATGGCCCGAATCCTCATCGTCGAAGCGCGCTTCTACGCGCATCTCAACGACCTCCTGCTCGACGGCGCCCGAGCCGCGATCGAGGCGGCCGGCCATAGCCATGAGACTCTGACCGTCCCCGGCGCTCTCGAGATACCGGGAGCGATCGCGCTCGCCGCCGAAAGCGGCCGGTTCGACGCCTTCGTCGCCCTCGGAATCGTCATCCGCGGCGAGACCTATCATTTCGAGATCGTCGCCGGCGAGAGCGCCCGAGCGCTGATGGCGCTGACCCTGGACGGGCTGGCGATCGGCAACGGCATCCTCACGGTCGAGAACGAGGCCCAGGCCCTGACCCGAGCCAAACGCGAGGAAAAGGACAAGGGCGGCGAGGCGGCGAAGGCGGCGTTGGCGATGCTCGACCTGAAGTCGCGCTTCGCCCCCTGAACCGGAGAGAGCCGGACCTAGCCAGCATCCGCCAGAGGCGGATAATCGACATAGCCTTCCGGGCCCTGGCTGTACCAGGTCGCCATCTCGTCCGGGTTGAGTGGCGCATTCCTTCGCAACCGCTCGGGTAGATCGGGATTGGCGAGGAAGGTTCGGCCGAAGGCGATCGCGTCGGCCGCGCCGGAAGCGAGCGCCGACTGCGCCTGTTCGAGCCGGAAGTCCGAATTGAGCACCAGCGGGCCGGCGAACGCCTTCCGGATGAGCGGGTGGACCGGGTCGACGGCGGCCTTGCCGAAAGTGCCGTCAGGACCGGGTTCGCGAAGCTCGAGGAAGGCGATGCCGATCTCGTCGAGAGCCTCGGCCGCCGCCTGGAAGAGGAGATGTGGCTGGCTGTCGTCGACGCCCTGGGAATCGCCGTTGGGAGACAGCCGGACCGCGGTCCGGCCGGCGCCGACCGTCTCAGCCACGGTCCGGGTGACCTCGCGAAGCAGCCGCACCCGGTTGGCGATCGATCCGCCATAATCATCGTCGCGCAGATTCGACGAGTCGCGCAGGAATTGATCGATGAGATAGCCGTTGGCGGCGTGGATCTGAACTCCGTCGAAGCCGGCACGAAGCGCATTGGCGGCGGCGCGGGCATAGTCGCCGAGCAGAAGCGGGATCTCGTCGGCCCGGAGCGGTCGGGCTTCGGCATAAGGCTGCCGCCCTTCATAGGTATGGGCCTTGTGAGGCGCCGTCGTCGCCGAGGCCGAAACCGGCGGCTCGCCGCCCAGGAAGCTGGGATGGACGACCCGGCCCATGTGCCAGAGCTGGGCGAAGATCCGGCCGCCGGCCTCGTGGACCGCTTCGGTGACAGGCTTCCAGGCCTCGACCTGCGCCTCGCTCCACAGGCCCGGAGCGAAGGGCCAGCCGAGCCCCTGCCGGCTGATCCCGGTGGCTTCGCTGATGATCAGGCCGGCGCCGGCGCGCTGCGCGTAATAGGCCTTCATCAAGGGTGTCGGGACATGGTCCCTGGTGGCTCGGCCCCGGGTCAGCGGGGCCATCAGGATCCGGTTGGGCGCTTCGATGGCGCCGAGCTTGATCGGGTCGAACAGGGAGGGCATGGCGAGCTTTCTTCTGCTGCGGTGCGGAACTATGTAGGTTGCAAATCGAAATGCACCAGTCCTCGTCCAGCACCGCCCGCAAGGCCCAGCACCGTCATGCGTTCGCGGCCTTGATCCTGGCCAATCTCGTCCTTGCCGCGGGGCCGTGGATGGTTCGGCTTGCGGACGTCGGGCCAGTGGCGGCGGGGTTCTGGAGGCTCGCCTTGGCCATCCCCTTCCTGGCCTATATCGGCTTGAGGCAGAGCCGGGGCCAGGCCTTTCCCGGATGGACGATCATCGCCGCGGTCGCGGTCGGCGGCCTGTTCTTCGCCGCCGATCTGGCGGTCTGGCACGAAGGCATCCTCCTGACGAAGATGGCGAACGCGACCTTGTTCGGCAATTTCGCCAGCTTCCTGTTCGCGATCTACGGATTCTTCCTCCTTCGCCGGCTGCCGGGGCCGGTCCAGGCGCTCGCTCTCGCGCTCGCCGCCATCGGCACCGCGCTTCTGCTCGGAAGCAGCTTCGAGCTTTCGCCCGAGAATGTGACCGGCGATCTTCTCGCCCTCCTCGCCGGCGTCTTCTACACCTTCTACCTGATCGCCGTGGATCGCGCCCGACGGGTGATGGCGCCCTGGCCGGTGCTCGCCATCGCCACCGCGGCGGGGGCGCTTCCGATCCTCCTGGCCTCGATCGCGCTCGGCGAGCAGGTGATTCCGGGCGACTGGACGCCGCTCATCCTGCTTTCGATCAGCAGCCAGCTCATCGGCCAGGGTCTCCTCGTCTATGCGATGGGCCATTTGTCGCCGGTGCTGGTCGGATTGTGCTTCCTTACCCAGCCGGTAGCGGCGGCGGCGATAGGCTGGCTCGCTTATGACGAAAGGCTGTCGGTGGGCGACGGCGTCGGAGCGATGTTGATCTGCGTCGCCCTGGTCCTGATCCGGCTCCCGTCCTCCAGGGTTGAAACCAACCCGGCCGAGGCTCATTGAGCCGATATGGTCACTCCTGAAGAGATGAACCTGGACGAGCTTCGAGCGGCGCTTGCGCCGCTGCTCCCGGCCCATGCCGCCTTCGACGGCTGGACCGAGGAAGCGCTGGCGATGGCGGCGGAGGAGCTTGGGGTTCCGCCGGGCCGGGCGAGGCTCGCTTTCCCGGGCGGCGCGATCGAGATGGTCGACGCCTGGTTCGACTGGATCGACAAGGCGATGCTGATCGCCTTCCCGCCGGAGCGGATCGCCCAGATGAAGATCCGCGAACGGATCCGGGATCTCATCCTGTTTCGGTTCGAGACGATGCGGCCTCATCGCGAAGCTTTGCGGCGGGCGCTGGCGGTCCTGGCGATGCCACAGAACCTCGCTGCCGCCGCGCGGCTCGCCTGGCGGTCGGCCGACCGGATCTGGCGCCTCGCCGGCGACACCGCGACCGACTTCAACCATTATTCGAAGCGCGCGATCCTGGTCGGGGTCTATGGCTCGACGACCTTGGTCTTTCTCGACGACAATGACGAGGATTTGGCCGAGACTCGCGCCTTCCTCGGCCGACGTATCGACGACGTCATGCGGTTCGAGAAATTCAAGGCAAGCTGGCGAGGCACTCGCGAACGCCTTCCGTCGCTCAGCCGGTTCCTTGGGCGGCTCCGCTACCCCGTCGCCTGATTCTGTCGCTATTGATAATCACTCGCAGCACGGTTAGGCCTTTCTGAAGAGATCGCCAGCCGGAGCCGCCGTGAATCGCCAGTCCGCCCGCTTGCCGTACAGAAGCCTGCTTCTGCCGCTGCTTCTCCTGTTCAGCCTCGCCTGGCCGGCTTCGGCCCCGGCTCAAGCGCCGCAGGGGCCCCAGGCTTCGGTTCAGACGGTCTGGCGGCTGCTCGATTATGTCGCCGTCGACTATCCCGGAGCGATCCAGAACGGCCAGATCGTCAGCCAGCTCGAATATGACGAGATGATCGAATTCTCCTCGTCGATCCGGCAGCGGATGGCGAGCCTTCCGGCCCATCCCGACCGCGACCGGCTGATCGAGGGGGCGGCGAGCCTCGAGCGGCTGATCGCCGACAAGGCGGCGCCAGCCGAGGTGGGACGGGCCGCACGCGGCCTCGCCGGCGATCTGCTGACCGCCTTTCCGGTCCCGGTCGCGCCCCGTTCGGCCCCGGATCTTTCCGGCGCCGATGCCCTTTACGCCGAAAATTGTGCCTCCTGTCACGGCGCCACCGGCGCCGGCGACGGGCCGATGTCCCGAGGCATGGATCCGCCGCCGATCGACTTTACCGACCGCGCCCGAGCCCGCGAACGGAGCCTGTTCGCGCTCTACCAGGTGATCGAGCAGGGGCTCGAGGAGACGGCGATGCAGAGCTTCGCCCATCTCCCGACCGAGGATAAGTGGGCGCTCGCCTTTCGCGCCGGCGCCTTCGCTTTCCCACCGGAACTGGCCGACGAGGGAGAGCGACTGTGGAACTCCGATCCGGCGCTTCGCGCCCGGATCCCGGATCTGGAAACGCTGGTCAGCCTGACCCCGGGCGCCCTGGCGGCGCAGATCGGCGAGGAACGATCGGCGGCGGTGATGGCCTATCTGCGCTCCGACCCGCAGGCGCTCGCCCGGGCCCAAAGCAGCAGCACCCTCACCACCGCTCGTGACCTGCTCCGGCAGAGTCTCGAAGCCTATCGTCAGGGCGATCGCGACCGGTCCGAGGATCTCGCCCTTGCCGCCTATCTCGACGGGTTCGAGCCGGTCGAGGCGCTGCTCGGCGCGCGCGATTCGGGTCTCGTCGCCGAGGTCGAGCGGGCGATGGGCGAGCTTCGTGCAGCAATCGCCCGCGAGGCCCCCGCCGACGATGTCGCCGCCAGGATCGAACGCCTCGAAACCCTGTTCGGCCAGGCGGAGCAGGCGCTCGCGCCCGGCGCGGGGAGCGCCACTTCGACCTTCGTCGGCGCCTTCGCCATCCTTCTTCGGGAAGGGCTCGAGGCGCTTCTCATCGTCATTGCGATGATCACCTTCCTGGTCAGGGCGGAGCGACGGGACCTGCTCCGCTACGTCCATGGCGGCTGGATCGCCGCCCTGGTCGCCGGAATCGCCACCTGGTGGGCGGCGAGCGGCCTGATCACGATCAGCGGCGCCAGCCGGGAGGTGACCGAAGGCTTCGGTGCGCTGCTTGCGGCGGTCATCCTGCTTTTCGTCGGCATCTGGATGCACGGCAAATCGAACGCCGACGCCTGGCAGCTCTATGTCCGGGACAAGCTGGACCGTGCGCTCGGCGGCGGCTCGACCTGGTTCCTGTTCGGCCTGTCCTTCGTCGCCGTCTATCGCGAGGTGTTCGAGACGATCATCTTCTACGCCGCCTTGGGCGCTCAGGGGGACAGTCTGGCGATGGCCGGCGGAATCGCCGTCGCGGCGATCCTTCTGGCGCTGATCGCGTGGGCGATGCTTCGCTACAGCCGCCGGCTGCCGATCTCGAAATTCTTCCAGTACAGCGCCGCCCTCATCGCCGTCCTCGCGGTGGTTCTCGTCGGCAAGGGCGTCGCCGCACTCCAGGAGGCTGGCCTGATCGGCGTGATCCCGCTCGCCGGCTTCCCCCGGATCGAATTGCTCGGCCTCTACCCGACCGTTCAGTCGCTGACCGCGCAGGCGGTGACGATCTTGCTGCTCGCGGCCGGCTATTATCGGTCGGGCCGGATGGCGACCGCCACGGCCTGAGCTTTACCGCGCCGTCTGTTCGCATTATGTTCCGTGCGCCGCCGAGTCGCGGGCGGCAGCGACTTATCCACCGCAAAGTGAGTTGGGGCGGTGGCGGCGCGTGCGGGCGGCCTTGGCGGCCGGTTGCAACTTTCCTATGCGATGAGTTCCGATTTTTCCCGTGGCGAAGTGTTCGGAAGGAGGAGTGAAATGGCAGGTGTGAACAAGGTCATTCTGGTCGGCAATCTCGGTGACGATCCGGAGGTGCGCTCGCTCAACAATGGCGGCGAAGTCGTGAATCTGCGCGTCGCGACGTCGGAGACCTGGAAAGACAAGGAAGGCAATCGCCAGGAGCGGACCGAGTGGCACCGGGTCGTGATCTTCAACGAAAATCTCGGGCGGGTCGCCAAATCCTATCTGAAGAAGGGCTCCAAGGTGTACCTCGAGGGCCAGATCCAGACCCGCAAATGGCAGGATCAATCGGGCCAGGACAAATATTCCACCGAGGTCGTGCTTCAGCGCTTCCGCGGCGAGCTCGTCCTCCTCGACAGCCGCGGCGGTGGTGGCGGCGGCGGCGATTATGGCGACAGCCAGAGCGGCTCGAGCGATTTCGGCGGCGGCCAGCGCCAGCAATCCCGCCCGGTCCCCGCCTTCGACAGCGACCTGGACGACGACGTTCCGTTCTGAGCGGCCGGCCGGAGACGGGCTTCGGGGCAAGGCGTGGCGGCAGTCCTCCTGGCTGCCGCCAGGCCTGCCTAATTCAGCGCCAGGCGCGCAGGAGCGGAGCCGGCGCCTATTTCTTCAACTTGTCCCTTAGCGCCGCGAGCGCGCCGAACGGACCGGCTTCTTCCTCGCTCTTCACCCCCGCCGCCTTGAGGCGGTCCTCGGCGAGCGGCGCCCGCGGATAGGGATCGAGGCTGAGCGACAGGGTCTCGGCGACCGCTTCGCCGACGTCGATCGACGCGCCGTCATAGAAGACGACGTCCATCTCGGACTCGCTGAGCTCGACCTCCTCGTCGGCGCGGGCGGTCTCCGGCTGCGGCCGGAACAATATCTCGAACGGCTCGTCCAGCTCCGCCTCGACCGGCTCGCCGCTGGCGACGCAGCTCTGGACCACCTTGGCTCGAAGGCGGCCCTCGGCCCGGATTTCCTCATTCTTGCGGACGAGCGCGGCCTTCGCCTCGAGCGCGTCGATCGCGACGAGGCCGAAGCGGCGGGCAAGCGCCGTCCGTTCGCCTTCATCGGCCTCGATCGCCAGCTCGCGCGCGGCCTCGCCGAGCGTGTCGAGTCGAACGGGTCGGCTGAACTCTGGAACGGTCACGGTCTCGGCACCTTTCCTTCGTACAACGACGCAAGCTCCGTTTCGGCCAGCGCCTGGCGAAGCCGCTCGAGCCGGCGAGTGACGAAATCCACTTTCTCCTCGGACGGCGGCGAATCGTGGAAGACGTTGCGGCGAACGGCGTCGGCGAGCGAGCCGGCTTCAGCGCCGTCGCGAAACGCGCCCAGCCGGCCGCCGAGGGCCCCGACCATCCGGCCGACATGCTTGCCGACGACATAGTCGCCGATCCCGATCTGGCGGAGGGTGCCGTCCATGTCGTCGATGAAGATCTCGGTAAGAAGGACCGACGGCAGCTTGCCCGTCTCGCCCTCGGACTCCAGCCGGAGCAGCGCCAAGGCGGTCACCGCAGCCACCATGTCGAAGCGGCCGTCGAGCGTGTCGGGCACCTCGCCGTCCCGGTACCAGTCGGGGTCGCGGCCGATCTCGACCAGCGCCTGGTAGAACGGCATCAGGGCCGCGCGCTGCTTGGTCTCGCCGAACAGGCGCTGAAGGAAGGACAAGGCATTACCTCAGGATACGGGCGGCTTGCGCCGGTTAGGCGATGTTCATATTGGAGGAGCTAGTCAAGCCCGGGCCCGGAGGCGCGGGCGATCAGGAGTATTTCGAAGATGACGTTCCGGCTTGGGTCCCGCGCCGTTCTGGCGGTCGCTGTCGGCGCCGCGTTTCTGGCCGCTGGCTGTACGTCGATCCGGGACCATCAGGGCTATATCCTCGACAATACGCTCGCCACGGCGATCCAGCCCGGCGTCGACAATCGCGAGTCGGTCCAGTCCACGCTCGGCCGCCCGTCTTTCGTCGGCCAGTTCGACCAGCGCGACTGGTATTATTTCTCCCGTGAGACGAAGCAGCTCGCCTTCGCCATGCCGCGTCCGGAGGAGCAGACGGTGCTCCACATCCGCTTCGACGAAGCCGGCAATGTCGAGCGGGTCGATCGGACCGGCCTCGAGCTGGTGTCGCGGATCGATCCGAGCAACGAGGAGACCCCGACCCTCGGCAGCAAGCGCAGCCTGTTCGAGGAGCTGTTCGGCAATATCGGCGCCGTCGGCCAGGTCGGCCGCGGCGGCCAGACCGCCGACAACCCGCAATAAGCGCTCCCCGCCTCCGCATCGGAGGCGCTGGGACGATTCCTGATCCGGCTCGCCCGCAAAAGCGGCGGGTGAGAGCGGCGCTTCGTCGAAGCGCCGCCCTTCTCAAACAGGCTAGCGGACGATTCCGCCGGCGGCGAGAACGGCCAGGGTCACCAGATCCGAAGCGCTGGCGGTCATCGGCGCGATCTGCACCTGCTTCTGCATCCCGACGAGCATCGGACCGATCACCGCGTCTCCGCCCAGCTCCTTGAGCAGCTTGGCGGAGATGTTGGCGGTCTGAAGCCCTGGCATCACCAGGACGTTGGCCGGGCCGGTCAGCCGGCTGAACGGATAGACGCGCTGAAGTGCCGGGTTGAGCGCGACGTCCGGCGCCATTTCGCCCTCGAACTCGAAGTCGACGTCGTCGCGACTGTCGAGAAGCTTCACCGCGTCGCGAATCCGATCGAGGAAGCTGCCTTCGGGATTGCCGAAATTGGAGTAGGACAGGAACGCCACCCGCGGCTCGTGGCCCATCCTGCGCGCGACCTGGGCGGTATGGACGGCGATCTCCGCGAGCTGCTCGGCCGCCGGTCGCTCAGTCACCGTCGTATCGGCGATGAAGACGGTGTGGGTCTGCCCGACGAGGACATGGATACCGAACGGAGTGACGCCTTCGATCGGATCGATGACTCGGCGGATCTGCCGCAGATTCTGGGCATAGGTGCGGGTGATGCCGGTGATCATCACGTCCGCTTCGCCGGCGGCGAGAAGGAGCGACGCGAAGATGTTGCGGTCCTGGTTGACCGTCCGCTCGACCTCGCGATGGAGGAAGCCGCGCCGCTGAAGCCGTTCGTAGAGGAAATCGGCCAGCTCCGGCACTCGCGGATGGTTGCGGCTGTTGACCACCTCGAACGCGCTCGGATCGTCGACCCCGAGCGCCCGCAGCCGGTCGTGGACGTCGTCCCTTCCGACCAACACCGGGACCCCGTAGCCGCCGCTTCGGAACGCGATCGCCGCTCGAAGGACGACGTCCTCCTCGCCTTCGGCGAACAGCACCCGCTTCGGATTGGCCCTCGCCGCCTCGTAGGCGAGCGTCAGCACCGACGTCGTCGGATTGAGCCGCGAACGCAGCGTCGTTCGGTAGGCGTCCATGTCGGCGATCGGACGCTGGGCAACTCCGCTGTCCATCGCCGCCTGGGCGACCGCGGCGGGAACGATCTCCATCAGCCGGGGGTCGAACGGCGCCGGGATGATATAGTCGGCGCCGAACGTGTGCGCCTTGCCGCCATAGGCCGCGGCCACTTCTTCCGGCACCTGCTGGCGAGCGAGATCGGCGAGCGCCCGCGCCGCCGCGATCTTCATCTCCTCGTTGATCGTCGTCGCCCTGACGTCGAGAGCGCCCCTGAAGATGAACGGGAAGCCGAGCACGTTGTTGACCTGGTTCGGATAGTCGGAGCGGCCGGTGGCGACGATCGCATCGGGACGAGCCGCCTTGGCCTCCGGAGGCGTGATCTCCGGGTCGGGATTGGCCATTGCGAAGATGATCGGCTTCGGCGCCATCTCCATCACCATTTCCGGCTTCAGCGCGCCTGCGGCGGAGAGGCCGAGGAAAATGTCCGCGCCCTTCAGCGCCTCTTCGAGGGTCCGCCTGTCGGTCTTCGCGGCGTGAGCCGACTTCCACTGATCCAGGTCCCCGCGGCCCTGGTAGATGACGCCCTTGCGGTCGCACATCAGGACATGGTCGTGGGGCACGCCCATCGCCTTGATGAGCTCGGTGCAGGCGATCGCCGCTGCGCCGGCGCCGTTGACGACGACCCTGACGTCGCCAATGTCGCGGCCGGTCAGATAGCAGGCGTTGATCAGTCCGGCGGCGCTGATGATCGCGGTGCCGTGCTGGTCGTCATGCATGATCGGGATGTTCATCCGCTCCCGGAGGGTCTGCTCGATGATGAAGCATTCCGGCGCCTTGATATCCTCGAGATTGATCCCGCCGAAGCTCGGCTCGAGCAAGGCGACGGCCTCGATGAACGCATCCGGATCCTCGGTGGCGAGCTCGAGGTCGATCGAATCGACGTCGGCGAAGCGCTTGAACAGCACCGCCTTGCCTTCCATCACCGGCTTCGAGGCGAGCGCGCCGAGATTGCCGAGCCCGAGGATCGCGGTGCCGTTGGAGATGACCGCCACCAGATTGCCCTTGGCCGTATAATCATAGGCCAAAGCCGGATCGGCGGCGATCGCCCGGACCGGAACGGCCACGCCCGGCGAATAAGCCAGGCTGAGATCGCGCTGGGTCGCCATCGGCTTGGAGGCGATGATCTCGATCTTGCCGGGGCGGCCCTGGGAGTGGAATTCCAGCGCTTCCGCTTCGGAGAATTTGACGTTGCTTTCTTCGCTCACGCTGGCTCTCCCCTATTTTGCGACCCGCTGTATGACTTGAGGGCTGACTGGGGCAAGTCAAAGCCTTAACGTTCCGGATTCCTGATCATGGCCACCAAAGCGAAACCGGACACGGCGCCGACGCCGATGATGACGCAATATCTTGCGCTCAAGAGCGAGGCCGAAGGCTGCCTGCTCTTTTACCGGATGGGCGATTTCTTCGAATTGTTCTTCGACGATGCCCGAATCGCCGCCGCCTGCCTCGACATCGCGCTCACCGCCCGGGGCGAACATGAAGGCGAGCCGATCCCGATGTGCGGAGTCCCGATCCACGCCGCCGAAGCCTATCTCGCCCGGCTGATCCGCGCCGGTCACCGAGTCGCCATCGCCGAACAGATCGAAAGCCCGGCCGAGGCGAGGAAAAGAGGATCCAAGTCGGTCGTCAACCGCGCCATCGTCCGGGTCGTCACCGCCGGCACTCTGACCGAGGAGGCGCTTCTCGATTCCCGGAGCGCCAACTGGCTGGCCGCGGTGGCCAGGTCCGGCGAGCGCTACGGAATCGCCGCCGCCGACGTCTCCACCGGCCGCTTCGAGCTGATCTCGAGTCCCGCCGGCGCGCTCGACGCCGAGCTCGCCCGTCTCGCCGCCGCGGAGATCGTCTCGCCCGAGCCGCTGCCCGGAGCGCAGGAGCGCCGATCCGGGTTCGACAGCCTGGCGGCGGAGAAGAGGCTCAAGCAAAGGTTCGGGGTCGCCACGCTCGACGGCTTCGGATCGTTCGACCGAGCCGCTTTGTGCGCCGCCGGTGGATTGCTGACCTATCTGGACGAGGTCGCGCGCGATTCGCTGCCCTTCCTCCGGCCGCCCGTGGGGCGATCGCAGGGCGATCACATGATGATCGATTCGGCGACCCGAGAAAGCCTCGAGCTGACGATTTCCGCCTCGGGCACGCGCGGCGGCAGCCTTCTCGCTTCGGTCGACCGGACCGTTACCGGCGCTGGTGCCCGGCTTCTGTCGGCCGACCTCGGCGCGCCTTTGCTCGACCGGCTTCGGATCGAGGAGAGGCTCGATCTCGTCGCCGCCTTCGAGCGTGATCCGGCGCTTCGCGACTGGCTTCGCCGCCAGCTTCGCGCCCTTCCCGACATCGGCCGTGCACTCGGCCGACTCGTCGCCGGTCGCGGCGGTCCGCGCGATCTGGGCCAGCTTCGCGACGGCCTGAGCGAGGCCAGCCGGGTCAATGAGCGGCTCGCCGCTTTGGCCGACTCGCCGGACCTGCTCGACCGCCTGCTTCCCGCCCTCGCCGGCCATGGCGAGCTTGTCGATCACCTTTCCCGGGCGCTGGTGCCGTCGCCGCCGATCGATTCCGCCCAGGGCGGCTATATCGCCGAGGGCTACGACCCGGTCCTCGATTCGCTTCGCGCCACCGGCGGCGAGGGACGGCGGGCGATCGCGGCGCTCGAGGCGCGCTACCGCCAGCAGACCGGCGTCGCCAGCCTCAAGATCCGGCACAATAATGTCCTCGGCTTCCATATCGAGGTGCCGGCCAAAAACGCCGACCGGCTGATGGCGTCCGATTCCGGCTTCACCCATCGTCAGACCCTTGCCGGCGTCGTCCGGTTCAACGCGCCCGACCTTCACGAGCAGGCGCAAAGGGTGGGCCAGGCAAGCGCGCATGCGCTTGCCGCCGAGGCTGCCCATCTCGAAC
>CBIGXQ010000049.1:0-14995 GCA_966193865.1 uncultured Sphingosinicella sp. | reverse complement strand
TCCGCATTAGCGTCGGGCGTGGCGTCGGCGGCCGTGTCCGTCGCGGTATCGACCGCGTCCTCGGCGGTGTCGCGGGTGCTGTCGACGGTGTCCTGCACCGCGTCGAGATTGCCCGAGGCCGGCGGCGTCTGGACCGTCGCGCCGACATCGGTGGTCGATCCGACATCGACGCCGACCTGAGCCATTGCCGGCGCGGCGAGGATCGCGGCAGCGGCCGCGGCGGTCAGCAGGGTGGTTCGATTTTGCATTCATTATCTCCATTGCGTCGGGCGGTGTGCCTCCCGAGCTTTGGAAATTAACCATCCGCGCGCGCGAAAGGCGCATGCCGGGCGGCCAGCCGTGTCGATTCCCGGATGAGAGGGCGGCCGCCTCAGAGCACGTATTTGCTGAGATCGGTGTCGCGCGCGACTTCGGCGAGCTGCCTTTCGACATAGTCCGCATCGACCGTCACACGCTCGCCATGCCGTTCCTCGGCCTCGAAGCTGACATCCTCGAGCAGTTTCTCCATCACCGTCTGGAGGCGGCGGGCGCCGATATTCTCGATCCGGCCGTTCACTTCGGCGGCGATCCTGGCGAGGGCTCGTATCCCGTCCTCGGCGAACCGCACCTCGACGCCCTCGGTCGCGAGCAAAGCGCGATATTGCTCGGTCAGGCTGGCCTGGGTGTCGGAGAGGATCCGAACGAAATCCTCCTCGGTCAGGGCCTTCAGCTCGACCCGGATCGGAAGCCGGCCCTGAAGCTCCGGCAACAGATCGGACGGCTTGGCGACGTGGAACGCGCCGGAGGCGATGAACAAGATATGGTCGGTCTTCATCGGCCCATATTTGGTGGCGACGGTCGTGCCCTCGATGAGCGGCAGAAGATCGCGCTGGACGCCCTCGCGGCTCACCGATCCGCCGCGAACGTCGCTGACCGCGATCTTGTCGATCTCGTCGAGGAAGACGATTCCGTTGGCCTCGGCATCGCGAAGCGCGGTCCGGCTGACGTCCTCGGGATCGAGCCTCTTGTCCGATTCCTCGTCGAGCAATTTCTCGAGCGCCTCGCGGACCTTCATCTTGCGGCGCTTGCGCGGCTGCTGGCCGAGCGCCTTGCCCATCAGGTCGCTGAGATTGATCATCCCGACCTGTCCGCCCATGCCCGGTATCTCGAACGGCGTGTTCGGCTGCTCGACCACCTCGATCTCGACCTCGCGGTCGTTGAGATGGCCGTCGTCGAGCATTCGCCGGAAGCTCTCGCGGGTGGCGGCGCTGCTGTCCTTGCCGGTGAGGGCGTCGAGCAGGCGCTCGATCGCGGCGCCGCTGGCCGCGCCTCGGACCGCCTCGCGCCGCCGCTCGCGCTCGAGCCTGACCGCCTCCTCGACGAGGTCGCGGGCGATCTGCTCGACGTCGCGGCCGACATAGCCGACCTCGGTGAACTTGGTCGCCTCGACCTTCACGAAGGGAGCGTCGGCCAGCTTAGCGAGCCGCCGGCTGATCTCGGTCTTGCCGCAGCCGGTCGGTCCGATCATCAGGATGTTCTTCGGAGTCACCTCGTCGCGAAGCTCCTCGGGAAGCCGCTGCCGGCGCCAGCGGTTGCGAAGCGCGACGGCGACCGCCCGCTTGGCGTCGTCTTGGCCGATGATGTGCGCGTCCAGCGCGGCAACCACCGCTTTGGGTGTCAGGCTGTCGTTCATCTGTCCTGCTTTTCTGCTGTCGCCGGGCTGGTCGGTAGCCGGGTCGGTCGACCCGTGGGAAGGCTGGAAATCCATAGGTGCCTGAGATTGGGCTCGGGCCGGCTCAGTTCAAGCCGCGACGATCAGGCGGTGCAGCGGAAGCCCGCGAACAGGCGCCGGTGCGATTCGACGATGCGCGCGATGTCCTCCGGCTGCGGGACCGCCTCCCACACGTCGCGCTCGAACGTCCCGCCGAGAAGGATACCGTCGGCCCGGGGGAACATGTAGCCGGCCCGGCCGGTGAAGGCGTAACGCACCTCCGGCTGCGGCAGAAGGACGGCGAGCTGGCCCCGGACCGGATGCAGGTCCCCATCGCCGAACAACTCTCTCGAGCCGAGGCCGGTGCAGTTGAAGACCAGGGTTTCCGGCAGTGAAAGGATATCCTGCGGACTCGAGAAGCTGCGGATCCGAATCGCCCCGCCCGCAATCTGAATGTCCTGGGTCAGTTCGCGCAGGAAGCGACCCGTTTCCACATACATGGTTTCGAACCGGGCGACGCTCGGCACCGGAAAGGGATGCTGATCCGGAGCAAGCCACTCGGTGCCCGCGAAATAGGGATCGAGCGGGTGAGGCCCGCTATTCGTCGTCGCTTCATAGGTCGGGAGCCAGCGGATCCCGTAATCGTCGCCGACCATGATCTGGAAGCGCCGCCAGCTATAGTCCATCGCCGCCATGAACTGCGCCCGCCACTCCGGCGTCACCTGGTCCTCGCGATAATGGCCATAAGGCGAGATCTGGCCGCCGGCGATGTTCGACGTCGTGTCCGGCGGCAGCGCCTGGGTGTAGATCGTCACCGGGAAACCGGCCTCCTGGACCAGCCGCGCCGTCGTCAGCCCCATCACGCCGGCGCCGATCACCGCGACCGGGCCGCCATGGCCGGGCAGGCCAAGCTGAGTGGCGAGCCTCGACGAGCCCCAGCTGAGCGTGATTCCGGCGCCGCCATGGCCGTAATTGTGGACCAGCCTCTTGTCCCCCAGGGGCTCGGCCCGGACGACGAAACCGGACGCCCGGTAGGGGCGGAGGCCGGCGACGGTTCGAATGACCCGTCCAGGCGACACGTTGACGGGGACGAGGCAGGCGGAGGCCGCCGACGGCCTGGCCGCCGTGGTCGCGCAGCCCGGCAGGGTCAGGCCGGCCGCCGTCAGGACGCCCGAGCCGAGAAAGGCCCGGCGGTCCAGGAGGCGCGGCAAAGGCTTCATGGCCCTACCTTAAGAGCCGCCGCTACATCCGGTCCAGTGGCTCAGGGGCCGCGAAGGTGACGATCTTCACCAACTGGCCAGGCGCGGGAGCGGCGCCGCTGGCAAGTCCGTTGAGCATGAGGAAATGATCGACCGGATGATCGCTCGCCATCCGCCGGGCGAGCGAGGCGACCGAGTCCCGGGCCGTCACCGGCACCGTCCGGATCACCCGCGGCCTGAGGCTCCTTGTCTGTTGCGGCGACAATCTGTGGAAGGAGGCGAACAGTTCGGCGATCCGCGCTCGAATCGGCTCGGCCGGCGCTGCGGCGACGATGAAGTGGTAAGCGGTGCTTCCGGGCCCTTCATAGACGGCGACGTCGAGCTCGACCTCGCCCTTCTCGGTCTGGATGATCGCCGGCACGATCAGGGCCGGCATGCCGTTGACGATGAGCCGCTGCGAAGGGCCGATCCGGGCCGGCGCCCCGCCAAGCAATTGCTCGAGGATGGCGGCGGCATAAGCGTCGAGTCCGCCGGGCGGGATCCGGCCCAGTCCGAACTCGCCGCGAAGCCCGTCCGGCCCCTCGATGAAGATCGCCTGCGGGCTGTTGGTGAGGGTGAAGCCTTCCGGCGCGATGAAGCCGATCCGGAGCAGCGGATGTGCGAACCGCCGGCCAAGGACGAAGCCCTGGGCGGGATCGTCGCCGTAGAGAAGGCCGTCAAGCTCGCGCAGATAGACGATCTCATGTTCGGGCCGTGAATCCCGAGCAATGCCGGTCTCGCTCGCTTTCTCTCCGGCACGCTCGATCCGGCTCTGGGTATTGGGATGGGTCCTCGCCCATTCCGGGATGGAGCGCGCTTCGTCGCGGCCGCGAGTTCCGACCAGATATTGCTCGTGGCGGCCGAGCGCGGCGAGCATGTCCTGGACCGCGAACGGATCGTAGCCGAGCGAGACGAGGTAGCCGATGCCGAGATCGTCGGCCTGATATTCCTGGCCGCGCGAGTAGCGCAGGGTGAAATATTCCGCCGCCCGCCCCGCCATCCGGGTCAGCCGATCCGAGCCGGTGACGAGGCCGACGGCGAAGACCGCCAGGCTCCGCCAGAAGGAGCGGCGCTGCTGACGGCGGCCGTGGGCGGCGACGATGTGGCCGACCTCGTGGGCGAGGACGGCGCCGAGCTCGGCCTCGCTGTTGACCAGGCTCATCATCCCCCGGGTCAAATAAATGTAGCAACCGGGAACAGCGAAGGCGTTGACGACGTCGCTATTGACCAGGGTGAAGGTGCACTGGCCTTCGAGACCGGCGGCGGCCGCGATCCTGTCGCCGAGCGCCCGCGCATAACCGGCCTCCGGCGAATCGTAGCGGCCGCCGAACTCGGCGAGCAGCAGCGGATGCTGCTGGGCGCCGAGCTCGCGTTCCTCGGGCAGGATGAGCGGATCGTCGAGATCGGGGCCGCCGCAGCCGGCGATCAGGACACAGGCGGCGAGGAGCGGCGGCAGGAGGCGGTTCATCGACCGGGGCTACGCATGGCGGGCGCCTTGGTTGCCGCCATGGCCGTGCCGGGTCGGATCAGGCCGCGTCCTCGATCACCTCAACGGTGAGCTGGTCGTTGGTGTAGACGGAGATCTCGGCCGCGATCTTCATCGCCTTTCGGGCGATCGTCTCGGGATCTTCCTCATAGTCGAACAGAGCGGTCGCCGAGGCCAAGGCGAAATTGCCGCCCGATCCGATCGCGGCGACGCCCGCCGCCGGCTCGAGCACGTCGCCATTCCCGGTGAGGATCAGAGTCACCTCCCTGTCGGCGACGATCATCATCGCCTCGAGGTTGCGGAGATATTTGTCGGTGCGCCAATCCTTGGCGAGCTCGACCGCGGCCCTCATCAGCTGGCCGTGATGCTGCTCGAGCTTGCGCTCGAGGCGCTCGAACAAGGTGAAGGCGTCGGCGGTCGCTCCGGCGAAGCCGGCGATCACCTTGCCGTCGCCGAGCCGCCTGACCTTGCGCGCGTTCGGCTTGATCACCGTCGATTGAAGCGAGACCTGGCCGTCACCGGCGATCACCGCTTTCCCGTTCTTGCGCACGCCGAGGATGGTCGTTCCGTGCCAGCTTTCCATGGAGGCTCCCGCGTCTGTTCCGAGCCTCCATGTGGGAGGAGCGGGCGGCTCGCGCAATGTCAGGATTCCGCTGCCCGGACCATGTCGAGCCAGGCCGCCTCGTCGATGACGGCAATTCCCAGCTCCTGCGCCTTTTTCAGCTTCGATCCGGCGCCCGGCCCGGCGACGATGAGATCGGTCTTGGCCGAGACCGAGCCAGCAACCTTGGCGCCGAGCGCCTCGGCTTGAGCCTTCGCTTCGTCGCGCGAAAGGGCCTCCAGGCTTCCGGTGAAGACCAGGGTCTTGCCAGTGACGGGCGATTTCTTCACCTCGACCGTGAACGACGGCGGCGAGACTTGCCCGAGCAGCTCGTCGACCACCTCGCGATTATGGGGCTCGGCGAAGAAATCGACCACCGCCTGGGCGACGACCGGGCCGACGCCCTCGATCCCCTGGAGCTCGGCGAAGGCCGATTCGTCCTCCGCGGCTCGGGTGGCGGTGTCGCGAAGCGCCTCCATCGTCCCGAAGCATTTCGCCAGGTCGCGTGCCGTCACCTGGCCGACGTGGCGGATGCCGAGCGCGAACAGGAGCCGGTCGAGCGGCGGCCGGCGCCGGGCGTCGATCGCGGCGACGAGGTTCCTCGCTGAGATCTCCGCCCAGCGCTCGCGCTTGAGAAGGTCGTCGACGCTAATCCGGAAGATGTCGGCGGGCGACTGGATCAGGCCGTCGCGAAAGAAGGCGTCGATATGGGTCCCGCCCAGTCCCTCGATGTCGAGCGCCGCCCGCGACACGAAGTGACGAAGCCGTTCGACCCGCTGCGCCGGGCAGATCAGGCCGCCCGTGCAGCGGACGTCGACCTCGTCATTCTCGCGGACCGCCTCCGATCCGCATTCGGGGCAATGGTCGGGAAAGACATAGGCGGCCAGCCGCGCATGCTCTTCCGGCTCGGTCGCCACGCCGACGATCTGGGGGATCACGTCGCCCGCGCGCTGGAGCGTCACCTTGTCGCCGATCCGGACGTCGAGGCGGGCGATCTCGTCGGCATTGTGGAGCGTGGCGTTGGTGACGACGACCCCGCCGACATTGACCGGCTCGAGCCTCGCGACCGGAGTGAGCTTGCCGGTCCGTCCGACCTGGATGTCGATCGCGTTGAGCCGAGTTTCGGCCCGTTCGGCCGGGAATTTGTGGGCGAGCGCCCAGCGCGGGGCCTTCGCCACCTGGCCGAGCCTCTTCTGCCAGTCGAGCCGGTCGACCTTGTAGACGACCCCGTCGATGTCGAACGGAAGATCGGCCCGCTTCGCCTCGATCGCCCGATAATGGGCGATCAGCGGCTCGATCTCGCCGAAGCGGGCGAGATCCGCCGCGATCGGGATTCCCCAGGAGGCGATCGCCTGCATCACCCCGATCTGGGTGTCGGCGGGAAGCGCGGACGCCTCGCCCCAGCCATGAGCGTAGAAACGCAGGGGCCGGGCGGCGGTGATCGCCGCGTCCTTCTGGCGTAGCGATCCCGCTGCCGCGTTGCGCGGATTGGCGAAGATCTTGCCGCCCTCGGCCGACTGACGCGCGTTCAATGCGGCGAAATCGGCCTTGGACATATAGACTTCGCCCCTCACCTCGAACACGTCCGGCGCGGGCCCGGACAGGTGCTGTGGCACGTCCGCGATCGTGCAGACATTGGCGGTCACCACTTCGCCGGTCGTTCCGTCGCCTCGGGTCGCGGCAAGCACCAGCCGGCCCTTCTCGTAGCGAAGCGCGCAGGAAAGGCCGTCGATCTTCGGTTCCGCGGTCAGCTCGACCGGCTCGTCTCCGGCGAGGTTGAGGAAGCGCCGGACGCGGCCGACGAAATCCGCCACTTCCTCCTCGGAAAAGGCGTTTTCGAGGCTGAGCATCGGCAGCCGATGCCGGATCTTCGACAGATGCGCGGCCGGCGCCGCGCCGACCAGCCGCGATGGGCTGTCCTCGCGCACCAGATGAGGGAATTTCGCCTCCAGCTCTGAATTGCGCCGGACCAGAGCGTCATAGTCTGCGTCGGAAATCTCCGGCGAATCCTCGCCATGATAAAGGCGGTTGTGGCGGGCGATCTCCTTCGCCAGCCGCTCCAGCTCCGCCGCCGCCTCCTGCTCGGTCACGCCGCTTCCAGCAGGCGGCTGGCCTGGGCCCGCGCCTCGTCCGTCACCTGCGCCCCCGACAGCATGCGGGCGATCTCCTCGCGCCGCCGCGACGAATCCAGCGCTTGGACGCTGGTGCGGGTGACGATTCCGTCATGGCTCTTCTCGATGAGCAGATGGCGGGCGCCGCGCGCCGCCACCTGCGGGCTGTGGGTCACGACCAACACCTGGCCCGATTGGGCGAGCCGGTGAAGCCGCTCCCCCACCGCGCTTGCGACCGCGCCGCCGACGCCCCGGTCGATCTCGTCGAAGACGATCGTCCGGGCGCCGCTTTGCTCGTGAAGGGCGACCTTCAGGGCAAGGACGAAGCGCGACAATTCGCCGCCGCTCGCGATTCGCACCAGCGGCCCGAACGGCGCCCCGGAATTGGTCGAGATCTCGAACTCGATCCGATCCTTGCCGAGCGCTGTCGCTTCGGCCGGGCCGATCGAGGTGCGGAATCGGGCCTGTTCGAGCTTCAGCGGCGCAAGCTCGGCCGCGACCGCCGAATCGAGCCGCTCGGCCGCCGATCGCCTGAGTTCGCTGAGACGGGCGGCCGCTTCCCCATAGCCGCGGGCGGCGGCATCGACCGCGCCTTCCAGCTCGGCCAGGCCTTGCTCGCCGGCGTCGAGCGAAGCGAGCCGGCCGGCAAGCTCCTCCTTCAGCGCCGCGAGCGAGTCCGACTCGACCTGGTGCTTGCGTGCAATCGCCCTTATCTCGAACAGGCGGGTCTCCGCCTCGTCGAGCCGGGCCGGATCGAAGGCCAAAGACTCGCGGGCCCGGTCGAGCGCGTCCTCCGCTTCCGACGCCTCGATCACGGCCCGATCGAGCGCCGCCAGGGTGGCCGCGAGGCTTTCATGTTCGCCGGCGATCCGGTCGAGCCGGCGCGCCGCCAGGCGAAGCGAGGCGAGGCCGCCCTCCGACCCCTGGAGCAAGGCGGCGATCGCCTCCAGCTCCTCGCCGAGACGGGCGCCGGCCTGCATCGTCGAGCGAAGCTCGGCGAGCCTGGCCTCCTCGCCCGATTGCGGATCGAGCCGGACGAGCTCGGCGACGGCATGGTCGAGCCAGTCCCGGTCGCGCTGCGCGTCGGCGAGCAGGGCCCGCGCCGAAGCGAGCTTGTCCTCGGCCAGCCGGAGCCGCTGCCAGGCGGCGGCGGCCGGGGCGGTGTCGATCCCGCCGAAGCTGTCGAGCAGCGCGCGGTGGCCGCGCGGATTGAGAAGGCCGCGATCGTCATGCTGGCCATGGATCTCGACCAGCAGCGCGCCGAGCTCGCGAAGCAGGCCGGCCGACGTCGGCTGATCGTTGACGAAGGCGCGGCTGCCGCCGTCGGCGCGGACGATCCTCCTGATCACCAGCGGCTCGCCGGGCTCGCCTTCGAGGCCGTTTTCGCGGAGCAGCGCCTCGGCCGGATGATCATCGCCGATCTCGAAGGTGACGCTGACCGAGGCTTGAGGCCGGCCGGAGCGCACCAATGCGCTGTCGGCGCGCGCCCCGAGCGCGAGGCCGAGCGAGTCGAGAAGGATCGATTTGCCGGCGCCCGTCTCGCCGGTGAGAACGCCGAGCCCCGCCCCGAATTCGAGGTCGAGCGTGTCGATCAGGACGACGTCTCGGATGGAAAGGCCGGTCAGCACGGACCAGCCTCGATCAGCTCGCGGGCGTTGCCGCCGCCTGCGGCGCGTGGCGCTGGATCAGCTGGTAGGCCCGCTGATACCATTCGGTCTCGGGGAAATTGGCTCCGAGCACGGCGGCGGCTCGGCGGGCCTCTTCCGGGACGCCCAGCGCGAGATAGGATTCGGTCAGGCGCATCAGCGCTTCCGGCGTATGGCTCGTCGTCTGATATTGATCGACGACCTGGCGGAACCGGCTCACCGAGGCGAGCCACTGGCGGCGGCGCTGATAGAATCGGCCGATCTCCATCTCCTTGCCGGCAAGATGGTCGTTGACGAGGTCGAGCTTGACCCGGGCGTCGGCGGCATAAGCCGATTCCGGATAGCGGCGGACGACCTCGCCGAGCGCATCGAGCGCCTGGCGGGTGATGCCCTGGTCACGGGTGACGTCGCTGATCTGCTCGTAATAATTGAGCGCGATCAAATAGAGCGCGTAGGGCGCGTCGCGGTTGCCGGGATGGATGGAGAGGAATCGCCGCGCCGATTCGATCGACTTGGTGTTCTCGCCATAGGCATAATAGGAAAAGGCGCTCATCAGCTGCGCCCGGCGGGCCCAGACCGAATAGGGATGCTGCCGCTCGACCTCGTCGAACAGCAAGGCTGCCTGCTGGTAGCGGCCGTTCTGAAGCCGGGTCCAGGCCGCGTTGTAGAGCGTGTTGACGTCGCGGGCGACGTAGCGGGTATCGGCCTTGGTCTGCCCTCCGCCGAACGTGTTGCAGGCGGCGAGCGGAAGCAATCCGGCGCCGGCGGCGAGAAGCAGGAGCGGGCGAGAAAATCTGTGCATGGCGGGCTTCTTAGCTGAGCGTTTCGGGAAGTCCAAGCGGGCTTCACGCATCTGAGACGGGAGGCGATGAACCGCCCTTTAATGAGCCCGCCCTGACGAATGTCCCGGCGGCCGCCGGGGCGAATGACAAGGCTAGAGCGGCATGATCGCGGCGGCGATCCAGCGGCCCTCGCCGCGGAGCATTCCCCAGGTGCGGGCGGCGGCCCGGCTGTCCATCGCCTCGACGCCGATTCCCAGCGCTTCGATCTCCGTCACCAGCGGGCGAGGGGCGAAGGCCATGGCGGCGCCGGTGCCGAGGATGAGGAATTCCGGCGGCGGATCGATCCTGAGCAGGGGCTCGAGATCGGCCCGCTTCAGTGCCTCCAGCGGCGGCGCCTGCCATGGGGTCGCCGACTGCGGAGTCAGGAGCACGCCCTCGTAGACCGCGCCGTCGATCTTCAGGCCGCGCCCGGCAAAGCCCTGGACCAGCGGCCCGGAGGCCGGAGAGTCGCGCTCAAACCTGGGCACCGTCGAAGGTTTCGTTGCGCGGCCCCCGCTCGGCCCGGCTGATCGGATCCTTGGGAAGGAAGCTGTCGGACGTGACCTTCAGCCAGATCAGCCACGGCGCGGCGATATAGGCCGTGGAATAGGTGCCGACGACGACGCTGATGAGCAGTGCGGCGGTGAAGCTGAAGATGACTTCAGGCCCGAGGAAGAAGAGCGAGCCCAGCGCCAGGAGCATCGCGAAATTGGTCGCGATCGTCCGCGACAGGGTCTCGTTGATCGACAGGTTGATCAACGAGGTGATGTCCATCTTCCGGAACTTGCGCAGATTCTCTCGGATCCGGTCGTAGATGACGATCGTGTCGTTGAGCGAATAGCCGATCAGGGTCAGGAGCGCGGCGACGACGTTGAGGTCGAACTCCATCTGGGTGAGCGCGAAGAATCCGAGCGTGATGGTGACGTCGTGGAAGAGGGAGAAGAGGGCCCCGACGCCGAACTGCCATTCGAAGCGGAACCAGATGTAGATCGACACGCCGATCATCGCGAACAGAAGGGCCAGCGCGCCGGACTGTACGAGCTCCTCGGACACCTTGCCCGACACCGTCTCGACGGAATCGATCCGGACTCCGGGATAATTTTCGGTAAGGGCGGCCCGGACATCGCCCGCCGCCACGCTCGCGGCCTCCTCGCCGCCGTCGGGCAGGCCCATCCGGATCAGGATCTCGTGCTCGCCTTCGCGGGCGTCGAGACCCGCGGGTCCCGACCGGCTTTCCTGGACCGAAGCCTCGCCATGGCCGAGGTCGCCGATCCGGTCGCGAAGGTCGTCGAGCTCCGGCGGCTGCTGGAAGGTGGCCCGGATCATCTGTCCGCCGGCGAAATCGACTCCGAAATTGAGGCCCTTGGTCGCCAGCAGGAAGATCGAGCCGGCGATGAGCAGCGACGAGATGGCGAAGGCGATTCCGCGCCACCGCAGGAAATCGATATTGGTGTTGTCGGGAACCAGCTTGAGGAGTTTCATTTTCAGATCACCAATTGCTTCGGCCGCTTGCGAAGCCAGATCGAGACGAACATTCGGGTCACGGTGACCGCGGTGTAGACCGAGGTGACGATTCCGATCATCAGAACGATCGCGAAGCCGCGAACCGGTCCCGAGCCGAAATAGAAGAGCAGGACGCCGGCGATGACGTTGGTGACGTTGGCGTCGAAGATCGCCGACTGCGCTTCCTTATAGCCATGCTCGATCGCCGCGATGATGTTGCGGCCGCGTCTCTGCTCCTCGCGAATCCGCTCGTTGATGATGACGTTGGCGTCGACCGCGGCGCCGACTGTGAGGACGAAGCCGGCGATTCCGGGCAGGGTCAGCGACGAGTTCATCACCGCCATCGTCGCCAGGATGATCGTCACGTTGAGCAGGATCGCGATGTCGGCATAGACTCCGAACCGGCCGTAGGTGATCAGCATGAAGATCAGGACGAGGCCGCTTCCGATCGTCATGGCGATGATCCCGAGCCGGATCGAATCGGCGCCGAGCTCCGGTCCGACGGTGCGCTCCTCGACCACGGTGAGCTCGACCGGGAGCCGGCCCGAGCGGAGCGAGATGGCGAGCTGGTCGGCGGTTTCGGTCGTGAAGCTTCCGGAGATCTGCGCCTGTCCGCCGAGGATCGGCTCGTTGATGTTCGGCGCCGAGATGACGACGTTGTCGAGGATGATCGCGAACGGTCGCCCGACATTCTGCTGGGTGACTCGGGCGAAACGCTGGCTTCCGGTGCCATCGAAGGTGATGTTGACCACCGGCCGGCCGTCGGTCTGATCGAAGCCCTGGCGGGCGTCGGCGATCTGGTCGCCGGTGATGATCGCCCGCCGCTGGACAGCGATCCGGGCGCCTTCGCCGCCTTCCGGATAAGGCAGGATCTGGGCTCCGACCGGCGCCCGGCCGGACTGGAGCTGCTCCGGGGTGGCGGTCAGGTCGACGAGCTTGAACTCGAGCCGGGCGGTGCGCCCGATCAGGGTCTTGAGCGCCTCGGGATCCTGGAGGCCGGGGACCTGGACGACGATCCGGTTCGAGCCCTGGCGGATGATGGTCGGCTCGAGCGTTCCGAGCGCGTTGATCCGCCGGTCGATGACGTCCCGGGCGGTGTTCATCGCCTCGTCGATCGCGGCGTTGAGGCCGGCCTCGGTCGGGCGAAGGACGATCCGGGTCGTGTCGACGATGTTCACGGCCCAGTCGCGCTGGCCGCTGAAGCCGGTCGGCTGGGTCAGATTATAGACCAGCTCGCGTGCGGCATCGACCTGGCGGGCGTCGCGGACGAGGAAGCTCAACTGGCCGTTGGCCGTGGAAACCTCGCCGATCCGGATCCGCGGGCTGGCGTTGCGCATCTCGCGCGAGACCACCTCTTCCATCGCCTCGAGCCGAAGCCGCCCGACATCGTCGGTTCGCGCCTCGAGCAGGAGCTGGCTTCCGCCGGCAAGGTCGAGGCCGAGATTGATCTGCGGGCTCAGCCAGCCCGGCATCTGCTGCGCGACCCGGTCCGGAAGGAAGCTCGGGATGGCGTACCAGATGCCGACGACCAGGCTGAGCGAGACCAGCCACATCTTCCAGCGGGGAAAGTCGAGCATCAGTCGTTCGCGGCCTTGGCGCCGTGCGGACGCACTTCGCTCAGCATGGTCTTGATGACCCGGACCCGCATTCCGGTCGCGATCTCGAGCTCGACCTCGAACTCGTCGACCTTGGTGACCTTGCCGATCAGGCCGCCGCTGGTGATCGCGACATCACGCGGCTTCACCGCGTCGATCATCTGCTGGTGCTGCTTCATCCGGCGCTGCTGCGGCCGGATCAGAAGGAAATAGAAGATGACGAAGATGAGGAGCAGCGGGAAGATCGTGACGAAGAAGCCGCCGGCTCCTCCGGCTGCGGATGCGCCGCTCGCGGCATAGGCTGGGGATTCGAACATGGCTTCCTACCTGGGATGGATCGGCGCGTCGGTGCCCGCGCGGGAAAAGCGGGTGGCGACTATCATGGGTATGGCCGGTTGCCAAGGCAAGGAGAGGGGCCCCGTGCCGCCCCGTCGGACGCGCGTCAATCAGCCCCGCGGCGGAAGGATGATCAAGGTCGAGGTGCCGTGGGCGAGGAGCTTGCCCTCGGCCGATACCAGCTTCGCTTCGGCGGTGGCGATCTGGCGGCCCCGGCTCAGCACCCGCCCCTCGCAGCGGACGATCGCGCCGTCTGGGGCGATGGGCCGGACGAAGTTCACCTTGGTCTCGACCGTCGTATAGCCGATTCCGGCGTCGAGCTCGGTGTGGAGGGCGCAGCCCGCGGCGCTGTCGATCAGGGTCAGCGCCCAGCCGCCATGGACCAATCCGAGCGGGTTGAGCACCGAAGGCGAGGAGCGGCCTTCGAACAGTGCCCGCCCCGGATCCGCCTCGACGAGCCGGAAGCCCAGGGTCTCGGCGATCGGTGGCGCCGGAAAGTGGCCGGCGATCATTCCCCGGAGCAGATCGAGCCCGCTCGTGCCGGCCATCGCCTCCCAGGGCGGCGCCTCGAAACCCCTCTCCTGTCCCATTCGGCCTCCGATCGGTTGCCGATCGCAACTAGCCTCAAATGCGGCCCCGTCAACGTCCGAACGTCGCCTTGCCTTGGCGCCCGCCCGGGCCTACATGGCCGCCTCTGGTCGGGGCGTAGCGCAGCCTGGTAGCGCATCACACTGGGGGTGTGGGGGTCGCTGGTTCGAATCCAGTCGCCCCGACCATCTATTCCTCAAGGCGGCGATCGCGATTGCGTACCGGTGTCCATGCCGGACGGTCAGCCCTGAACTCCAGGCACCCGCACGCCGTCGCGCTCATTGTCCCAGATCATGCTGACGATCCGCCAGCCGCGCTCCGGGTCCTTGAACAGCTGGATGCTGTTGATCCCTCGGCGCTCGACGTCGGCGTCGTCGGGGGAGCGCCGCGCCTCATACTGGCTCCACGCATGGGCCATGTTGCCGAACAGGTCGATGCGTCGGCCGGTCTCGATTTCGTAAAAGGCGTTGGCGGCGAAAAAAGGCGTCGTGTCGCGCGCATAATCGGCCAGCCCCATCATCTTCATCGCCGGCCGGCCCTCATCGTCGATCCAGGTGCGGATCTGGCGGGCGTCGGGATGGAAGCAATTGGACTGGCGCGACCAGTCGCGCGGACCGGCCGGTCCCGAGATCATCGCGTACATCTCGTCGATCGCCGCGCCGATCGCGGCGAGATCGGCCTGGTCGTCCTCGCTCATATTTCCTCCTGCGGTTCAGTCCTTCTTCCGGCTTCGGCGCGAAGCACGGGCCCGTAGATCCGGGCGATCCCGATGAGGGCGATTCCGAGGCCGAGGAAGGACAGGATCCGCAATATCCCCTCCAGCTCGGACGCGTCGACGAGGAACACCTTGAGGATCGTCGCCGTCAGGAGGAGCAGGCCGGCCAGCCTCAGCGCCTTGTCCGGGAGCCGGATGCCGGCGACGAGCAAAGCGATGGAGACCGCCACCCCGGCCAGCGAATAAACGTAAAATTCCGCGATCGGCGTTCCCGGGCTGTCGAGGAAGGGCCCCTGGAAGAGCTGACGGACGAGCAAGGCGACGCCGGTGATGAGGGCGGCGAGGAAGGCGGCGAGCCAGAAGCCGGATCGGGTCGCCACGTCCGCCCGCCGCCGCGCCGAATAGAGCCAGAAGGCGCTCAGCAGATAGGCGGGGAGGATCAGGTTCAGGACCGGCAGCGGCCCCACCCATTGCGCCGTCCAGGCCGGATTGTGGAGGAGGACGTCGAACCAGAGCAGCCGGGCGGCGGCCACGGCGGTGAGCATCGTTCCGCTCTGGCGAAGAAGATCGGATTCGATCCGCGGAACCCGAAGCTTTCCGGTGCCGAGCAGCCAGCCGAGCAGGAACAGGACCTGGGTGACGATCGTCCGCTCGATCATTCCGCG
>CBIGXQ010000048.1:0-15070 GCA_966193865.1 uncultured Sphingosinicella sp. | reverse complement strand
GATCGTCGATCGCATCGAAACCCAGCCGGCGGTAAAGCCGAGCCGCACCCAGGTTGGTCTTGTCCACGGAGAGCCGGACCGGCTTGCCGGCGCAATGGGCCTGTTCGATCAGGTCGGCGACGATGGCCGTTCCGATCCCGGCGCCCCGCGATTCCGGACGAAGGATGATGTCGACGAGGTGAAGATGCTCGCCGGTCTCGTTGAGATAGAGTCGCCCTATCCTCCGTCCGCCCTGCTCGACGATCAGCCACTCGCCGTCGGGAAACACGGTCCGGAAATGGCGGTGCTGCGCCCGATGCTGCTGGTCCAGGAAAGCGGACAGCGCCTCCTCCGGCCAGTCCAGGCCGGCGAATTCCGAGACTCGGGTCGAAGCATAGAGCGAAGCGACGAACGGCTGGTCCGACTCCGTCTCCGGGCGATAGGCGATCTGGAGTCCGGCGGCGGCGCGCCTGACGGGCGGCACCTCAGTTGAAGATGGCGAGCATCCGCCGGGGATTGCCGGTGCTGCTCAGGAACAGCTGCAACGGTCCATATTGGCGGTGATTGAGCGTGTAGATGAGGTCGCCCGGCATTGATGAGCCGCGGGTCACGTCGAACACGGCGGCGAAGGCGCGATCGCGAAGCGTCGCCGGCCGGACGCCTTCCGACTGAAGCGGCTGAATGCCGGCCAGCCTGAGCTCGAAGCCGCCGCCGACCGCGAAGGTCGCGCCGATCTGAGTCGACCATTCCTCGATCTCCGCCTGGGACAAGGACAGCATTCCGCGGGTGAGCGGAGTGGCGGCGAGCACCTTTCGGGCCTGCCGGGTCACCGCGGGGCGAAAGGCGGTCCCCGCAAGAGCGATCGTGCCCGCCAGGGCCGCGCCGATGGTGATGAGGATATTGCGCCTGGAAAGAGTCGGTCGCGCCTGTTCCATTCTTGCCCCTCTTGCCGCGAGCCGACCCCCATCGGCCGCGCTACGAAAATGAAGCTTATCCCCAATCATCGCTTGAGCCTAGCGGTTTTGGAGCGCGCGAATCGTCCGCGCCCGACGTCGATCGCGCTTGAGATTTGCGGCCCGCCTTGCCACGGGAGGCGCCATGCACGGCCTTCCTCCGCCGCCGCCGAACCTGCTGGACGGGGCGGCCCTGTTCCTCGATTTCGACGGCACCCTCGTGGAGCTTGCCGAAACGCCTGCGGCGATCCGGGTCTCTCCTGGCCTCGGCCCGCTGCTCGAGCGGCTGCGCAGGCGCCTCGAAGGCCGGCTGGCGATCATCAGCGGCCGTTCGCTGGCCGATCTCGAGCGCCACGTCGCCTGCGCCGGCATCGCCTTTTCGGGCTCGCACGGCCTCGAGCTTCGCCTGGCCGACGGAACCGCTTTGCCGCTGAGCATTCCGGCCGGGCTCGAGGCGATGCGCGCCGCCGTGATCGCTTTCGCCGAAGGAACGGAGGGCCTTCTGGTCGAGGAGAAGCCGGTCGGAATCGCTCTCCACTATCGCCTTGCGCCCGCCGAAGCGCAGCGGGCCGAGACCTTCATGGCCGGGCTTGCCAGGACTTATGGAATGACACTCCAGCGCGGACAGATGGTCGTCGAGCTTCGCCCGGAAGGCGCCACCAAGGGCGATGCGCTTCGCGCCTTCATGACGGAACCCGACTTTGCCGGTGCGCGTCCTGTCTTCGTGGGAGATGATCTGACGGACGAGCACGGCTTCGAAGCCGCCGCCGGTCTCGGCGGCGCGGGGATCCTGGTCGGACCCGAGCGCCCGAGCGCCGCCCGCTTTCGCCTCGCCACCGTTGCCGCCGTTTCGGGCTGGCTGAGCGAGGCGGCATGAGGAACCTGAACCTGTGGCCGATCGGCAATTGCCAGGTCAGCGCCCTTGTCGACGATGAAGGCGGTTTCATCTGGGCCTGTCAGCCGCGGGTCGACGGCGATCCGCTCTTCTGCGCGCTTCTCGATCCCAAGGGAGAGAGCCCGGTCCCGCGCGGAGAATGGCGGATCAGCCTGGAAGGGCAGGTCTCCGCCGAGCAGCGCTACGTCAAGAACACGCCGATCCTCGTCACCCGATTGACCGACGAGCAAGGCGGGGTCGCCGACCTTTACGATTTCTGCCCCCGCTTCGAACGGTCGGGACGAATGTACCGGCCGGTGGCGTTCGCACGGATCCTCCGGCCGATCGCCGGCGCCCCTCGAGTTCGGGTCGACGTCAATCCTTCGGCTAACTGGGGCGGGCGCGACGCCGATCGCACCAGCGGCAGCAACCATATCCGCTTCCTTCTGAAGCCGCAGCCGCTCCGGCTGACGACGGACGCGCCGGTCCTCCATTTGCTCGAAGGCCGGGCTTTCCGGCTCGAGAGGAGCCTTCACTTCTTCCTCGGCCCGGACGAGCCCTTCGTCGGCAACGTCAACCAGGTGCTGGCGACGATGCTCCACCAGACCTCCGACCATTGGCGCGAATGGGTTCGCGGGCTGGCAATCCCGCTCGAATGGCAGCGCGTGGTGATCCGGGCGGCGATCACCCTCAAATTATGCCTTCACGAGGAAACCGGGGCGATCGTCGCGGCGCTCACCACCTCGATTCCGGAGGCCGCCAATTCCGGCCGCAACTGGGACTATCGCTACTGCTGGATCCGCGACGCCTACTACACCGTCCAGGCGCTCAACCGCCTCGGGGCGCTCGACGTCCTGGAAAATTATCTCTCCTATCTTCGCAACATCGTCGACCAGGCCGAAGGGGGCATCATCCAGCCACTCTACTCGGCGTCAGGGGAGCCGAAGCTCGAGGAAGGGGTGGCCGAACATCTCGCCGGCTATCGCGGCATGGGCCCCGTCCGGGTCGGCAACGCCGCTTATACCCAGGTCCAGAACGACGCCTACGGCCAGGTCATCCTGTCCAACGCCCAGGCCTTCTTCGACGAGCGGCTCTATCGCAAATCCACCGCCGAGGATTTCACCGCTCTCGAACGGGTCGGCGAACGGGCCTGGGAATCGCACGACGAGCCGGACGCCGGCTTGTGGGAATTCCGCACCCGCACCGCCGTCCACACCTATAGCTCGGTGATGAGCTGGGCAGCCTGCGATCGGCTCGCCAATATCGCGACGGAGCTGGGCCTGGCGGAGCGCGCCGAAATCTGGCGCGAGCGGGCGGACTCGATCCGCGGCGCCATCGAAACCAAGGCGTGGCACGAGGGGGAGCGCAGATTCGCCGCGACCTTCGGCGGCGACGAGCTCGATGCCAGCCTTCTCCAGCTGATCGACATGCGCTTCCTCGACGCCGCCGACCCACGCTTTCTCAACACGTTCAACGCGGTGGAGCGCGGCCTCCGCCGCGGCGAGCATATGCTGCGCTACGCGGCCGAGGACGATTTCGGCCTGCCGGAGACGGCGTTCAATTTCTGCACCTTCTGGCTGATCGAGGCGCTCCACCTTGTCGGAAGATCGGAGGAAGCGCGCGAGCTCTACGAGAAGATGCTCGAGCGGCTGACCCCCGCTGGCCTGCTTTCGGAGGACACCGACTTCGAGACCGGCGAATTGTGGGGAAACTATCCGCAGACTTATTCGCTGGTCGGATTGATCAATTGCGCTGGGCTATTGTCCAGGCCCTGGACTTCGGTCCGCTGACATGGAGGTCAATTCGCCACCGGCATGAGCCGACTGATCGTCATCTCCAACCGGGTGTCGACGCCCAAGCCGCGAAGCGCCAACGGCTCCCAGGGCGGGCTTGCCGTCGCTCTCGCCGCGGCCCTGCGCGAATATCGCGGCCTGTGGTTCGGCTGGTCGGGCGAGAAGACCGACGAATATACCGGCCAGATAAACCTTCACCGCGAGGACGGAGTCACGACCGCGACGATCGACCTCGAGGAGCAGGACGTCGACGAATATTATAACGGCTATGCCAACCGAACCTTGTGGCCGCTCTTCCATTACCGGATCGACCTTGCCGAATATGACCGAAGCTTCGGCGCCGGCTACGAACGGGTGAACGAGCGCTTCGCCGAAACCGTGACTCCCCTGATCGAGCCGGACGACCTGATCTGGGTCCACGATTATCACCTGATCCCACTCGGCCAGCAGCTCCGCCAGCGCGGCCTTCGCAACCGGATCGGCTTCTTCCTGCACATCCCGTGGCCGCCACAGCGGCTGCTCGTCTCGCTTCCGTTCCACGAGCGGCTCGTCAAATCCATGCTGGCCTACGACCTGATCGGTTTTCACACGGAGGAATGGCTCGAGAGCTTCCACCATTATGTCACTCGCGAGCTGGGCGGCAGCGTCGCCGCCGACGGCACGGTGATGGTCGGAAGCCGGACGGTGAAGACGGCCGCCTTCCCGATCGGAATCGACTTTTCGGAGTTCGACAAGACGCTTGCCAGCGAGGAGACCAAGTCGGCCTTCGAAACGCTGAAGCGAAGCGCCGAGGACAAGAAGATCATCATCGGAGTCGATCGCCTCGATTATTCGAAAGGGCTCGAGGAACGGTTCCAGGGCTATCGCCGCTTCCTTGAGGAGAATGACGACTGGCGCGGTCGGGTATCGTTCCTGCAGATCGCCCCGCCGTCGCGCGAGGAGGTCCATACCTACGAGGCGATACGCGAGCGGCTCGACGAGCTTTCCGGTCGGATCAATGGCGAGTTCGCCGAGGTCGACTGGGTACCGATCCGTTACGTCAATCAGGGTTATCCTCGCGAAGCCCTGGCCGGCTTCTACCGCGCTTCCGACGTCGCCCTGATCACGCCGCTGCGCGACGGAATGAATCTGGTCGCGAAGGAATTTGTCGCCTCGCAGGATCCTGCCGACCCGGGAGTCCTGATCCTCTCCCGCTTCGCTGGCGCGGCTCACCAGCTCGGGGAAGCCCTGCTCGTCAATCCCTACAGCAAGGACGAGCTCAGCGACGCGATCCGCGAGGCGCTCGACATGCCCAAGGCGGAACGGATCCGGCGCTGGGAGAAGATGGTCGACAATGTCCGAAAGGAGGACGTGCTGGCCTGGCGCCGAGGCTTCGTCGAGGCGCTTCAATCGGTCTCAGCCGAACAGGCGTCCGACCTGGTGCCAGCCCTTGAATGATGCCGGACACAGGTCGGGCGGCGCCTCTAGGGAAGAACGCCGCCCTTAAGTGGTTCGATTATCAGGCCGAACATGGCCACAGGCTTAACATGAGTAGCAAAGTGCAACGACCAGCCAGACCGGCCAGGCGGCGACGGCCATCAGGGTCCCGAGCGGCAATTTGCTGGTCGAGGTGACGGCTTCGCCCCGCAACGCCATCAGCGCCACCGCGACCAGGCCGAGAAGGCCGGCGCCGACGAGGATGGAGGGCAGCTGGAGAGCGCCAACCCAGGCGCCGATGCCGGCAAGCAAGATCGGGTCGCCGCCGCCCATCCCTTCGCGGCCGCGGATCCGACGATAGAGCAAGGCGATCGCGGCCAGCACGATGAAGCCGGCGGCCGCGCCGATCGCCCGTTCCTCGAGAGAAGGGCCGAGGCCGAGCCAGGCGACGGCCAGGCCGGCCGGGATCAGCGGCAAGGTCAGCCTATTGGGAAGCCAGTGATGCTCGAGATCGAGGGCGGCGATGACGAGCAGCCACCAACCGAGCAAGGAGGTGGCGATAGCGAGTGGGAGCGGGTGAGCGAGGACCGCAATCAGAGCCACTCCGGCGGAAGCCATCTCGACCGTGACATGGCGCCGGTCGATCGCTGCCCCGCAGCTTCGGCAGAATCCCTTCTGGAGCGCGAAAGAGAGGATCGGCACCAGCTCCCTTGCCGTCAGACGGGCGCCGCAATGGTCGCAGCGCGAGCGACCGCCGACGATTCCTTCGTCTCTCGGCCAGCGGATCATGAGGGTGGCGAGGAAGCTTCCGACGATCGCCCCAAGCAGCAGAGCCAGCGGCGCTATCAGCCAAAGCGAGGGGCCGTCGCTCAAGACCCAGCGGCGGCGAGGAGGCGTTGCGCCTGAACCAAGTGCGGCCGATCGATCATCCTGCCGTCGAGCGACAGCGCCCCCGCTTCGGGATTGGCGGCGAAGGCCGCAACGACTGCTCGGGCATGGCTCAACTCCGCCTCGCTCGGAGTGAAGGCCCGGTTGATCACCGCCACCTGATCGGGGTGAATCGCCATCATCCCGGTAAAGCCGTCGCGGCGCGCCCGGCCGGCAAAGGCGGCGAGGCCATCAAGATCCCGGAAGGCGGGGTAGACGGTCTCGATCGGGGCGACTCCTGCCGCGGCGGCGCCGAACAGGCACAAGGCGCGGGCGATCTCATAGGGGGTGGTGAAGCTGCCGTCTTCCTCGCGCGAGGTGGCGGCGCCGATTGCCGCCGGAAGATCCTCGGCGCCCCAGGTGAGGCCGGCCAGTCTCTTGTGCCCACCATAGGTGCCGAGGCCGAAGATGGCCGCCGGCGTTTCGGTGCCGATGGCCAGAATGCGGGCGGTGACATTGCCCCGTTGCGCCAGCCGGCGGGCGAGCTCGGCGACCGAAGCGCCGCCCTCGGCCTTGGGAAGCACGATTCCGTCCGGATGGGCCGGAAGCAGCGCCTGAAGATCCTTGTCCGCCTCATCGCCATCGAGCGGATTGATCCTCACCCAAAGCCTGGCCGATTCGTTGGCGGCGAGGAATGCCGCGACCGCCCGCCGTGCCTCCGGCTTGGCCGTGGCCGCCACCGAATCCTCGAGATCGAGGATCAAGGCGTCGGCGCCGGATTTCAGCGCCTTCTCCATTCGATCGGGGCGATCGCCGGGAACGAACAGGAGAGACCGAAGCCTCATCAGGGCTGCCTCTGCATCAGCGCCGCCCGTTCCATGACGCAGACCAGCTCGTCGCGCTGGTTGAACATTCGGTGCTCGAAGGTGACGATGCCCGCGTCCGGCCGGGACTGGCTGTCCTTCAGGCCCACCACCTCGGTTTCGGCGCGGAGCGTGTCGCCGATGAAGACCGGCTTCGGCATCCGGACCTTGTCGTAGCCGAGATTGGCGACGAGCGTTCCGAGCGTCGTGTCGCCGACCGACAGCCCGACCAGCAAAGCGAAGGTGAAGGTGCCGTTGACGACGATCCGGCCGAACTCGGTCTGCTCGGCATAGGTCTCGTCGAGGTGGAGCGGCTGCGGATTGTGAGTCAGGGTCGAGATCAGAAGATTATCCGTCTCGGTCACGGTGCGGTGCGGCTGGTGCCTGATCCGGTCGCCCAGGGTCCATTGCTCGTAATAGCGACCGGGCATCAGGCCTTGTCCGCTTTCTCGATCCTGGCCAGCAAGGTTCCTTCGCTCACCTGCGCCCCCTCCTTCGCCTCAAGCAAGGCGACCATGCCATCAAACGGGGCAGTGAGGCTATGTTCCATCTTCATCGCCTCGAGGGTGAGGAGCTTCTGGCCCTTGACGACCCACTCTCCCTGCCTCGAGTCGACGGAGATGATCCGGCCCGGCATCGGTGAGATCAGCGATCCGTCCCCCGCGGCGGCACTGCCCCCGGCTCCCGATCGGCCGGGGAGGTCGAAGCCGTAGGCCTGGCCACCGGAAAAGACGACCAGCTGATCCACGAAGGTGGCGGAGCCGGCGGACATCGCCTCGTCGCTGGCGAGATCGACGATCCGGGTTTCGCCACGATGCGCGATCGCCACCTTTTCCGATTCAGGCTGGTTGAGTCGAAGCCCAGCGACGAGCTGCCAGGGATCCTTCTCGTCCCCAGAACCGAAGTCGGCCGACCGAATGGCCGCCGCCGCCAGCCGCCAGACGCCTTCGTCCGGTTCGGCGGGCGGCACGAGATCGTCGATATGCCTCGGAATGAACCCGGTATCGACGGCGCCTTCCGAAAATTCGGGGTGGATCACCGCTTCGGCGAGGAAGGAAGCGTTGGTCTTGACCGGCCACACTTCGATTCCGTCGAGCAGATCGGAAAGCTCCGCCAGCGCGTTCTCGCGCCGATCCGAATGGACGATGATCTTGGCGATCATCGGATCGTAATGCGGACTGATCCGATCCCCTTCCTCGACTCCGGTGTCGATCCGGACATCGCCCCGTGAGTGGCGCGACTCGTCGTCGAGAAGGAAATGATCCAGCCGTCCGGTCGAGGGAAGAAAGCCGGTCGACGGGTCTTCCGCATAGAGCCGCGCCTCGATCGCATGGCCGGTCATGACCAGCTCGTCCTGACCCGCGGGCAGCGGCTCCCCGCTCGCGACCCGGAGCTGCCATTCGACCAGGTCCTGTCCGGTAATCTCTTCGGTCACCGGATGCTCGACCTGAAGCCGGGTGTTCATCTCCATGAACCAGATCCGGTCGGCGCGAAGGCCTTCGGAGGCGTCGGCGATGAATTCGACCGTGCCGGCGCCGACATAGTCGACCGCCTTCGCCGCCTTGACCGCGGCTTCGCACACGGCCGCGCGGGTCGCCTGGTCCATGCCCGGGGCGGGCGCCTCCTCGATCACTTTCTGGTGGCGGCGCTGGAGCGAGCAGTCGCGCTCGAACAAATGGACGACATTGCCATGGCTGTCGCCGAACACCTGCACTTCGATGTGGCGCGGCCGCTCGACATATTTCTCGATGAGGACCCGGTCGTCGCCGAAGGAGGCGGCGGCCTCGCGCTTGCAGCTCGCAAGCATCTCCTGGAACTCGCCGGCGTTATTCACCCGGCGCATCCCCTTGCCGCCGCCACCGGCGACCGCCTTGATCAGCACCGGATAGCCGATCCGGTCGGCCTCATCCTGGAGTCGATCGGGCGACTGGTCTTCGCCCAGATAGCCGGGCGTGACGGGAACGCCCGCCTCGGTCATCAGCTTCTTGGCGGCATCCTTCAGGCCCATGGCGAGGATCGACTCCGGTTTCGGTCCGATCCAGACCAGGCCGGAGTCGATTACCGCCTGCGCAAAGCCGGCATTTTCGGAAAGGAAGCCGTAGCCGGGGTGGATGGCCTCGGCGCCGCTCGCCTTGGCGGCGGCGATGATCTTTTCGCCGACAAGATAGCTTTCCCGCGCCGGAGAGGGACCAATGTGAACTGCCTCGTCCGCCTCGCGGACATGGAGCGCACGCGAGTCGGCGTCCGAATAGACCGCGACGGTCCGAATCCCGAGCCTTCGCGCGGTCCGGATCACCCGGCACGCGATCTCGCCGCGATTGGCGATCAGGATCGACTTCAGCATGAAGCGCAGCCGACGAACCAGGCCCGCCGGAAAGCCTCGAGCGCGATCAGGACGAGCGCCAAGGCGCTGAGCCAGTAAGGAAGCGGACGGTCCGACCGCGAAGCCCGGAGAGACTGGATCTCGAACGCGCCGCGGACCAATCCCGACACCAGGATCGTGACCGCGGCGACGGCGATGAAAAGGCTGAAGCCGTCCTGGTCCATCATCACATCCTGAACAGGCCGAACTGGGCCCGCTTCGCGATCGGCGCGTTCAGAGTCGCGCTGAAGGCGAGGCCGAGAACGTCGCGGGTCTGGGCGGGATCGATGATTCCATCGTCCCACAATCGGGCGGTGGCGTGATAGGGATTGCCTTCATCCTCGTAGCGCTGACGGATCGGGTCCTTGAACGCCTCCGCTTCCTCCGGAGTCCATTTGTCGGCGTCCTTGTGGACGGTCGCGAGGACGCTTGCCGCCTGCTCACCGCCCATCACGCTGATCCGGCTGTTGGGCCAGGTGAACAGGAAGCGTGGGCCATAAGCGCGGCCGTTCATGCCGTAATTGCCGGCGCCGAAGCTGCCGCCGATCAGGACCGTGATCTTGGGGACCTGAGCGGTCGCCACGGCAGTAACGAGCTTGGCGCCGTCCTTTGCGATCCCGCCCGCTTCATATTTGCCGCCGACCATGAATCCGGAGATGTTCTGGAGAAAGAGCAAAGGCGTTCGACGCTGGCAGGCGAGCTCGATGAAATGGGCGCCTTTCAGCGCGCTCTCCGAGAAGAGGATTCCGTTATTGGCCAAGATCGCGACCGGGATTCCCCAGATCCTGGCGAAGCCGCAGACGAGGGTGGAGCCGTAGAGCGGCTTGAACTCGTGGAATTCCGAGCCGTCGACGATCCGGGCGATCACCTCGTGGACGTCATAGGGGGTTCGGACGTCGTCCGGGATGACGCCGTACAGGTCTTCGGGATCGAGCTTCGGCGGCACCGGTTCGGCGAGGTCGATATCGACCTGCTTCACACTGTTCAGCCGGGCGACGATGTCGCGGACGATCGCAAGCGCATGCTCGTCATTCTCGGCGAGATGATCGACGACCCCGGAACGGCGGGCGTGGAGGTCGCCGCCACCGAGCTCCTCGGCCGAGATCACCTCACCGGTCGCGGCCTTCACCAGCGGCGGCCCGCCGAGGAAGATCGTCCCCTGGTTGCGGACGATCACCGTCTCGTCGCTCATCGCCGGGACATAGGCACCGCCGGCGGTGCAGCTCCCCATCACGCAGGCGATCTGGGCAAGACCTTTGGACGACATCTGCGCCTGATTGTAGAAGATTCGGCCGAAATGCTCTCGGTCGGGGAAGACCTCGGCCTGGTGGGGGAGGTTGGCGCCGCCGCTGTCGACCAGATAGACGGACGGGAGGCGGTTCTCGAGCGCTATCTCCTGCGCCCGAAGATGCTTCTTCACCGTCATCGGATAATAAGTGCCGCCCTTCACCGTCGCGTCGTTGCAGACGATCATCGTCTCACGGCCCGAAACCCGGCCGATCCCGGCAATCATGCCGGCGCCCGGCACCTCCCCCTTGTACATGTCGCAGGCGGCGAGCTGGCCGATCTCGAGGAAGGGCGAGCCGGGATCGAGCAGTCGCTCGACGCGGTCGCGCGGAAGAAGCTTGCCGCGAGCGACGTGGCGCTCGCGATGCTTGTCGGACCCGCCCTGAGCGGCGTCGGCAACCCGCGTTCGAAGCTCGTTCGCAAGGACGCGATTATGCTCCGAGTAGCGCCGGAACTCATCGCCGTCCTCGTCGATCCTGGTGGTGAGGATGGTCATTGCGCGGCCTCGGCTTTCGCTTCCTTTTCCTCGAACCGTTCGACCGCGGCGGCGACCGCCTCCATCTTGCGCCGGTTCTTCGGGCTGAGCAGATATTGCCACACGCCGAGCAGGTTGACCGCGAACAGAACCGCATTCTGCCAAAGCAGGCCGCCGGTATCGTCCATCTGGGCGAAGGCGATCCAGGCGATGTTCATCGTGCAGAACAGGATGAAGCCGAAGCCCGTCACGCGCCGTCCGAAATCGCCCGCGAGCATGATCGCGGCGATGATTCCGCTGATCGTCGCATACCATTCGAGGATGGAAGCGAGGCTCATGCCGCGCCGATGAGCTCGCGGCCGATCAGCATCCGACGGATCTCGTTGGTGCCGGCGCCGATGTCGAGAAGCTTGGAGTCGCGATAATAACGCTCGACCGGCCAGTCCTTGGTGTAGCCGGCTCCGCCGAGCGCCTGGACCGCCTCGTTCGCCACCCGAACCGCATTTTCGCTGGCGTAGAGGATCGCGCCGGCGGCGTCGAAGCGGGTGGTCCGGCCGGAATCGCAGGCCTTCGCCACCTGATAGACATAAGCGCGCGCCGAATTGAGGGCGACGTACATGTCCGCCACCTTGGCCTGGATCAGCTGGAAGCTGCCGATCGGCTTGCCGAACTGCTTTCGCTCCCGGACGTAGGGAAGGACGGAATCGAGGCAGGCCTGCATGATCCCGAGCTGGATTCCGGCGAGGACGGTTCGCTCATAGTCGAGGCCGGACATGAGCACGCCGACCCCGCCATTGACCGGTCCCATCACATTCTCGTCGGGGACTTCGCAGTCGTTGAAGACGAGCTCGGCGGTTGGCGACCCGCGCATGCCCATCTTGTCCAGCTTCTGGCCGATCGAGAAGCCCGGCATGTCCTTCTCGACGAGGAAGGTGGTGATCCCCCGCGAGCCTTCGCCGGGCGCGGTCTTGGCATAGACGACGAGCGTGTCGGCATCGGGCGCGTTGGTGATCCAGAACTTGGTGCCGTTGAGCACATAGCCGCCCTGCACCTTGTCGGCGCGAAGCTTCATCCCGACGACGTCCGATCCGGCACCGGCCTCGGACATGGCGAGCGAGCCGACATGCTCGCCGCTGATCAGCTTCGGAAGATATTTGCGCTTCTGATCCTCATTGCCCCAGCGCCTGATCTGGTTGACGCAAAGGTTGGAATGAGCGCCGTAGGACAAGCCGACCGAGGCCGAGGCGCGCGCCACCTCCTCCTGGGCGATGACATGTTCGAGATAGCCGAGGCCGAGACCGCCAAACTCCTCTTCCACCGTGATCCCGTGAAGGCCAAGCTCCCCCATTTCGGGCCAGAGCTCGCGCGGGAATCGGTCCTTCTCGTCGATCTCGGCGGCAATCGGCTGGATCCGGTCGGCGGCGAAGCGCCGGGTGGTCTCGCGGATCGTTTCCGCCATCTCGCCGAGGTCGAAATCGAGGCCAAGCTCGGACATTGAATATTCTCCTGTGGAGCGGGCCGTAGCAGAGCGGCGAAGGATCGGACAAGGCGGCCCTTCGCTCTCGCAAAAAGGCTCTATGGAGCGCCCCGCTCACCGTGGACGTGCGGCTGAGGTCGCCGGACGGGCCGTGCCGCGGTGGGGCGAGACGGGATCGTCCTTGCGGGATCGGACTATATCCGTGCTCCGGGGCGGCCAAGCGACTTCGATGCCTCAGCAGCCTCGGATCACGAAGCGGTGAACGGGAGCGCCCTCACGGTCTACCCAGGAATAAGCATAGGCTCCCCCGAACGACATCGTCTGAACCATGTCCGCCTGCGAGCAGACGTATGTGCGCGATGCCCGTTCGAGCCGCTGCGGGGCGTCGGCAACGATCTCGTCGGCGCCGAGGTCGATCCGTCCATTGTAGCTGAGGGTGGTCCCGTCCACGGTCGTCGATTCGAGAATGGTGATCTCGTCGATGCGCATCGGCAGCTGGCGGTTCAACGCGACCGACGCGTTGCGCATCGCGCAGGCGACGATGGCCTGGATCTGCCCCGGGGTCAGTTCGGCCATCGGGCGCTCGCGAAGGTCAGGCTCGACACATTGGGCGGCGATTCGCGCGGTCTCATCCTGGGTCAGCGGCGCCGGTTGCGACCACGCCCCCGCCGCAAGCAGTACGGACCAGATATAGGCTCCCATTCAATCCCCCATAAATTCGCAGCGCTCGCGCGCCATTTTCGAACGCTCGCACAGCCGGACGGGCAAGTCACGCCGCTGCGTCGGCGATTTGATCAAGCCCGTCGGCGCGCTTATGTGCGCTCCCTGACAGTCGCTCCTTGCCGTCACCTCGGTGAAGGACGATCCCGTTTGAAGGCCGGCCAAAGCTGGCATGACGAAGGAAAGCGAAGACATGGCAAGTGCCCACGACCCGATCGTCATCCTCTCTTACGCTCGAACGCCGATGGGCAGCTTCCAGGGCGCGCTTGCCGGCGCTTCCGCCACCGAGCTCGGCGCCGCCGCGGTCCGCGCCGCGATCGAGCGGGCGGGGGTCTCAGGCGACCAGGTCGACAAGATCTTCATGGGCTGCGTTCTTCCCGCCGGCCTCGGCCAGGCGCCTGCCCGCCAGGCGGCGCTCGGCGCCGGGCTTCCCCGGTCGGTCGAGGCGACCACCGTCAACAAGGTCTGCGGATCGGGAATGCAGGCGGCGATGTTCGCCCATGACATGATCGCCGCCGGCTCCGCGGACCTGATCGTCGCCGGCGGCATGGAGTCCATGTCCAATTCCCCTTACCTCATGAAGAAGCATCGTTCGGGCGCCCGGATCGGTCATGACATGGTCTATGACCACATGATGCTCGACGGGCTCGAGGATGCCTATGACAAGGGCCGGGCGATGGGCACTTTCGCCGAGGACGCGGCCCGCGAATATCAGTTCACCCGATCGGCCCAGGACGAATATGCGATCGAGTCGTTGCGGCGCGCCAGCGAGGCGATCAGCTCCGGCGCGTTCGAGCGCGAGATCGTGTCTGTCACCGTCGCGACGCGGAAGGGCGAGGAGACGATCGCTGTCGACGAGCAGCCGGGAAAGGCGAATCCGGAGAAGATCCCGAACCTGAAGCCCGCCTTCGCCAAGGACGGAACGATCACCGCGGCCAATGCCTCGAGCATCAGCGACGGCGCCGCCGCGCTCGTCATCACCCGCCACTCCGTCGCCGACCGGCTTGGCGTGAAGCCGGTCGCCAGGATCGTCGCCCATGCCGCCCATGCCCAGGAGCCGAGCAAGTTCACGACGGCGCCGGTTCCGGCGGTTCGCAAGGCTCTGGAGCGAGCGGGCTGGAGCGTCGGCGACGTCGACCTTTTCGAAGTGAACGAGGCTTTCGCCTGCGTGGCGATGATCGCGATGCGCGATCTCGGAATCACCCGCGAGGCGATCAACGTCCATGGCGGCGCGACTGCTCTGGGCCACCCGATCGGGGCCAGTGGAGCCCGAATCCTGGCGACCCTGCTCAGCGCGCTCGAGACCCACGGCCTGAAGCGTGGTCTCGCCACCTTGTGCATCGGCGGCGGCGAAGCGACGGCAATGGCCGTCGAGCTGATCGACTGATCAGTCGGCCTTCATCGGGGGCAGATGCAGGTAACGGCTCTGGAAGTCGCCGACGCTAGCCAACGCGGCCCAGTCGTCGATCTGGACGGCGCGCTGGCTCCTCACGATGAGGCCGTCATTCTCCAGCGCCTTCAAGGTGCGGTTGACGTGGACCGAGGTGAGGCCGAGGGCATCGGCGAGCTGCTCCTGGGTCATCGGCAGCTCGTAATTCTTCGGCCCGCTCAACCCCGCCGCCCGAAGCCGGCGCGCGAATTCGCAAAGCAGGTGGGCGGTCCGGGTTCGGGCGTCGCGCCGACCGACGTTGAGAACCCATTCGCGGAAGATCGAGGCGTCGACCAGGGTCTCGTACCACAGCGCCCGGCCGATCGCCGGCCGATCGAACGCCAGGTTCTGAATGGCGTCGACGGGAATCATCGCCGCTTCGACACGCGTAAGCGCCTGCAGGCTGTGATCCGCCACGCCGAGAAGCGAATTCTGAAGGTCCGCCAGATCGCCTTTCATGTGGATCGAGACGATCTGCCGGCCGCCATTCCCGGCCACCTTCTGGCGGAACGCGAAGCCGGAAAGGATCAGGCAGCTATGTTTCGGCTCGTCGCCCTCGCGGACGATATATTCCT
>CBIGXQ010000047.1:0-15834 GCA_966193865.1 uncultured Sphingosinicella sp. | reverse complement strand
CCCGGACTGGCGATGGCGATGCAGTCGTCGCCGCCGCCTCTGGTCGAGGCCTTTGCCGAGACTTGCCGTCGCGGCTTTCCCGATCTCGAAACGGTCCGCCAGTCGGCCCTGACCGCCGGCTGGGTGGAACGGGCGGTTCGCCCGACCGGCGGCAGCGAGGAATTTCAGGCTGCCGTCCCACCGGTGGTTCTCCAGAAGGGCCCGTGGACGCTCTTCCTGACGGCGCCGCCTTCGACCGGTAGGCTTCAGTCATGCCAGGTGGTGGGGACGGTCGAAGGCGATCTCGCCATCGGTCCGCTGGCTTCGGCCGCCTCGCTCGCTTTGGGAGTCGGGCCTGCCCAGTTCATCCGCTCCAGCGGCGCCGATCTGGCCCGATGGCGCTCCGATCCGTCTATGCTGGTCCAGGCGAGCGTCAGCCGCGCGCCCCGGTCCGCCAGCCTTCAGGTGCGGGTCCAGCCCTAGGACGGAACAGGCGCGCGCGGCTGCTCGGCCTCAGAGCGCCTCGAACAGCTTCCTCACCCGCAGGGCGCGCGAATCATAGGCATTCACCCGGCCCTGGCGAAGCAGCTGGTCCATCTCGCGCATCGTGCAGGAGAGGGATTCGGCGGCCGCGAGCAGGTCGTCGTCGACCGGCCTCGTCCGAAGCAGGTCGATCGCCTTGTGGACCTGGGCTTCCGATCGCGGCAGTGCGAGCCGCTCGTGGCGGCCGGCGAGGCCCATCGCGTCCTTGATGAGGGCGACGGCCTGCTCTCTCACGTCTTCGATCTGCTGGTCGCTCATTCGTGCCTCCTGGGCTTGACCAGGAACTTCGCCGAACATGGTTAACAAACCGTAATCGGCGCTGGGCCGCAAAGACGTGGTCGGGCGCCGATGGCCTAGGGTTCGCCGAGGCCGAGGATCGCCTTCGTCATCAGCGAAGCCGCGCCTTCGGGGGCGTGAACCTGCGCCAGCACCCGCCAGCAGGCGAAGTCGAGCGCGACCGCGAGCAAAGCCAGCGAGGAGTCCGCCAGGCCATCGCCGAGAAGCTGGGCGGCGCGCTCGAAGACCGGCTTCATCCGAAGCTCCACCGTCTCCCGGGTCAGCGCATGATGTTCTGAATCGCGAAGGACGCAGCCGGCTTGCTGGGCGTTTCGTGAATACCATTGATAGACCTGCTCGAGGCCGGAGCGAAGCCGCTCCGGGCCGGGCGGCAGCGCCGACCATCGCTCCACGTCCGGCAGCGGATCACGCTCAAGGGCAAGGCCCGAACAGGCGAGGAAGAGCTCACGCTCCTCCGGGAAATGGGCATAATAAGTGTGGCGCTGGACTCCCGCTCGCTCGGCGATCTGCGCCACCGTCGTCCGGGCCGGCCCGATCGTCGAGTGAAGCTCCACCGCCGCCTCGACGATCCTCAGCCGTGTCTCTTCCTGCTTCAGCGCGCGCTGCCCCAGTCGATAGGGTCTTTTCGCTACACTGGTTCGTGCATCCGATATTGACATAATGATAATATTAAATGCACATATGTGTGCAGTCAACGAATCATGCGCCCGAAAGGAACCGCCGATGACCACCCGGATCGACGAGATTGCCGACCGCATCTTCCGGATCTCGACCTTCGTGCCCGATGTCGCGCCGCCCGCCGGATTCGCCTTCAACCAGTTCCTGATCGCTGCCGATGAGCCCTTGCTGTTCCACACCGGCCACCGGCGGCTGTTCCCCGCCGTCCACGAGGCGGTGGCGCGGCTGATTGCGCCGGAACGGCTTCGCTGGATCAGCTTCGGGCACCTCGAAGCGGACGAATGCGGCGCGATGAACCTGTGGCTCGCGGCGGCGCCGGAGTCGGAGGTCGCCCATGGCGCCACCGCCTGCGACGTCAGCCTCAACGACCTCGCCGATCGCCCGCCGCGCCTCCTCGCCGATGGTGAATCGATCGACCTGGGTGGGCGAAGGGTGCGCTATATCGACACGCCCCACACGCCGCACGGATGGGATGCCGGTCTGCTGTTCGAGGAAGTGACCGGCACCTTGCTGTGCGGCGATCTCTTCACCCAGACCGGCCTTACCGAAGCGATGACCGACGACGATATCGTCGGGCCGGCGGCGGCGGCCGAGGAGCTGTTCGGCTTTTCGAGCCTCCATCCGCAGATGGGATCGACGATTCGCCGACTGGCGCCGCTCGCCCCGAAAACGCTCGGGTTGATGCACGGTCCTTCCTACTCGGGCGACACGGTGTCGGCGCTGGAGGCGCTGGCCGATTATTATGACGCCCGGACCGCAAGCTGGCGGGAGCAGCAAGCGATCGCCGCCTGACGGCGCGGCTTCGGTCGCGGACTTCGTCAGCCCGCCAGCAGCGCGGCGACGGTCTCCTCGACACTTCCGGCGACGAGGATCGAATCGCCGCCGACGAGCCCGATCTTGGTCTGGCCGTTCTCGTGGGCGCGCAGATAGGCGACGTTGCCGGCCACCACCAGATAGTCGCCGCCGCGCGAATTCAACGGAACGAACTTCATGCCTGTGTCTCCTGAATGCGAGCGAATGCCTGGCGCCTCGACCTCGCTACATCGTTAATGGCGGCGTTCGCGGGTCTAGGCCATCCAGCCAGGGATCGCTGACGCCTGCCTCACCCAATCCGCCAGTTGCGCCTCGTCGAGCGGCTCGCCCTCTTTGATGTCTATCCAGCGCGCTTCCTTGCTCTTCTCGGCACCGCCCGGAGGCAGCGGCCGGAGCGAGGCGCCGTTGAAGAAGGTCACCTTCACATAATGGGTGAAGACGTGGAAGGAGAGAAACCAGCCTTTGCCTTCGACGCCGTAGAAGGGCGAGTTCCACTTCACCGCCTTGCGTACGTTGGGGACATTGGCGGTAACGAGCGAGTCGAGCTTGCGGCCGAGGCCGCTCTTCCAGCCCGGCATTGCCGCGATATAGGCCTGGACCGGCGCGTCGCCCTCGGCTTTCGCGATCTGCGGATTGCCGCCGGCCAGGAGCACCGGCGCCTTTTCATTCTTTCCTGACATGATCCTCCTTCCTCCCGATGCCGGCCGAAGTCCGGCGGAACGATGAGGCGGAAGTCGCAATCCGCTCCGGCGAAGCGGAAACGGCCTATTGAGGCAGCTGGACCGAAGCTTCCGCGCCATTGCCTTCCGGCAGCTGGATGATCGCCTGGACGACCGCGCCGCGATTGACGACGGTCGTTCCAGGATCGCCGGCGACGGAGCGGGCGCCGAGCGCCGCCTGGTTCGCATTGGCCTGCTGGAGCAGGCTCCGCTCGACCGCGCTTCGCGGCTGCGGGCCGCCGAACAGGGCCTGGAGCGCCTGGGCGCGCGGATCGGCGCCGACGTCGGGCTCTCCCGGTCCTGGCGGGGTCAGCGCGAAATCGGGCGGAACGACCAGAGGCGCGCCTCGGGCGACCGCGAATTCGTCGGGGGCGCCGCGATCGAACGGGCTGGTGGTGCCGCAGCCGGCGAGCAGTGCCGTGGCGGAGCCGGCGAGGAGCAGGTGGGACAGACGCATTTTTCAGGCTTCCTTCTTCGAGCCCTTGCCATCGCGCATCAGGAGCGCGCGGACAAGCAAAAGCAGCACCCCGATGGTAATTGCCGCGTCGGCGATGTTGAAGACCAAAAAGGGTTGCCACCCGCCGATGTGGAAATCCGCATAGTCGACGACATAGCCGAACCGCACCCGATCGACGATGTTGCCGAGCGCCCCGCCGAGGATCATCGCGAGGGCGATCGAATCCTGGCGGCGCCGTTCCTTCCACAGCCAGATCGCGACGAAGGTGGCGATCCCCGCCGTCATGCCGACCAGTAGCCAGCGCCCGAGCTCGCTGTCCGCGGGCATCAGGCCGAGCGAAACGCCCCTGTTCTCGACCCATTGGAGATCGAAGAAAGGAAGCAGGTCGATATGTTCGCGCTGCTCCAGCTTCAGCGGATAGGTGACCAGCCACTTCACCGCCTGGTCGAACAGGAAGATGAGGAAGGCGACCACGAAAGCGATCGACCGGTTGCGCCTCAGCCCGAGATCAACGGGCAAGGCGGATGCCGATTCAGCCATTCACGACCCCCTCGCACCGTCCGCACAGATCCCCGTCCTCGGGCACTTCCGGCAGATGCCGCCAGCAGCGGCCGCATTTGCGATGGTCTGTCCGGGTGACCTCGATCGTGGCGCCCTGGCCGGGGCCGACCTCCGACACGATGTAGATTTCGGCGAGGTCGGCCAGCGCCTCGTCGGTCAGATCGAGCTCGAGATCCGGGTAGAGGATCTTCGCCTCGAGGCTCGATCCGATCGTCTTTTCGCGCCGAAGCGGCTCGATGCTCTCCGTCACCCGCTCGCGCGTGGCCCGGATGAGGTCCCATTTCGCCCCGAGCTCCGGATCGCTCCAGGCGGAGTCGATCGCCGGCCATTCGAGCAGGTGGACCGAGCCCTGTTCGGGGTAGCGGGTCGACCAGACTTCCTCGGCGGTGAAGCAGAGGATCGGGCTGACCCAGCGGACCAGCGCCTGGAACACCTGGTCGAGCACGGTTCGATAGGCGCGCCTCTTCAGGCTCCCGAGCGGCAGCTTCGGGCCGACGTCGCAGTAGAGCGCGTCCTTTCTTATATCGAAGAAGAAGGCGGAAAGATCGTCATTGGCGAAGGTCGTGATGAGCCGCGCGTAGCGATTATATTCGAAGCCCTCGCTCGCCTCGCGGAGCTCGCGGTCGAGGCTCGCCAGGCGATGGAGCACCCATCGCTCCAGCTCCGGCATCTCAGCGACGGCAACCGCTTCTTCGGACTCGAAGCCGGCGAGGGCGCCGAGCAGGTAGCGGAAGCTGTTGCGAAGCTTGCGATAGGCGTCGGTGGTGGTGGCGAGCACTTCCTTGCCGATCCGGACGTCCTCGAAATAGTCGGTCGAGGCGACCCAGAGGCGGAGGATGTCGGCGCCGTTGTCGCGGATGATGGCGAGCGGATCGACGACGTTGCCGACCGATTTCGACATCTTCCGCCCCTGCTGGTCCAGAGCGAAGCCGTGGGTCAGGACCGCCTCGTAGGGCGCCCGGCCGCGGGTACCGCAGCTTTCCAGGAGCGAGGACTGGAACCAGCCACGATGCTGGTCGGACCCTTCGACGTAGAGGTCGGCCCGGACGCCTTCGCCGTAGCGCGCCTCGACGACGTAGGAATGGGTCGATCCGCTGTCGAACCAGACGTCGAGGATGTCCATGACCGGCTCGAACTCGTCGAGCCTGTAGCCGTTGCCGAGCAGCGCCTGGTGATCGGCCTGGAACCAGGCGTCGGCGCCGCCTTCGTGGAAGGCGCGGATGATCCGCGAATTGACCGCCGGGTCCTTCAGATAGTCGCCGGTCTTGCGGTTGACGTAGAGCGCGATCGGAACCCCCCAGGCGCGCTGCCGGCTGATCACCCAGTCCGGCCGCCCCTCGACCATCGCGCCGATCCGGTTCCGCGATTTTTCCGGCACCCAGCGAGTCTCTTCGATCGCGGCCAGGGCGGTCTGCCGGAGCGTTTCACCAGCTCCCGTCCCCGGCTCGCCGGGCGAGCCGATCTCCGCGCTTCGAGCTGCCCCCGGCAGATCGCTGATCGCGCTTCGATCCATCGGGATGAACCATTGCGGCGTGCAGCGGTAGATGACCTTGGCTTTCGACCGCCAGCTGTGCGGATAGCTGTGCTGGAAGTCGGCGCTCGCCGCGAGCAGGGCGCCGGCCTCGCGCAGGTCGGAGCAGATCGGCCCGTCCGGCGCGTTGAATTTATTGTTGATGACGCTGCCCTGGCCGCCCAGCCAGGCCCAGTCCTCGCGATAGCGGCCGTCGTCGGTGACGGCGAAGACGGGGTCGATCCCGGCCGCCTTGCAGACCAGGAAATCCTCCTCGCCATGGTCGGGCGCCATATGGACGAGCCCGGTTCCGGCGTCGGTGGTGACGTGCTCTCCAGGTAGGAACGGGCGTGGTTTCGCAAAAAAGCCGCCGAGTTTGTGCATCGGATGGCGAGCGACGGTGCCGGCGAGGTCGGACCCTTTTATCGGCGAGCCTAAGCCCAATTGGTCCGACGCTTCTTCGGCCTGGAGCAACTTGACGTGCGCCCCCTCGGGCAAGTCAGCTCTTTGAAGCGCGGCGTTGAGCCTGTCTGCCAGCGCTGAAACCAAACTCTTGGCGACCAGCACCTTCTGGGCTCGATTGCCAAACCATGGATGGGAGTCGCGAACGGCTGCTAGCTCCGGTAGGTCTTCCCGCCGAACCATGAGCATCGGAATCACGAGAACATATTCGACGTCCTCGCCATAGGCGATCGCCTGGTTGACCGGGATCGTCCAGGGGGTCGTCGTCCAGATCACCGCATGAGCGCCGACCAGCTCCGGGATCGGGCTTTCGACGATCTCGAAGCCGACGTCGATCTGGGTCGAGACGACGTCCTCATATTCGACCTCGGCCTCGGCGAGGGCGGTCTTCTCGACCGGGCTCCACATGACCGGCTTGGCGCCGCGATAGAGCTGGCCGCTTTCGGCGAACTTGAGGAGCTCCTCGACGATCTTCGCCTCGGCCTCATATTTCATCGTCAGATAGGGATTGTCCCACTCGCCCTGGACTCCGAGGCGCTGGAACTGCTCGGACTGAACGCCGACCCATTTCTCGGCATAGGCCCGGCATTCGGCGCGGAACTGATCGGTCGGGACCTCGTCCTTGTCGAGCTTCTTCTTTCGATATTGCTCCTCGACCTTCCACTCGATCGGAAGGCCGTGGCAGTCCCAGCCGGGCACGTAGGGCGCGTCCTTGCCGAGCAGCGACTGCGATCTCACGACGATGTCCTTGAGGATCTTGTTCATCGCATGGCCCATGTGGATGTCGCCATTGGCGTAGGGCGGGCCGTCGTGGAGGATGAAGCGCTCGCGTCCGGCGCGGGCGCTGCGGAGCTGCTCGTACAGCTTCGTCTCGGCCCAGCGGGCGAGGATCGCCGGCTCCTTTTGGGCGAGGCCGGCTTTCATCGGGAAATCGGTCTTGGGCAGGAAGACGGTGTCGCGCCAATCCGGCTTGGGGTTTTCGGGCTTTTCGGACATTGCGGGCGGGGCTTAGGCGAGGGGCGGCGCGGCGGCAAGACGGCGGCGGGCCTCGTCGCAGTCGCGGGCGATCTGGACCTTCAGGGCGTCGAGATCGTCGAACCTTTCCTCGGTGCGAATGAAGGAGATCAGCTCGACCTCGATTCGTCGTCCGTAGAGGCGCCCCTCGAAGTCGAAGAAATAGGGTTCGAGCAATTCCTTCGGTGGATCGAACATCGGCCGGACGCCGAGATTGGCGACTCCGTCGAGGACTCGGCCCCTCGGCAGCCGGCCGCGAACCGCATAGACCCCGAAGCGCGGCCGAAGATAATTGCCGAGCGCAATATTGGCGGTCGGGTAGCCGAGCTTTCGGCCTCTCTTGTCGCCATGCTCGACCTCGCCCTCGATCGCGAACGGACGGGTCAGAAGAGACGTCGCGGTCTCGCAGTCGCCGGCCTGGAGCGCCTCGCGGATCCGGCTCGAGGAGACCGGCTCGCCGCCGTCGTTCACCGGGCTGACCGAATCGACCGAGATCCGATTCGCCTGGCCGAGCAGCTTGAGCACCTCGACATTGCCGCCGCGGCCCTTGCCGAAGGTGAAGTCCTCGCCGGTGACGACTCCGGCGGCGCCGATCCGGCTGACAAGATAATCGGTGACGAAATCCGGGGCCATGACCGAAGCCAGCTCGGCGTTGAAATGGAAAACGAGCATCGCGTCGGCACCCGCCTCGGCGAACAGCCGCTGGCGCTGGTCGAGACTGGTCAGCCGGAACGGCGGCACGTCCGGCGCGAAGAAGCGCACCGGGTGGGGATCGAAGGTCGCGACCAGCGCCGGACGGCCTTCGGCCCGGGCGCGCGACACCGCTCGCGCCACCACCGCCTGGTGGCCCTTGTGAAACCCGTCGAAATTGCCGAGCGCGACGATGCCGCCGCGAAGCGGGGCCGGAACCGCCGAGCCCCCGTCAAGGCGCTCCATGGCGGCGTGTATAGGGAGCCGATCCCGCGAAGCCAATCGCGGCGGCACCGGCTTCAGGGACGGCGTTCGAGCCTGAGGAAGGTATAAGCCGGTCGGCCATCTTCGTCGGCATGGGCTTCGCTCGAGACGGCCTTCCATCGGACCGGGTCGAACCGCGGCAGGAAAGTGTCGCCGGCCGCGTCGAGATGAATTTCGGTCAGCTCGATGGCCGCGGCGATCGGCTCGAACAGCGTGAAGATCTCCGCGCCGCCGATGACGCAGACCCGCTCCGCTTGCGCCTTGGCGAGGGCCTCGTCCGGCGAACCCGCGGTTTCGGCGCCGGCCGCGCTCCAGCCCTTGTCGCGGGTGAGGACGATATGGCGGCGGCCGGGGAGGAGTCCCGGAAGGCTGTCGAAGGTGCGGCGGCCCATGATCATCGGCGACCCCATCGTCACTTGCTTGAAATGCCTGAGATCGGCCGGCAGGTGCCAGGGCAGCTTCCCGTCCTTGCCGATCACGCCATTGTCGGCGCGAGCGACGACGAGGACGATCTCGGGGCGGGTGTCGGCCGTCATCAGCGCGCTATCCACGACCTGACGGCGATAGGCAATCGGGCTGCAGGGGCAACGTCAGACGGCGACCGGCGCCTTGATGTGCGGGTGGGCCTCGTAGTCCGAGATCTCGAAATCCTCGAAGCGATACTCGTCGATCGCCGGCGGCCGCCGAAGGAGCGTCAGCTTCGGCAGCGGCTTCGGCTCGCGGGTCAGCTGCTCGCGGGCCTGGTCGAGATGGTTGGAGTAGAGATGGCAGTCGCCGCCGGTCCACACGAACGTCCCCGGCTCCAGATTGCATTGCTGGGCGAGCATGTGGGTGAGCAAGGCGTAGCTTGCGATGTTGAACGGCACGCCGAGGAAGACGTCGGCGCTTCGCTGGTACATTTGCAGGTTCAGCCTGCCGCCGGCGACCTGGGTCTGGAACAGGCAGTGGCACGGCGCCAGCGCCATCAGGTGAAGCTCGGCCGGGTTCCACGCGGTGACGATCTGGCGGCGCGAGGCCGGGTCGTTCTTGATGAGGTCGATGAGGCCCGCAATCTGGTCGATCTCGCGGCCGTCCGGCGCCTGCCAGCGCCGCCACTGCTTGCCGTAGACCGGTCCGAGATCGCCTTCGTCATCGGCCCATTCGTCCCAGATGCTGACCCGGTTCTCCTGAAGCCAGCGGACGTTGGTGTCGCCCTTGAGGAACCACAGCAATTCGATGAGGATCGACCTGATGTGGAGCTTCTTCGTCGTCAGCAGCGGAAAGCCCTTCGCAAGGTCGAACCGCATCTGGTGACCGAAAACGGAGCGGGTCCCGACACCGGTCCGGTCCTTCTGCTCGACGCCTTCGTCGAGGATGAGCTGAAGCAGATCGAGATAAGCGCGCATCGCCAGACTATGCCGCCTCGCCGCGGCCTGCGCCACCTCACAATTCGCAGGTCGGGATGTCCTGGGGCTCGGGTCGGGCCTCTCGCGCCTCGAACTGGGCGAAATAGGATTCGGTGTCGGCCAGGCGCTCGAAGCGGGTCAGCTCGTAGCCGACCGCGGCGAATTCACAGACCAGGAGTCGCGGCGGCGTGCCGTGGCGGTCGGTCGGCCGGTCGGCGTCGACGACGACGACGCTGCCGTTGCGCTTCAGGCCACCGCGCAGGTTCCAGAGGAACTCGCTGGGCCGCTCGATCTCGTGATACATGTGGATCATGAAGATCCGGTCGAACGAGGCCGGCGGCAGCTGCGGATCGTTGGGCAGGCCGAGCTTCAGTGCGACATTGTCGAGCCGCTCGCGCTGGACCCGGTTGGCGAGGTCGCGGATCGTGTCCGGGATGATGTCCTCGGCCAGCACTCGGCCCGTCGGTCCGACCATCGGCGCCAGCCGGACGGTATAATAGCCTTCGCCGGCGCCGATGTCGGCGACCCGCATCCCCGGCTTGACCTCGGCGAGCCGGGTCACCGTCTCGAACTCGCCGCTTCGATCCCGGGCGTCCTCGTTGAGATAGCGCGAGGATTCGATCGGGGCGACCGGCCGATGCGGCTCGGGGAAAGTGGTTTCGGCCGGCTGCTCCCGGCAGCCGGATGCGATCAGCGCGAGGGCAAGCAGCCCCGCTTGGCCGAAACGCCTAATCGACATCTTCCACGTCGACCTTCTCGCCGGTGACTCGCTGCGACAGAGCGGCGGCCATGAATCGATCGAGATCGCCGTCGAGCACCTCGCTAGGCGAGGTCGAGGTGACTCCGGTGCGAAGGTCCTTCACCAGCTGATAGGGCTGGAGGACGTAGGACCGGATCTGGTGGCCCCAGCCGATATCCGACTTGGCCGCATGCTGGGCGCTCGCCTCGGCCTCTCGGCGCTGGAGCTCGGCTTCGTAGAGCCGGGCCTTGAGCATCTTCATCGCCTCGGCCCGGTTCTTGTGCTGTGAACGCTGGTTCTGACAGGCGACGATGATCCCGGTCGGGACGTGGGTGATCCTGACCGCGCTATCGGTCGTGTTGACGTGCTGCCCGCCGGCTCCGGAGGAGCGGTAGGTGTCGATCTTCAGATCCTTTTCCTCGACCTCGACGTCGATATTCTCGTCGATCTCGGGATAGACCCAGACGCTCGCGAAGCTTGTGTGGCGGCGGGCCGAGCTGTCATAGGGGCTGATCCGGACGAGCCGGTGGACGCCGCTTTCGGTCTTTGCATAGCCATAGGCATTCTCGCCCTTGAGCAGCAATGTCGCCGACTTGATTCCCGCCTGCTCGCCGGAATGGTGATCGACCAGCTCCACCTTCATTCCGTGCCGTTCGGCCCAGCGCGCATACATGCGCTGGAGCATCTCGGCCCAGTCCTGGCTCTCGGTGCCGCCGGCGCCGGCATTGATCTCGACATAGGTGTTGTTGGCGTCCGCCTCGCCGGCGAGTAGCGCCGCGACCTTGTCCTTCTCCGCCTTGTCGGCGAGCGCGGCCAGAGCTTTGACGCCGTCGTCGACCAGGGCTTCGTCGCCCTCGCTTTCGGCCATCTCGATGAGCTCGACCGTGTCCTGGAGATCGCCTTCGATCGCACGGGTCGCGCCGATCGCCTGCTCGAGCCGGCGCCGCTCGCGCATCACGTCCTGGGCGCCCTTGGGATCGTTCCACAAGGACGGGTCCTCGACCTTTGCATTCAGCTCCTCGAGCCGCTTCAGCGCCCGGTCCCAATCGAGGAATCGGCGCAACAAATCGAGGGCGGAACGGATCTGGTCGATATGGGCTTGCGCTTCGGCGCGCATCTTCAAGGTCTCCAATGGGCCGCTCCCCGGCTCGTCGCCTGGGCGCAGATTGATCGCTCGGGTGAACTCCGGCTTTCGCCGGAACGGGCCTGCGTTCGCCCGCAGGCCTATAGTTGCGCGACGGCCTAGTAAATCCCGCCCTCGCGTTGCAGGAAATCGCTGTCGCGGCGATCGCTCCGGGCGACGACGGCCCGGCGGGCGGGCGCGCGCTCGGCAAGCTGTCCCTCGTCGCGCTCGATCGTGCGCCTCGGCTCGCTTTCCGGTTTGAACGCCTCCCAGATCACCGCCGCCCTGGGATCGTCGGGCGGCCAGCCGCCGAACACCCGCCGGCCCGAGCGGCGATCGATTCGCACCATCCGGATGCCCTGCGGGGCGCGGAACGGAACCACCGGCATGTCGCGGAAGGCGGTCTGGGCGAATTGCTTGAAGATCGGCGCGGCGATTCGCCCGCCTTGGGCATAATGGCCCATCGGCCGCGGCTGATCGTAGCCGACATAGACTCCGGCGACGACGTCCTGCGAGCCGCCGATGAACCAGACATTGGTCGGGCCGCTCGTCGTCCCGGTCTTGCCGAACAGGGGCCGGTTGAGATCGCGAAGAACGGTCGCGGTGCCGCGCTGGACGACGCCCTCGAGCATGTGGACGACCTGATAGGCGGTCATCGGGTCGATGATCTGCCGGGTCCTGAGCGGCGGCCGGGGCATCGGCCGGCCGTTCCAGTCGGGGGCGTTGCAGCCCTCGCAGGGACGGGTGTCGGCGCGCCAGATCACTTTGCCGTTTCTGTCCTGGACATAGTCGATCAGAGTCGGCGTCAGCGCCCGTCCCTGATTGGCCAGGATCGCGAACGCGTTGGTGATCTGGAGGACGGTCGTGTCGCCGGCGCCGAGCGAGATCGCCAGATAGGGCGGATATTCGCCGATGCCCATCCGTTCGGCGACCCGAACCACCTGGTCCATGCCCGTCTGGTTGGCAGTCCGAACCGTCATCAGGTTGCGCGATTGCTCGAGACCCCAACGCATCGTCTGCGGTCCGGCATGGCCGCCCGAGAAGTTGCGGAAGCATTTCGCCTGCGGAGTCCCCTGGTTCACGCAGAACGGACCGTCGACGACGATCGAGGCGGGAGTCATGCCGTTGTCGAGCGCTGCGGCATAGACGAACGGCTTGAAGGTCGAGCCGGGCTGCCGCATCGCCTGGGTGGCCCGGTTGAAGTCGGACAGTCGCGCGTCGAAGCCGCCCTGCATCGCCAGGATCCGGCCCGAACTCACGTCCTCGGCGACGAAGCCGCCGGAAACCTCGGGAATGGTCCGAAGCGCGAAGGCGTCGCCGGAGCGCTCGACGGCGATGATCGCCCCTGGCCGAAGAGCGCTGAAGGCCGGCTCGCCGCTGCCGCGCTTCGGCATCGAGGCGAGCGAGGCGGGAAGGGTCCCTGTGGTGCCGTCGGTGAAGCCGATCGTGGCGCTTGTCCCATCCTTCTCGAGGACGACGGCCGATCGCCAGTCGGGATAGCCGGCGCCGAACGCGGCGAGCGAAAGCTGCGAGCGCCAGTCGCCCGACATGTCGACGCTGAGGCCGGGGTCGCGCCAGCCGCGGCCGCTCTCGAAGCGGACGAGCCCGTCGCGGAGCGCTTCCTCAGCCGCCTGCTGCATGACCGGGTGGTAGGAGCTTCGGACCCACAGGCCGCCGGCATAGACGCTGTTCGGGCCCGCCTCGGCATTCTCGCCGAACCGGTCGATCAGCCGGCGCCGGACCTCCTCCATGAAATAGCCGCCGACATTTTCGAGGCTGTCGGGGCTGCTGCGAAGGGTGCCGAGCGGTTGGGCGACCGCTTGCGCATGCTGGGCCGGGGTGATGAACTCGTTGCGCCGCATTTCGCCGAGCACCCAGTTGCGCCGCGCCAGGGCACGGTCGCCGTGTCGGATCGGGTCGTAATTGGACGGCGCCTTGGGAAGGACGGCGAGATAGGCCGCCTCGGCGATCGTCAGCTGTTCGACATCCTTGTCGAAATAGGCGCGCGACGCCGCCTGGACGCCATAGGCGTTACGGCCGAGGAAGATCTGGTTGAGATAGAGCTCGAGGATCTGTTCCTTCTCGAGCACCGATTCCATTCGCCGGGCGAGGAACAGCTCGCGGATCTTGCGGGTGTAGGTGACCTCGTTGGTGAGAAGCAGGTTCTTGGCGACCTGCTGGGTGATGGTCGAGGCGCCGACCGGCCGGCCGGAGCTCGTCATGTTGGTGAAGATCGCGCTGATGATGCCCGGAATGTCGACTCCCGAATGGCTGAAGAAGGTCCGGTCCTCGGCGGCGATGAAGGCGTTGATCAGGTGCGGCGGAAGCTCCTCATAGGCAAGCTGGACCCGCCGCTCGCGGGCGAAGCTCTGGACCGGCTGCCCGTTCACGTCGCGGACGTAGGTCGGCAGGACCGGCTGGTAGTTGAGCAGGGATTCGGCGGAAGGCAGGCCGCGCGCGAAGATCAGCCAGAGGATGAAATAGGCGATCAGCGGAAGCGCCAGTAGCGCCAGCAGGAACTTGACCCAGCGCTTCCGCCAGGCCTCGCGAACGAAAGTGCCGGCGCGGCTGCCGTACCGGCCGAGATCCCGGTGAAGGGTGATACGCTGACTAACCATGAAGCCCATAGTTTAGGTTGTGGGCGGGATGCCCGCAATGGGGCGCCGACCTCGAACCACCGCATCGGTGGCGAGAGCCGTGCCGATTTCGCCGGGACGGGCTCACTATGCCTTCAGCGTCCGCCGCCGAGGGCGCGGCGAGCGAAATGGGCCTCGATCGCGCGCCTCATGCCGGTGGCGATCTGCTGCCGGCCCTCGGGCGAGGCGATGTAGCGGCTGTCCGTCTCGTTGGTGAGATAGCCCGATTCGAACAGCACCGAGGGGATGTCAGGCGCCTTCAGGACGATGAAGGCGGCGAAGCGGTGCCAGTCGGGCCGGAACGGGAAGACCGGGGCCGCCTCGCGATGGAGCAATCTGGCGAATTCGGCCGAGACGTCCATGCTTTCGCGCTGGGCGAGATCGATGAGGATCATGTTGACCCCGGGGTCGCTCCCGAGCCGGGCGCCCGCGATCCGGTTCGATTCGTTCTGCTCGCTCGCGAGCAAGGCCGCCTGCCGGTCCGAAGCGACCTCGGACAAGGTGTAGATGGTCGCGCCGTGGGCGCCGTCATTGGGCGCGGCGTCGGCGTGGATCGAGATGAACAGATCGGCGCCCATTCGCCGGGCGAGGATGTAGCGCTCTTCGAGCCCGAGATAGGTGTCGTCGGCGCGAGTCAGAGCGGCCCTTACCCGGCCGGTCGCCGCGAGGGCGTCGCGGATCGCGATCGCGAGGGCGAGCGTGTGATTCTTCTCGGGCTGATCGACGAACGGCGATCGGGCGCCGGGATCATGGCCGCCATGGCCGGGATCGATGACCACCAGGGGCGCGTCCGTGGTCCTTGCCTTCGTCACCGGCGGCAGCGGCGCCTGGCTTCCGGGCGACAGCGGGGCGAGCGGGATCGAGATCCCGCGCTGCGGCTGCGCCGACCCGCCCGGGACGATACCGGCGACGGCGCTGCCGACGAGCGCATAGAGAAGCTGAACCAGCCACCAGACCATGGCCTTCATTTGAGGGTGGGCGCCCTCCCGCGTCCAGCAAAATGCGTTGTCGCCCCCGGCGGCGGTTGCCGCTTGGTTCCCCAGGTGCTAGCAGCGCAACATCGGGCCGGAATGGGGCGGGCACGAACCTTCCCCGGCGCGATGGGAATTTCGCCGGCCGCCAGCCGGCCATCTAGGTTGACGCTGCATGTGGCATTCACTTCCCGGGCTGACCCGCCGCCTTCTCGGCGACGGCCTGCTTTCCGGGTGGCTTCGGCCGGCACTCATTGCCGGCGCGCCCCAGGCGGCGAACGCAAACATTCTTTTAACCCGGACAAAAGACGCGCGGCGCATGACCGCCGCGCTGCCGTCCATATTCGAGCGCGCGCGATTCCTGATCTTCGGAGCGGGAGCGGGCGCGTGGAGTGAAGTTGATGACCATGCGCATGTTGATCGACGCGCGCCACCAGGAAGAAACCCGGGTGGCCGTGATCAAGGGAAACCGGATCGAGGAATTTGATTTCGAGTCCGCCGAGCACAAGCAGCTCAAGGGAAATATCTATCTAGCCAAGGTTACCAGGGTCGAGCCGTCGCTTCAGGCGGCGTTCGTCGATTATGGCGGCAACCGCCACGGCTTCCTGGCCTTCAGCGAAATCCACCCGGATTATTACCAGATCCCGAAGGAGGATCGGGAGGCCCTGCTTCGCGAGGAAGCGGAGCATGCCGCCGAGGAAGCGCGGCTTCGCGCCGCCGAGATGGACCGCGAGGACGATGGCGGAGTCATCGAGGTCGACGAGGAGCCGATGTCGGCCGAATCCGATGAGGAAGGCGCCGACGAGGCCCCGCCGGCGCCGCCCGAGGACGCCGAGAACGGCTCAGAGGAGAGCGCCGCCGAATCGCTTCGCCGCAAGCGCCAGAATCTGCGCCGCCGCTACAAGATCCAGGACGTCATCCGGCGCCGCCAGGTGCTCCTCGTCCAGGTCGTCAAGGAAGAGCGCGGCAACAAGGGCGCCGCGCTGACCACCT